>NZ_JBEAFQ010000007.1:0-300449 GCF_040062275.1 Klebsiella sp. GW_Kp182 | reverse complement strand
GGCTTCTTCCCGGCTTGCGCTGCGCTTAGCCGGGCTACCGGGCCGCAGATTGCTGGTAACCGTAGCCCGGACAGATGCGCAGCATCGCCTCCGGGGAGGGGGTTAACTCTCGTCGATATCGTCGAGCAGATGCTGAATCAGTAGCGGAATCGGCCGGCCGGAAGCGACGCTTTTACCGCCTTCGCGCCACAGCGCCGTGCCGCTGACGTCGAGATGGGCCCAGGGGATCTCCGGCGGGGAAAAATGGTGCAAAAGCCAGGCGGCGGAGGCGCTGATGGCCGCATTATTGCCGGGCGTATTGCACAGGTCGGCGATTGCGCTTTCGGTCTGCTTCTTCAGCCTGCTATCCAGCGGCAGCGACCAGACCTCATCCCCGCTTTTTATTCCTGCCCGGGTTAACCCCGCCCGCAGCGCGTCGCTTTGCGTCATCAAGCCGCTCAAATCGTAACCCAGCGCCTTAACCACCGCGCCGGTAAGGGTCGCAATATCAATAATATAGTGCGCCTGCGGATGCCGCTGGCTCGCCCAGGCAATGGCATCGGAAAGCACCAGGCGGCCTTCAGCGTCGGTATTATTGATCTCTACCGTCAGGCCATTACAGGCCCGGGCGACGCTGCCCGGCTGCATGGCGGCGGGGCCAATCGCGTTTTCCGCCAGCGCCAGTACGCCCATTACCCGCACCGGTAGCGCCAGCTCGGCGATGCTCAGCATCAGGCCAAGGACGTTGGCCGCGCCGCACATATCGTACTTCATGGTGTACATCCCGGCGCCTTCCTTGAGCCACAGTCCGCCGGTATCAAAGGTGACGCCTTTACCGACGTAGCAGCGAACCGGGCCCTCGCGGACGCCATCATAATGAATCGCCAGCAGGCGCGGCGGGCGTTCAGCGCCTTTACCCACCGCATGCAGCAGGCCGAGCCCTTGTTCGACGATCGCTTTTTCATCCAGAACTTCGCAGCGCAGCGTGGGGATATCCGCGCACAGACGCCGGGCTTCTTCCACCACGTACTGCGGGGTACACTGCTCCGCAGGCAGATCCGCCAGCCGCCGCGCGGCGAGCATGCCGTGCGCCGTGGCCCGTTGACGATGGGCGAGGGTGTTCAGCGCCGACCGCTGTTCGGGTAAGGCATAGAGGGCGAGCTGGCGCAGGCGTGGCCTGGCGGCTTTCACCTGATGCAGGCCCAAATCATCAAGCTGCCAGTCGAGGTTAAACAGTTCGCGCAGCGCTTTGGTTAAAGCGCCGCTGCTCTCTTCCAGCGAAGCGTCGAGGATAAGCGTTTCGCTCACCGGCTTTTTGCATAGCGGCCGCAGCGCCTCGGCCAGGCCATCGTTCAGCGTATCCCTCCACAGCGGTCGCGGAATGAGGGTGATGCGGGCGAAGGGGGAGCAGCCGAAGCGGGTATCCGCCACCTCGCCGCGGGCGGCCTGTTCCACCATTTCCGCGAGCAGGGGAACGGGATTGAGCGGGGCCTGGGCCAGCAGCGTACTGCCGGGCCAGGTCACCAGATGCGCGCCGGTGCAGGCGCTATCCAGTTGATTAATCAGACGATAATCCAGCATGGCTTACTCCTCGATGGGGGCGCGAATGCGTGCGGCATAGGCCTGCATCCATTCGTCGTCCACCGGCCGGTAATGGGTTTTCTCCCGAACGCGCTCGGCGCAGAACACGGTGAGCGGCTGCGTCGCGCTGGCGACGACAAAGGAGAAGGTTTTGATATTGGTGGCGGCGCCGAATTCGCCGCGCCGGTTCATGCACACCACCGAAAGGTCGCCCGCGCGGCCAAAGCGCGACATCAGTTTGTCTTCCAGCTCGCAGACCACCGAGTCCGCCGCCTGCTGCGGCGTCATTCCCTGGGCCATTCGCCGGACGATTTCGTAGCTGGTGCAGCCTTTCATCAGATCTTCACCGACGCCGGTCGCCGTTGCGGCGCCGGTCTCGCTATCGCAGTAGAAACCGGAGCCGATAATCGGCGAATCGCCCAGCCGTCCGCGCTTTTTCATAAACAGGCCGCTGGTGGAGGTGGCAACGCTCATGGAACCCTGTTTATCAAGGCCAATAATGCCCACGGTATCGTGGCCGTCGTAAGGACTGAGGCCTTTATCCAGCGTTTCGCGACAGCGCTTCCGGTAATGCTGCATTGCGCGTTCGGTCAGCATCGCTTTGGCGGCGAATCCCTGGCTTATGGCCCACTCTCTGGCGCCCTGGCCGACCAGCAGACTGTTGTAGCGCTGACGGCTCAGGGCGTGGGCGACTTTCACCGGGTTGGCAATATCCACCAGATTACCGACCGCGCCGAAGGCCAGGGTATCGCCATGCATAAAGGCGGCATCCAGTTCGACCTCGCCGTTTTCCGTCGGCAGGCCGCCGTAGCCCACCGATTTGTACAGCGGAAAATCTTCTACCGCCGCCACCGCATTGACCACGGCGCTGGCGGTATCAGCGCCGGATGCCAGCGCCGCCGCGGCTTCGGTTACGCCTTCCAGCGCCATTCGCCAGGTGGCAATCATTCCCCACATTGGTTTACTCCTGTTTTGCAAGCGTGTTGTCCGTTTCAGCACGGGCGGTGACTTCCGCCGCGCGATACTGCTTATCGACGATGCGCATGAAGGGCAGGTACAGCATGGCGCCAATCAGCAAATTGAGGATCTGCATCACGCTGCCGCTAAGATGCCCGGTGACGATAAAACCGCTGATCACTGGCGGCAGCGTCCAGGGGATAAAGACGCCGGTGGTGACGGCCACCGCGCCGATCTTCATCGCCGCGTACTGCACCGTGACCAGCACCAGCGGCACGAGGTTAAATGGAATCAGCATAATCGGGTTCATGATCACCGGCAGGCCGAAGAGGATAGGCTCATTGATATTAAAAATGGAGGCGCCGGCGCCGAGGCGGGCAACTTCGCGCATATTTTTGCTGCGGGCGAAAATCAGCATCGCTATCACCAGCGATAGCGTTGCGCCCGCGCCGCCCATCCAGATCATATCGAAGAACTGCTCGGTGATAATGTGCGGCGGGGTGACGCCGGCCTGGATAGCGGCGATGTTGTCGGTCTGATTTTCCATCCACAGCGGACGAATGATGCCGTTGATCATCGAACCGGAGTTAATGCCGACCGACCACAGAATGGTAATGCTGAAAACGGTCATCAGCGCGCCGAAGTAGGAGGTACCGTAATGGCGTACCGGCGAGGCGACGACCTCATAAATAAACTGGTGGATGGTGGCGTAGTGCGTGTGCGCAAACCCGATGCGAATCGCCAGGATCAGAATCATCACCAGCAGCGCCGGGATCAGCGCGGCGAAAGACTCCTGCACGGCGGGCGGAACGCCGTCCGGCATCTTAATTACCAGCTTTTTGCGTTTTAGCCAGCAGAAGAGTTCGGTCCACAGCAGCGAACCGATCATGGCGACGAATAAACCTTTGGTGCCGATCCACTCCACGGGGATCACCGTGATGCCGCCGTTTTCTGCGACCTTAATGAACGGCGTGAGGATCAGAAACCCCACCAGCGAGAGGATGCCGCAGGAGATGCGGTCATCGCCGTAGTGCTCCGCCAGACGGTAGGCCACCAGGAAGCTGATAAACAGCGACATTGTGGAAAATACCGCGTTGAACGGGATTTCGATAATTGCGCTCCAGCTCGCGCCGAAGGTGCTGGCCATAAACTGCTGGTAGCTCTGATTGGGGAACGACGAGATCACCAGCAGAATTGAACCGACAATAATAAAAGGCATGAATGAAACGTAGGCGCCGCGAATAGCGCCGAGGTGACGCTGCTGGGCGGTTTTCGCCGCCAGAGGCATCAGTTTGGCTTCAAGAAATCCCAGAACATTGTTCATTGTGAACTCCGTACAAGATCGACAGGGCTGTGTGTGTTATCTATGGCGGATTATGAGAGAAAGCGGTGGGCTGAAAGGTGAAGCGGTTCACATTGTATTCTCTGCAATAATATATATCTCATATGATTAGTTATATTTCCTGTAGAGGATCGTATGGAAATTAAGCTGCACGCTAATGCCACCACCACCCCCAGAACCCGTAAATATCTTCAGGAATCGACGAAAAGCGACCGGGAACTGGCGCAGGAACTGGGGATTTCCATTACTACAGTTCGCCGCTGGCGCAACCGCAGCCAGATTTCCGATAACCACACCACGCCGCATTTGATACACAAAGTACTGAGACAAGAGCAGGAGATTCTCATTAACGCCCTCCGCGATGCGCTGCGCGCCCCGCTGGACGAACTGCTGTTTATGGTGAATGAGGGGCTGGGCATCGCTATTTCCCGCGCCACGCTAAACCGCTATCTGCGTCCGGCCCATGAAGGACGGAAAAATGCCGCGCTGCAGGGGAAAAAAGCGTTAAAGGCGGGAATGCGCGCGGATACCCTGACGCTGCACTATCGCCAGCTGGCGCTGTCGATGGACGACGGCGGTGAACATCATCTGCTCTGGGCGCAGGAGCCGATCAGCGGCTGGTGCTTTGGCCGCATCTATAGCGGGATCTCTCCCGCGCTGGTCGATAGCTGGCTGACCGAGGCGCTGAACGCCTGTCCGGCGCGTATACAATGTCTTGAGATTTATGCTCATAAAGGCTTTCAGCCCGCGCGCGCGGATCTCTCATGCCGGACGGTGGCGATGGCGGAGCGCGGAGCGGTACAGCTCAGCGAACGATTAGCCGACGTTATTCCGGCGCTGGATGAACCGGACGCGACGCTGCAGCGGCTGTGCGCGCTGTGGAACCGGGGACGGGCGCAAAAAAAGCTGGGCGACACGACGCCCCAGGGCTTTCTTGAGTCGTTGAATCAGAACTAACGGTGGCGTCGGAGGCAGGCACGGCAGCCGCGTTTTGCCCGGGCCCCAGAATCTCTGCGACAGCAAAAGAGAGCGCGTTTTTTGTTGGGCCACGCCAGCGGCCCTGGAGGGTCAACCGTTTCGCAGGCCATCAATCGCGCTGTCGCTCAGCAGCATAACCGTTTTTACGCTGACGCTGATCCTGTCGATAATGGCCTGTCGCGGGCCTTCGCGCCAGGCGGGGCTACTGTAGAAGTGCGCCTGGGATGCGTTTAAATGCGTCAGGTCCTCATAGGCCCGGATCAGGTAATAAGCGTCGTTGTCATCAACTGAATTGCCGAAGGAGACGATATCCATTCCGGCGGCGCGATGACAGGGGGCGCTTTGTTCCTTCATTATCCGGTGAAACTCGTTCCCGGTCCCCGGTTTAAGGGTGTAAAGCAAAAACTCTACCGTTTTCATCCTGACGTTTCCTGTTCACATTCACTGAGTTTGCTGCAAGAGAGCACTGTCCGGCTATTAGAACAACTCCCCGTGGTTTTGTCGCTTCTCTTTGGCATGAGGGCAGCGCGGGTTGCATTTCTCACTTCTTTTTTGATATGTTATATCATAACATTTTGGCATTATAAAATATGTGACTATTTACCTTTCTTTTTAAATGATAATGATTATCATCACTACCTGCCGATCAAAATTCAAAAGAGCGCGTGTTTCGCTCATCCACGCTGAAGAGAGAGGGAGCGGCGGCTAATGGAGGAGAGTTTGACAAAGAGTGGAAAAGCCGATGATCCCGTGCTTAGCGTCAATATCGCATCATTGCCGCGGCCCGGCGGCGGGGAAATGCTCTCCGGCATTCATTTCAGCGCCGGTAAAGGAGAGTGTCTGGCCGTCATTGGGCCCAACGGCAGCGGGAAAACCTCTTTATTACGCGCGATAGATTGCCAACTGCCGTCGCGGGATGGCGACGTTCGGTTATATGGCCGCTCCATTGCCGCATTAACCCGGCAGCAGCGAGCCCGGCAGATCGCGGTGCTTGCGCAGAATGATACCCCCGACCTGCGTCTGGCGCTTGAGGATTATGTCGCCCTCGGGCGGATTCCCCACGCCCGGGACATGTCGCGTCGCGAACACGACATCATCGTAACCCGCGCGATTAACGATACGGGATTGCAGAGGCTGCGCAAGCGACCGCTCTCCGTGTTATCCGGTGGTGAGAGACAACGGGCGGCGCTGGCGCGGGTACTGGCCCAGGCGCCAAAACTGCTGCTGCTGGATGAGCCCACCAACCACCTTGATCCCCACGGCAGAGTGGAGCTGCTGTCATTAGTGAAAAGCCAGGGAATCACGGTCGTTGCGGTATTGCACGATCTTTCCCTGATTGACGCCTTTGCCGATCGGGTTTTGCTTTTATCGCAAGGGCGCGCCGTGGCCTGGGATGTGCCGGAGCGCGTGCTTGTTTCACAACGGCTTTACCCGGTCTTCGGCTTGACCAGCTTTACCGTACCGCATCCCATGACCGGGAAGGCGCTGCGGATTTTTGAGGTGCCAGGCTATGCCTGATAAATTACCGGAGGATAACGCAGCATGAATAAATGGTTTGCAGGGACGATGGCGTTTCTTTTTATTTCAGCGGCGAACGCGGCGGATTTTCCCGTCACGATTGACAGCTGCGGAACGCCGGTGACCTTCACTCAGGCGCCGAAAAGGGCGGTCATCCACGACCTTAATATGTCTGAAATGGCTTTTGCTCTCGGGTTGCAGGACCGCATCGTTGGCTTAACCGGCATTACCGGATGGTACAAAATGACCCCGGAATTTAAACATCAGATGAGATCAATTCCCGAGCTGGCGCCGAAATATCCCTCTCTGGAGACGCTGCTGGCGGCAAATCCTGATTTCTTTTTCGCCGGCTGGAATTACGGCATGAAGGTCGGCGGGGAGGTCACGCCTTCCGTGCTCGAAACATACGGCATCAAAACCTTTGTGCTGAGCGAGAGCTGCGTCTTTACCGCCTCTCAGAAACAAAAAGCGAGTATGGACCTGCTGTATAACGATGAGCTGACGCTGGGTAAGATTTTTGGCAAGCAGCAAGAGGCCCGTACGCTGGTCGACGGCTGGAAAAAAACGCTGAATGCGCTGCCTAAGCCGCCGCAGGGCGTGCAGCCATTAAAGGTGTTTGTCTATGATTCCGGCGAAGATAAGCCCTTTACCAGCGGACGGTACGCCATGCCGACCGCGATTATCGAAGCGGCGGGAGGGAAAAACGTGATGGACGACCTGGAGATGAGCTGGGGGACCACCTCCTGGGAGAGCGTGGCGACGGCGGAACCCGATTTTATTATTCTTCTCGATTATCAGACCGGCAGCGGCGCTGATTCGCTGCGCCGTTTCCTCGAAAATCATCCGTTAATGAAACAGACGCCGGCGGTGAAGCGGCAGCGTTATCTGAAGCTGCAATATGCTGAGTTGACGCCCGGCCCGGCGAATATCAACGCGGCCGAAAAGCTGGCTCATGCGATGTATCCTGCGGCCCACCAATGAGCGGGACTCACTATCGCTACTACTGGGCCGCGTGGGGGGCGCTGCCGTTATTAGCCGGCTTGATGCTGCTCAGCGTGGCTAAAGGCAGCGTGCCGCTGTCGCTTACCCAGGTTCTCGGCGCCTTGCGGCTGCTGGATGTGCCGGTTTCGGAGATGATCGGACGTATTGTCATTGATTTGCGCGTGCCAAGAACGCTGCTGGCGGTGCTGGCGGGCGCGGTGCTGGCCATCGTGGGCGGTCTACTACAGACCACCACGCGCAACGATCTGGCCGATCCTTTTTTATTCGGGCTTTCCTCCGGCGCATCGGCGGGAGCGGTACTGGTGATCACCCGATTCGGTGAGCGGCTTGGCGCGCTGACGCTGCCGGTGTCGGCATTCGTTGGCGGCATCTGCTCGGCGGTGGCGGTGATGCTGCTGTTTCATTTTAAAAAGCAGCGTGGCGCAGAGCACCTGGTGATCTGCGGGTTGGCGATCTCCTTTTTATTCGGCGCGCTGACCAGCTATCTGATTTTCTCGGGCGACCAGCGGGCCGCCAGCTCGGTGCTGTTCTGGTCGCTGGGTGGGCTCGGTCTGGCGCGCTGGGATAATTTGCCCTACGCCCTGTTCAGTCTGCTGCTTCTAGGCGCATTCATACTCCTGCGCTGGCGCTCCCTGGATGGCTTACTGGCCGGTGAGCAGACCGCGCAGTCGCTGGGCATTAACGTTACCCGCCTGCGAATGGAGGTGTTTTTCTGCTGCGCGTTAGCAACGTCGCTGCTGGTGGCCCTGACCGGGGTGATTGGCTTTATCGGCCTGATGGTGCCGCATATGTGCCGCTATTTTTCTGGCGTAAAACATCTGCTGCTGCTTCCTTTATGCGGCCTGTGGGGCGCGGTGCTACTGTGCGGCGGTGATATCGTCAGCAGGACGCTGCTGGCTCCGCAGGAGCTGCCTATCGGGATCATTACGGCCGGCATCGGTGGTCTCTTCATTATTATTTTGCTGGCCAGAAACCGTTCATAAACTGAGTCGCGCCGGGTCGCTGCCTGGCGCAGACTTAAACGAAGGGCAAACAAATGCCCGGAAGTCAGCGCGCGCATGCGCTTCGGTTCATGCGCAATTCCCTCATTGGTAGTTTTATCTTTTGATAAATTAATTTTTTCAATGTTATTCGTTAATTATCATCTCTGTCGTAGAGTGATATGCTGCTAATCTCTCTTTAACCGATGCATCGTAAGAAAAATCCTAAAGTAAGTGTGGGGATGAGCGCTGTCTCCGGGCCAGTGAAAATCCCATGGTTTACATTTCGCAGGGATTTTTCTGAAATTCACTCGTCTGGACAATAAATATTAAACAAACTTATAATTCACCCACTTCACTCATGGGTATATCCCCATGGCGCCTATTATACGCATTTCTATAAAGGATGATTGCACTTTCATGAGGGAAAGGAATGTTAACTATTTTCAGCCATAATCATTTTTTTAAGAAAGCCATGCGTCTGAAAATAAACGACATAAAAGCGGTCAGAAAGGCGAATCTGGTCGATTTGTGCTTAACAAAGTACGCATCCAGCAGCTACGCGCAGTTCCATTTTTTGATAAACAGCTTTGAAATGAAAAAGAATTTTGTTTGTTTCCGGGTTGAAGGTAATATTATTTGTTTGATAAACAAAAGGCGCACCGCACATATCGCCAGTATTATCGCCAGAGTGACTGATGGCATCCCCGTGGGAGAGGACATCACGTTAACAGAGAGAGAATTTCAGTATATTTTTATTATGAAATTTACCGTACTGGCAAAAGATTACCCGGAGCTGCTCGGCATTTCGCCCAAGGCCTACAGCAGCTATAAAAGAAGATTAATTGAGAAGTTCGGCTTTAACTCATTTCATGCGCTACTGGCGCTGTCTAATTATTTACACGCTTTTTCGCTGCTCGATAAATTTACGCCGGATTAATTGCTGCACCTGCATGCGTGACTATACCTTTATCTTCGCACTCTCATCTTATTTTTCCGCCTGCCACGACTGTTAAGGAGCGCACTCACAAAGTGTCTCTTTTTCATGTCATCTATCCCATGTCTTGCCTCAAAGGGCGAGCGGGGGACAAAGGAACCCCACCACGATCTGTTCTCGTCATTTCTGGCGCTTTGGGACCGCGGCATCAGCGTCTATAATCCGCACAGCGATGTGTTCCGCGAGCGGCGAAGCTAATCGTCTGTTGAAAATAGCATTAAGCCTTACGACAACCTGATTGCCGTAAGCTGCCCAACTACAATAAAGGCTTATATGAAACAAATGACGTTGAGTGACCTTCGGCAACAAAGCGAACAGGCTGTAGCTTCGCCTCGCTTGCGTGCCCATCGTAATTTCCACCCTGACTTAAGCGATCCGGTGCAACGCCTGGCCGTCGCTATGGAGCCGGGTACCTATGTTCGGCCTCACCGCCACCCGCACACTTTTGAACTGCTGACATCCCTTAGCGGGCGTTTTGTGGTGTTGACCTTTGATGATGCTGGCAAAGTGACCGAGCGCGTGGTGTTAGGCGAAGAGTGTAAGGTGCTGGAGATGGCGGCGGGTACCTGGCATGCCGTGCTGTCGATGCATAAAGGCGGCGTAATTTTTGAGGTTAAATACGGTGGTTACCAGCCGGTTTCTGAGCAAGACGCGGCCCCGTGGGCGCCAGCTGAAAATGCGCCGGGAACCGCCGAGCTAATGAAGTGGTACGCCCGGGCGCAAGTGGGTGATGGCGGTTTTACCCTGTAATCCAGGCATTGCGCGGGGAGCAGCCCGCGCCAGCTTCCTTTTACCCCCGATACGGATAAGCCGTTCCCGGCGCGTCAGCGGCTTATCAAACTGGTGATAAGTTCCTGGCTCTATTTATTCATAGCATTTATTCATAGTTAAACTTATCCCCTGAAATAGGGCTGACGATATCCCTTTCACGGAAGTGTTAAACACATCTTAAACCACTATGCTATAATTTTTACGGTTTTTGTAAAGAATCTTCAATAAAGAAATGTGGTCATTTCGGCGCTATAATTTATCTGCGGGAAAGGATCGGAATATACTCATTAATAGCCACTTATGGGAATCAATTCCTTTATGAACAAGCATTAATGATTGGTTGTTTAAATTATAACATATTGATTTTTATAGTTTTTAACAAATTGCAATCTTTAATTTATCTAATCATTAGAATTTCCTTATGATAATTTATCTATTTTAGTTAAACCTTCTGCATTTCTGGGTTGCGTAAGGCGTGATTCAGAATATTTGCCAACGCAAGCAGTGAATGATTGATGTACATCAATTAACAACCGCTGTTGTCGTCACAGTTATGGTATTTGGTCTAAAAAACTGGAACTTTTAATTTCAAGTCTCTTTGCGAATTATCGCATAATAGCCTCGCTCAGAAGGCATCTGAGATTTGATATTTTATTAATAGTTAGGGACGAAATAATATGAAATTAAAATTACTAACAGTGGCCGTCTCTACACTTCTTGCTGCAGGAACCGTGCAGGCAGCTGAAGTGTATAACAAGGACGGAAACAAACTCGACCTCTACGGGAAAGTGACCGGCCTGCATTATTTCTCCAGCGATAACTCCGAGGATGGCGATCAGACCTATGCCCGTCTGGGCTTCAAGGGGGAAACCCAGATCAACGACCAACTGATTGGCTACGGCCAGTGGGAATATAACTTCAGCGCCAATAACGTTGAAGGCGACAACTCCGGCGACAAAACGCGTCTCGCGTTTGCCGGCCTCAAGTTTGGCGAATTTGGCTCTCTGGACTACGGCCGTAACTACGGCGTCGCCTATGATATCGGCGCCTGGACCGATATGCTGCCGGAGTTTGGCGGCGATACCTGGACCCAGACCGATGTCTTCGCCACCGCGCGTACCACCGGCGTTGCCACCTACCGTAACAGCGGTTTCTTCGGCCTGGTTGACGGCCTGAACGTCGCCGTACAGTACCAGGGCAAAGAAGAGGGCAACGGTCGCGATCTGGCGAAACAGCATGGCGACGGCTGGGGTCTGGCCTCGACCTATGAGTACGAAGGATTTGGCGTAGGCGCGGCCTACGCGGCATCCGATCGCACCGATGCGCAGGTCAGGGAAGGGCGCGTGAATCCTGACTTCTACGCCCGTGGCGAAAAAGCGGAAGTGTGGGCGGCCGGTCTGAAGTACGATGCTAATAACATCTACCTGGCAACCACCTATGCGGAAACCCGCAACATGACGAAGTTTGGTAAAGGCTATATCGCCAATACCGCGCAGAACTTTGAAGTTGTGGCCCAGTATCAGTTCGATTTTGGCCTGCGTCCGTCCATCGCCTACCTGAAATCAAAAGGCAAAGATCTGGGCCGCTACGGCGACCAGGATCTGGTTGAATACGTAGATGTCGGCGCGACTTACTACTTCAATAAAAACATGTCTACCTATGTGGACTACAAAATCAACCTGCTGGATGACACCAGGTTCACCAAAGATGCCAGCATCAGCACCGATAACATCGTTGCCGTGGGCATAACCTACCAGTTCTAAGACAACGCCTTTTATTGAACCATGCCTGCCAGCTTACCCTCCTGGCAGGCATTTTTGTGCTTGAACGCAGGGCGAGACGAAAAAGCCCGACGCCGTTTCCCGCGCCGGGCTGAGTGAGAAAAGGGGGAGTTTACGGCGCGGTACTGAAAAACTCGCCGAATTTCACCGCCAGCCAGCCCACCGGGGTGGTGGCTCCGCCCACGATATTAGTGATTTCCGCCATCCCTTCCGGCACCGGAATGTTAGAGTTGACCGCCGCCTGGGTGTATTCCCGCGAAATATCCGTCCCGACGTACAAAATACAGGTGACCACCAGCGTGCCGGTGATAAACATGCGGAACATATTGCGTTTGCAGAACGGCGTCACCATCGCCAGCAGGAACATCAGCGAGGCCAGATCGACAAACGGCAGCACGCGGTTGCCCGGCAGAATAATCGCCAGCACCACCGCCATGGGGATCAGCAGCAGCCCGGTCGCCAGCACCGAGGGTTCGCCAATAAGCAGCGCGGTATCCATGCCGATATAGAAGTCGCGGTTGGGAAATTTCGCTTTCAGCTTCGCTTCCGCGGCATCGCGCACGATAAGCAGACCCTGCACTAAAATTTCGATCATTTTCGGCAGCAGCAGCATGGCGGCGGAAACTTTAATCGCCAGCGACACCGCGGCTGCAACATCGTATCCGGCAAGGAAGGCCAGCAGCAGCCCCAGCACGAAGCCCAGGGTCAGCGGTTCACCGAAGACGCCGAATTTTTTATTAATACTTTCCGGGTCGAAATTAATTTTATTAATCAGCGGGATCTTATCAATAATATAGTTACAGGCAATACCAAACGGCACGTAGGTTATACAGGTAAGATGGGGGAATGATATCCCTTTAAGATTATAGTTTTTTTGCAAATACGGTGCGGTTAAATCCGCCGCCAGCAGGGTTAAGATAAATATGCCGAAGGTAATGCCAACGGAGAGCCAGTAGTTACCGGTGCCGGCATACACAACCGACCCCATAATCAGGAAAATCCAGTAGTTGAATATATCGATATTTACCGTTTTGGTTAATTTAAGCAGCAGCATGGCGATATTGATAACAATAAATCCCACGACCACCGGCAGCATCAGCGGCGAGCCCCAGCCGATAGTGGAGGCGGTCGGCCAGCCGGTATCGACCACCGTCAGGTGCAGACCGATGCGTTCAACCATGGCCTGCGACGCCGGGCCGAGGTTGGTCAACAGCAGGCCGATCACCAGACCCACCCCTTCAAAACCGATACCGACCAGCATCCCGGCTTTAAATGCGGTGCCAATTTTAACGCCGAAGCACAGGGCGATAATAAAGAATATTACTGGCATCATCACTGATGCCCCCAGACTAATAATGCTGTTGATAATATCCATAATATTTCCTTAAAAGGCGGCCGAATTGGGCGCGAGCGAACCCGTGCCCAATGGGCCGTAGCAAAAACCTTAAGCGGCTCTTTTAATATTTAACCGAGTTGCTTCAGCAAGATCTCAGAAAAAATCTTCGGCGAATTGCTGAAGGCATCAATAGTACTGCCGGCAATATGCGGCGTTATCGTGACGTTATTCAGCGAATAAAACGCGCTATCGTCCGGCAGCGGCTCATCATCAAAAGTGTCGAGGGCGGCGCCCATGATTTTACCGTCCTGCAGCGCGGCGATCAGATCGCCTTCATTAATTAAGCCGGAGCGTGCGGTATTGACGATAATGGCGCTCTCCTTCATTAATTCAAAATGATGTGCGTTAATCAGGTTTTCCGTTTCCGGGGTCATGCGGGCATGCAGCGAAATCACATCCGCACGGCGAACCAGCTCATCGAGAGAGTCCACCTTTTCATAGCTGTCATGGCCGGGGACGTACTTATCGTAAAAGATAATCTCGCTGCCGAAACCGCGCAGGAAGCCGGCCACCAGCTGAGCGATATGCCCCAGCCCGACCAGACCCACCACTTTGCCGCCCAGTTCAGGAATGGCCCGGTGGTTAGGACTCTCTTTGCGCCAGAACTTATCGCGCAGCGCATCGTGCGAGCGGGCGATGTTGCGCATTTCCGCCAGAATCATGCCGACGGTAAACTCCGCCACGCTGCGGGCATTACGCCCCGGCGTGTTCATTACCTCAACTCCGCGCGCTTTGGCCTCCGCCTGATTAACGTTTTCAATGCCGCCGCGCAGCACGCCAACGTATTTAAGCTTTGGCAGCTTGTCGAATACCGCCGCGTTAACCGGGGCGAACTGGACGATCAGGATCTCAACCTCCTCAGCGCCCTGAAGCAGGGCGGCAGGCAGAGCCACCGCTTCGGAGCCTTGCTGTTCAACCAGTAAATTATCCTCCTGCAGTTTTTCAATCGATTCGTGCGACCATTCGCGCACTTCCACTGTAATACCTTTATCTTTCAGCGCTTTCAGACCCGCGTCCATCATCGCTGCATTGATAAACAGATCGGCAATTGCCAGACATTTCATAATGATTCTCCATAAATTAACGCATCAACATACCGCCGGTGACATCCAGAGTCGCTCCCGTCATATAGCTGGTTTTCGGAGAGACCATGAAGACGCCGATGTCGGCAATTTCGTGCGGCTGGGCTACCCGGCCCACCGGAATACGGCTGACGTAATAGTCAGGATTCTGCTCAATGTTTTTACGGATCATCGCGGTATCCATAATGCCGACGGCGATGTTGTTGACATTGATTTTCTGTTTCGCCACCTCGCGCGCCAGCGAGATAGAAAATGCCACCAGGCCCGCTTTACTGGCCGCGTAATGTGCATGACCGGTGGTCGAACCGTGGAAGGCCGCCTGAGAAGTGATATTCAGAATGCTGCCGGCCCGATCTTTCGCCAGGCAGTGGTTGACAAACATCTGGCTCAGGTGGAAAACCGCCTTCAGGTTGACGTTCATCACGCTGTCCCACTCCTGCTGGGTGATTTCAGTGACGTAGCCGCTTAGCCAGATCCCGGCGTTGTTGACCAGAATATCGGCGTTCCCCAGCCGCTCAATGCAGGTCGCGAACAGATTCTCCCGGCTTTGCTCATCGGAAAGATCGGTTTTCACCGCAATAATCTCGACGCTGGCGCTATTTTTTACCGTATCGATCAGCTGCTCCGGGCGCTCCTCATCACGCATATAGGTGAAGCAGATGTTGACTCCTTCTCTAGCGAGGGAAAGGACAAACTCTTTGCCCAGTCCCGTTGCGCCGCCGGTGACGATAGCCGTGCGGTGGTGTAAATTCAGATCCATACTTTCCTCGCTTAATGCGTGATGTAGTTACTGCAGCTTTTCCACGGAGACTGCATTTCCGATAGCAGATTTTTGTAGAGCTGATACTTATCCTGATAGACCTTGTTATTGTCCGGGTTTGGCGTGACCGTTCGCGAAACGTGAACCATCTCATTTGAGGCGGCAAAGACGTCATCAAACCAGCTAACCATGACCGCGGCGGTCATCGCGGTGCCCAGGGTGCCGTGCTCTTTCACGTCGACAATCTCCAGAGTGGACTGGAAAATATCGGCGAATATCTGCAGCCAGACCGCAGAGTTAGTGACGCCGCCCGCAATCCGAATGGTGCGGCTTAGATCAGGGTTGATGTTGCGCAGACGTTCGGTGTGATAAAGGTGGCTGAAGGCGACCCCCTCGTAGATAGCGCGCAGAAAATGCGCTTTTTTATGGAAGCTATTCAGGCCGATAAACCCCGCGGAGGCGTCCGGGATGGTGTTGGAGCCGAAGACAAACGGGAAGAACAGCAGGTGGCTCTCGGCGGGCGTTGTCGTGGAGACCAGCTCATTGCACAGATCGTAGACTGACGATCCCTGCGCTGCCGCGGCGGTGCGATCGCCTTCCATAAAGTTATTGATAAACCACTCCAGATTACTGGCGGATGTGGGGCTGGCCTCGGTAATTAACCATTTGCCCTCAATCGGATAAATCGAGGTCATAAAGAGATCCCGGTCGATAACCGGATGGTCGGTCACGTATTCATTGATGCTCCAGGTGCCGGTAATAATCGCCAGCTTATCCAGCGTATTGATGCCGGAAGCGATGGATGACGCCGAGATATCAAACACGCCGCCCGAGACAGGCGTGCCGGCAGACAAACCGGTTAGCTGCGCGACGTCGTCGGTAATGTAGCCGCAGCAATCGGTGGAGCGTTTAATGGGCGGAAGCTTGTCGCGCAGATCGCCGAGCCCCCACCAGGCCAGCAGCGAGGCATCATAGTCACGGTCGCGAACGTTGATCAGGTTAGTCCCTGAGATATCGGTAAGTTCGAGAAAGGCTTCGCCGGTCAGATAAAAACGAATCAGATCTTTGACCATGAATATGTAGCGCGCGTTGTTCAGCGCTTCAGGCTCGTTCTCTTTCAGCCAGGCGAGGAGGGCGACGGGCTGGCCTGCCCAGATGGACTGCATGGTTTTGGGCAAAATGTCGCTGACAAACGTCGGGTCGCGGTACCACTTTTCAACCCAGCCCTTAGCCCGGCTATCGGTGGAAATGATCCCGTTGCGCACCGGGGCGCCCGTTTCATCCACCATATACAGCCCGTTGCCGTGGCCGGTGACCGCCACGCCTTTGATCTGGCTGGCGTCGATCCCCGACTGCGCGAGGGCCGTTTTAATGACTTCAACGTTGGCCGCCCAGAGTTCGTTGATATCTCGCTCGGTGTGAAATTCCTTCGGGGTCAGCATTTGCGTAGACTTCGACGCGCTGGCCACCACGTTGCCGGCGCGATCGTAAATCGCCGCTTTTGTGACGGTGCCGCCGTTATCAATGCCCATGACGTAGTGTTGTTTCATTGACGTGGACTCCTTATGCGTTACCATAAACCGGGTTCGCTGGTAGTAATGCCTTTAAATCCGGCATGGAAAATTTTATCTACAAGGTATTTCCGCTTTACAAAGCCTCCGGCGATGAATATCACGTCAAAGCCTTTTAAATTCCGGCTAATCAATTCCAGACACTGGCAGGCATATTCAGCAGGTAGGATTTCAATAGCATCTGGCGGGTTATGCTTAACAATATCGATGGAGTGATCCAGCGAACGCGAGTCGATGAGCAATACCCGGAAGATAGTTAACAATCCCTCTTTTTTGGCATAGCGTAGGGCCGAGAGATTGGACGAAATAACACCATCAACCTTGTAGTAATTTTTGAGCAGACTGATCCCCGCCTGGTCGGGTTTAAAACCGCCCAGTAGCTCCAGGTGAATAAGCACTTTTTTGCCGCGCTGATGGCATTTGCCAATCAGCGATTGCAGGTTGCCGATATTTGCTTCGGACAGCAGTACGTATTCTGATGCGCAGGCCAACGCCTGTTCAAAATGTTTATATTTTCTGACGGAAGGAATGATGGTGTTATTTAAGAACATATTAATATCCGATGTTATTTAGCCATGTAGAGGCTGTAGGCATCTTCCGCTGTGGCATTTTCATGGATGATGGCGTTCAGACCTGCTACTACTTTTGCCGGCTGTGGGTCCTGAGTAATATTGCGGCCCACCGCCACGCCTTTTGCACCCACCTGCATACAGTGCTGCACAAATTTAAAATAACCGTCGATGCCGGTTTTCGGGCCGCCCAGCGCGAGTACCGGCACGCCGGCCGCTTCGACGATAAGCCGATCATCTTCGGTACCGGTAAAGCGGGTTTTGATCACGTCAGCCCCCAGCTCTACGGCGATGCGGGCCGAGGCGGCGATAACGGCCGGGTTGTTGGAGTCGTCGCTGGTCACGGGATAGCCGTACGGCAGGGATTCCACGATCAGCGGCACGTTCCAGCGATCGGCGGCCTGCGCCAGCTGCATCGCCATGATGTGCGTTTTCTCTTCATTGAACGCGCCGGGGAAGGTCATGCACACCACGCCTTCCGCAGCCACTTTCAGCGCATCCTCAATGGAAAAGACGGGGGTCGTATCGGGAACGGTATTATCAAAAATATTCACTGTGCTATCGACGCGTAATACAACGGGAACGCAATTGAAAACTTCGCGGAAATTTTTCAACATGCCATAAGTGACCAGCGCGCAGTCCAGGCCGCTTTCAACAAGGGCCGGAAGCTGATTTATCGTATTATCAATACCATTTGTTTTGCTTGAAAAATAGTAGCCATCCAGCGCCAGCGTGACGGATTTACCATCTTTTGCGAAAATGCGAGAGAGACGACGTTCTTTAGACATTTTTTGACTCCTGAGATAGAAAAAAACAAAAAAGGCCCTCAGAGACTTTCGTCTCTGAGGGCCTTCGATTCACTTACCCTTTTGATAATCGTTCAGTAATCCAAACCATTATCAATTAATTTTTCAGCCTGACGGGTAGGGTTTAAATGGTGTTTAATTTAAATCCGTTCCCTTGCTTGAATTAATTACTAGCATGCCGGCGTTCTTTCTGTCTAGCCGTTGTTGATAAACTGAGATGCTTATCACGAATTAAACTTGAGTTTAATCTTATCGGCGCTTGCGAATTTGAACACCAACAGCCGATTTTATTGTGCTTATGCTAAGAGTAAAAACTCTATCGTCAACTGCGCCAGCAGCAGCAGCAGGGCAATCAGCGCCAGCCATTTCGCCGGACGCAGCTTATGCTGCGGAATAGAGGTATTACGCAAACGCACGAACCATGGATTGTTTTTCATTATTGACGTCCTGTCCCTGATGTCTGTTAACGGGATCGACAGAAACTGAATGACGATCTAATTAGCTGATATTAATGGATTAGTCGGCAATAACCCATGAATAAATGAAGCTGGTTTAGCTTTCATTCAATAATTGGGACTCAAATCATATACAAAATAAATCAGGATAAGGGTCCGTCAATAAATGCTGTTTCAGACCCTCATCTGGCTATCGCTTGCTGACAGGGCGTCCGCTGTCTTCAGAGTTCATGATCCCAGGGCGGGTTAGCGCCCGGCCTGGAAACCGTCACCGCTGCGGCGCGCATCCCCAGATCCACCGCCTGGCGAACCTGCTCGCGTGACAGTGTCACTAGTTTCTCCTTCTCCAGGAGCCCGGCCTGCGAGAGGCTGGCGAGAATACCGGCATTCACCGTATCGCCCGCGCCGACGGTATCGGCCACCGCTACGCGAATAGCGGGCACATGCAGATGAAAATCAGCGGTCCAGGCATCAGCGCCGTCAGCGCCGCGGGTGACCACGATGAGCTTCGGCCCCCGCGCCAGCCAGCGGCCTATCACCTCATGCTCTTCGCCGGGTTCGGCAAACCACGCGAGGTCCTCATCGGAAAGCTTGACGATATCCGCCAGCGCAATCATGCGCCTCATGCGCGCCAGGTGTTTCTGCCGGTCCGGGATGAAAATTTCACGAATATTAGGGTCGAGGAACATCACCCGACGCGGCGCTTCCCTTACCATCAGCGCTTCATAAACGCTGCCGCACGGTTCGGCGATCAGGCTGATGCAGCCGAACAGAACGGCGGAGACGTCATCCCCGAGCGTCGGCAGGTCGTTTTCAGTCAGCATTCGACCGGCGCTATTCTCATCGTAAAAGGTATAGCGGGCCTGACCGCCTACCAGCCTGACGAAGGCGAGGGTGGTGGGCAGCGGCGCGCGGGTTGAGGGCGAATAATCCACGCCGGAGGCGTCAAGCGTGTGGCGCAGCATGTCACCCATAAAATCGTCCGATAAACCGGAAAACAGCGCGACCGCCATCCCCTGGCGACCCAGGGCGACGGCGGTATTGAACGCCGCCCCGCCAACGCAGGGAGTAAAGGCGGGGGCATTCTCGCGGCTCCGACAGGGCAGCATGTCGATGAGGGCTTCACCGCAGCAAAGGATCATGGCTTTTCTCCCTGGCTCACCGCGACCGCCGGCGGGGTTTCCAGCCGATCGGCTACCTGCATCCAGTTTTCGGCAAAACGTCCGCAGGCGGTCTTGATATCGACGCCGACGGGGAGCTCCGGACACTCGTTTTCGCCGTTGCTGCCCCAGTTAACCCATCCGGACTGGCGGCGCTGGACTATCTGAAACGCGCCGGAGGGGCGGGAGGTCCACCAGATCATCGCCCGGCCGCTCGCTGAATCATACTCGACGGTTTTACTGGCCGGCCCGGGAAAGATGGTTTCATCCGCGACGGCGGAAACGTCAACGGGCGAATCGGTCAGCAGCCATTCCCGCTCGGTGAGATCGGCTCTGCGATGCGCCCGGGCGCGAACCTGGCTCAGCCGTTCGCGAATCTCCGCCTCATCGAGCACGTTCTCCCAGCGGCAGAACATCCGCCAGTAGAGATCCCAGTGGGCGGAGGCCATATCGGCGAGCTGTTCGCGGAATTCGGTAAATTTCGGGCTCTGGTTTTCCGAGGTGGTGACGGTATTGGCCACCATGGCGACCAGCTCTTCGGCATAGGGGTCGCCCGCGCGATAGCGGGTGCCGCCGTACGCCGCGAAGCGATCGAACAGCAGTTTTCCCGGGCCGCTCTCAAATTCGTCGCCGACGGTGATCTTGTTGGTCACCGAACGGCCGTTAATCACCGTTGAAAAATCATCTACGCAGTAGCGCCGCTGAAACCAGGGCGTGTTCCAGCTAAATTTCCAGTCGATGGAGAAACGTTTACCGCGCAGCTCCGGTAATAATCCGTCGGGGATCGCGCCGCGCATGCGGTAGTGATGATAGACCGGGCCTTCCTCGAGGATCTCAATATCAACGAGGGTATGCTCCGGCGGGTTTATCAGCCCATTTTCCGGGGTGAAAAACGGGCCGTAAAACCCGCCAATGGCGTTATTTCCGGAAGGAAGCAGCTCGACGTTGTCCTGCAGCGCGCGAAAATGGCGCAGCCCCCACTTGGATGCACCGACGCCCTGGGCGGTTCCCCGACACATTTCCAGATCGAAACAGCCGGTATTGAGACGGACAAAACAGTCCTTTTCCCGGCCAGGCAGCCGGTGGATACCGGCGATTTCACCGACTTCCGCCGCCGTGAGCGGGCGGTCAAGCCGCATCTTGAGGGTCCCGCTGAAGCTGACCGTCGCGATAAAAGCGGTACGGCTTGCCGACGACTCCTGCTCAAGGCGCTGGCACAGGATCCGCGCATCCTCGTCGGTAATCGCCCACCACAGGGGCTCCTGCAGTTTCTCCGGGAGAGTAAACGTAATCGGTTCGCGATCCCGGGTACCGTTCATCGGGTCCGTCAGCGTAATGTGATATGTCATGAGGGTATACTCCATTAAAATTTAAGCGTGCGAAGACCCGCCGCCAGCGCGGCGGATAAACAAAGCGTCAGGGAAAGCTAGCGGGTACGGGCGATCTCTTTTTTCCGCCAGAAGGTAAACAGCTCCGGATGCTGCTTCAGCCCGTCAATCGCCACGGCAAGAATGATGACGATGCCTTTAATCAATAGCTGGGTGAAAAAGGGCACGCTCAGCAGAATCAGGCCGGTGCTGAGTACGCCAAGAATAATCGACCCAATCAGGGTGCCGATAATCCGCCCGCGTCCACCGGCGAGGCTGGTGCCTCCCAGCACCACCGCCGCAATGGCGTCCAGCTCATATCCCGTACCCGCCGTGGGCTGGGCGGAAATCACCCTGGCGGCGAAGATAATTCCCGCCAGACCCGCGCAGACGCCGGCAATCATGTAGACCGCCGCCAGCACGCGTTTGACCCGTACGCCGGCCAGGCGCGCGGCCTGGGCGTTGCCGCCGACGGCATAGATATGACGGCCGAACCGCGTGCGCTCAAGAATGAACCACGCCAGCAGATAAACAATCAGCATAATAATGACCGGCACGGGGATACCGGCAAGATAGCCATTTCCCAGCTCGCGGAAGCTCAGGCTGCTCGACACAATAGGCTGCCCTTCGGTAATGGTGTAGGCCATACCGCGCAGGAAGGTCATGGTGCCGAGAGTGACGATAAAGGGCGCGAGAGCGAGATAGGCGGTGAGCACGCCGTTAAGCAGGCCGCACAGCGCGCCCACGCCAACGCCGGCCAGAATCGCCAGCGGCGCAGGGAGCCCGGCCATCGCCGCGACCACTGAGACTACGCCGGAAACGGCGACGATTGACCCGACGGATAAATCAATGCCGCTGGTTAAAATGACGAAGGTCATGCCCGCCGCCAGAATAGCGTTGACGGAAATCGAGCGGGCGATATTCAGCAGATTATCGACGCGGTTAAAGTTTGGCGCGAGGGTGGACATCAGGATCAGCAGCACCAGCAGAACGATTAAGATCCCCACCCGATCCCACCATTTCGCAAAATCAAACGGCGCTTTGACCGGCAGTTCCGTCACAGGTTTATTGTTGTCCATGGCATTCTCCGGATTGACTGGTAAAGGTTCCTGTTGCGTGCAGCATCACTTCTTCTTCCGTGGCTGAAAACGAGGGTAACTGATGAACGATTCGCCCGCCGCGCATGACCAGCACGCGGTCGCTAATGCCGATGGCCTCCGGTAAATCGGAGGAGATCACCAAAATGGCTTTCCCGGCGCGGGCGAGCTTGTCGATCAGTTCGTAGATTTCCCTTTTGGCGCCGATATCCACGCCGCGGGTCGGTTCATCGAGAATAAGCAGCCTCGAATCGCGCAGCAGCCAGCGCGCCAGCGCCGCTTTCTGCTGGTTTCCGCCGGACAGGGCGCTGACGGGCAGTTCAACCGCATTTTCCCGCAGCCGCAGCCTGCGCATCTGCTCAAGGACGGCGGCGCGAATCGTCTTGCGTTTCACCACGCCGCCGGCGACAAAGTTATCCAGCGAGCTGATATCAATGTTGTGCTCAACCGAATGCCCCAGAAACAGTCCCTGAGTTTTGCGGTCTTCGGTCACCATCCCGATACCGTCGGCGATAGCGGCGGTGGGGTCTACCGGATTGCTCGTCCGGCCGTCAATGCGCACGCTTCCCCGGGTGCGCGGGTCGGCGCCGAAGAGCAGGCGAGCGACTTCGGTTCGCCCGGAGCCCACCAGACCGGACATGCTGACCACTTCGCCCGCGTTGACCTCAAAGGAGACCGGGCCGGTCGCACTGCCTGCCAGGTCCCTGACTTCCAGCAGTACCTTGCCGGGCGTACGCGGCTCGTGCTGATAAAGATCGACGATTTGCCGGCCGACCATCATGCGGACGATATCGGTGGTTGAGACGTTGCCGAGGATTTCCGTGCCGATCCACGTGCCGTCCCTGAAGACCGTGACCCGGTTTGCCAGCTGCCATACCTCTTCCATGCGGTGCGAGATATAGACCATCCCGACGCCATCCTGACGCATCTGCTCGATCAGCCGGTATAGCTGGAGAGTCTCCGCCCGCGACAGGGCGGCGGTCGGCTCATCAAGCACCAGCACTTTGGCGTTTTCACTGACGGCGCGGGCGATCTCGACCATTTGCTGACGCCCGATACTCAACGAGCCGAGCGGCGCCTGCGGGTCGATGTCCGCGTTAATCCGATCCAGCTTCTCTCTGGCCTCCCGGTGCATCCGTTTGCGATCGAGAATACCGGCGAAAGCGGTCGGTTCCTGGCCGAGAAACAGGTTTTCCGCCACCGTCATATCGGGAACCGTATTCAGCTCCTGGTGGATAATGGCGATGCCATATTTGCGGGCATCCCTGGGCGTGCGAATATCAATCTCCTGCCCGTCGATAAAAATAACGCCGCTATCGCGCTGCTCGTTACCGGAGAGGATCTTCATCAGCGTGGATTTGCCCGCGCCGTTTTCCCCCATCAGGGCATGGACCTCTCCGGCGAATAAATCAAAGCGTACGTTGTTCAGCGCCAGGGTCGCGCCGTAGCGTTTTGAAATCCCTTCCAGCCTGAGCAAGGGAGGTGATGTTGTATCGGCCATTGTCTTTGCCCTCCGGGATGAACCTGAGCGTCATCCCGTTTTTGCCTCTTAAAGTGACGAAGTGATTACCAGCCCGGATAGCTGTCGACGTTATCGCGGGTGACCAGTACGCTGGGGATCAGGACGGTATGGGAGGCGATCGGTTTGCCGTCGACCATATCCTGAGCAAGCGTGATGGCCTGGCGCACCATTTCGCCCGGATTTTGCGTTGCGGTACCGATAAACGGCGAGCCGCTGCGCTTAAGTTCTTCAACCGCTTCCGGGCTACCGTCGACGCCGGTAACTTTGATCGCGCCCGCTTTGCCCGCCTGTTCAACGGCCAGTACCGCACCGAGCGCGGAAGGATCGTTCATGCCGAAAATACCGGCGACGTCCGGATTGGCCGTGAGCATGTCGGTGGTCACCATCAGGCCGGAAGCGCGGTCGTTGCGCGATGCCTGCTGGCCGACGATTTTGATATCCGGGTATTTTTGCGCGACGTTTTTACAGCCTTTGATGCGGTCGATAATGGTCTGAATCGGCGTGCCATCCACCAGCAGCACTTTGCCTTTGCCGCCCATCTGGCTGAACAGGTATTCGCAGGAGGTTTCCCCGGCCTGGATGGCGTTGGTCATGATCGCCGCGTCTGCGCCTTTCGCGGGCGTATCGACCGCGATAACGATAATTCCGGCGGCTTTTGCCCGCTGAATGGCCGGCTCGATCCCGGACTCATCGACGGCGGAAATAATAATGAGATCCACTTTCTGCTGAATAAACGCGTCAA
Source organism: Klebsiella sp. GW_Kp182 (assembly GCF_040062275.1). Lineage (NCBI taxonomy): Bacteria > Pseudomonadati > Pseudomonadota > Gammaproteobacteria > Enterobacterales > Enterobacteriaceae > Klebsiella > Klebsiella sp. GW_Kp182. Next base: position 276,036 of record NZ_JBEAFQ010000007.1, on the reverse strand, counting down.
TCTGCGTGTTCTGGTTTGCCAGATCGACCTGCGCATCCTGTACGTTAAGGGTTGCGCCGATTTGCGCCGCGGCCTGCTTAGCGTTCCTTTCCATTGCCGAGAAGAAGGGGTTGGACATGTCCTGCACCATTAAGCCGATGCGGGAGATTTTTTTGCCATCCTGCGGCGCGGCGCTGGCTGCGGGAATAAACCCTGTCATGGTGGTGATTACCGCGCTAACCGCGACAGCCAGCCATGCTTTGCGAAGTTTGGTCATATTCTGCTCCTTTCATTATCGTGTGGTATAAGGTACGGCCAGGTGTGGGGAAGCCTCAGAAATAATCCCCTGATGTTGTTTTTCGGTAGCGACTGAAATTCAGCCGTTATTTACATCGCTAAAATGATGAGCGCGTATAGCACGCCGTAGCCCGCTTTTTTGTCGGGTGGCGCCTTACCCGGCCGACGAAAACCGCAAGCGCCGTTTCTGTCGGCCCGTGCAGGGGAAGCGCCGCCGGGCAATGCCGTCCGGGCGGTACGTTGTCAGCAATCTTTTTAATAGTTATTCATTTTCTACAGCCGCAGGACTGGCGAATAACCAGTTCGGCGGGAACTTTACGCTGGGTATTAATTTCTCCTTTTCCTTCCGGATTAATTAACTGGATAAGCATTTCAGCCGACTGCCTGCCAATCTCTTCGCTGTTTTCATTGAGCACCGTTAGCGGCGGATTTAATAGCGGCGCCCAGTCGAATTCATCGTAGGCGATAAGCGCCATATCGTTGGGGATGGCTATCTGGCGCTGCTGAAGCTGTTTAAGTGAACCCAGCAGAATAGGGTTGTTACCGGCAATAAGCGCGTCCGGCAGCGATGTCTGGCGGTCCAGGTATCGGCTCAGGGTGTCCGCAGCCGACTGCGCGTCGTTCTCCGTTTCGACAACTTCAAGCGTTGCGCCGCAGCGCTCTGCGGCCTCGCGAATACCGCGCTCGCGTTCAAAACGCGTGGTCCAGCGGTCCGGGTAGATGAGGAGCAGCCAGCTTTTATAGCCGTGCTGCGCCAGATGGTTCCCCACCAGCAGGCTGGCCTGATAATTGTCGGTCGTGACGCTGGGAAAGTTGTGCTCGCCGCGGGGAGGTGAGTCAACGAAGACGACCGGAATATCCCATTTCGCCAGCAGGCTCAGGCTTTCCGGCTGAAGCGTCACCGTCGAAATGATCCCGGCCATTCGCGACTCGATCAGGCGGTTAATCATGCGATCTTCCTGCGCGCGGTCGTAGGTACCGTTGACCGCGATATCGCCAAGCACTACGGTCCACTGCGACGGCTGCAGCATCTGCTGAATACCGGACATCAGGTTGAGGTAGTAAGAGTTCGAGGCATGGGCGGTAATCACCGCCACCGAGTCTCTGCTTGAGCGGCGTAGCGCCTGGGCCGCGCGGTTAGGTACGTAGCCGAGTTCTCGCGCCACTTTTAAAATCAGCTCCCGGCTGTCGTCAGCAACGCCATCGCCACCGTTTAGCGCGCGTGAAACGGTAAACATAGAAAATCCCGTCGCTTCACTTACATCCCGCATCGTTGCTTTACGCATATTTCGCTCTCTGCATTTATGAAATTACCCGCGATACAGACGGCTATTTCCTTGACCTAAACGTTTATGAGACTAAACATAAACGTTTAGGTTTGTTTGATCAGTGAGCCGCTTCTCGTTTTGTGAACAGAAGGTAAACAACGTCGTTTGTGAATGATTTCTATGTATTTATTGATTTAATGCATATTTAGCCCGCTTGCCGCTTTGCTACTCTTGAACGCATTCATTCACGGTCAGACAGGGTCGTCGCGTTGGAAATCTTTTTTTAACCCACTGAAAAGTATTCTCTAAATATTTTTCACATCGCAAAAATCACGGTCCGTTTTCGACGGATCCGCTTTTGTATGGGTTAAAAAAAGGTTCACCATGAAAATTACATGGAACGTCAGGCCAGTCGGCTATCAGCTGATTAGCAAGCGCTGCCCCGCCTGTCATGGGCAGCAGGATTTCACCCCGTCCGGCGCCTTCCGGGTCAACTCGCAAAAAAAAGTGCTCGATGTCTGGAGTATCTATAAGTGCGTGCGCTGCGCGTATACCTGGAACATCAGCCTGTTCTCGCGTTTGCCCGTCAGCAAAATCAATCCGCAGCTCTACGCGCGACTTATCGCTAACGATAAATCTGCCGTCGAGGCTTACTCTCACGATCCGGTCGTTCTGCGGCGTAATCGCGCGGCGCTATCGGGTACGCCTGACTTTGTGGTTCAGGAACGCTGGCGCATCAACCTTGTTCGCGCTTCTCAGGTGAGGGTGGATGTCAGAGTCACGCGCGCCTTTCAGACCAGCCTGCTGTCGGTCCTGAGACGAGCGCTGCGGCTTAGCGGTAGCGCGATCCGTCAACGTCTTCAATCGGGAGATATCGTCGGTATTACGCTGAAAGAACTGCGGGCGCCCAGGCTGCGGCCGGAGGGATATACGCTGTACATCACGAGGGAGGTTCTCCTGGCGCGCAGGCCTATTTCATTAAACGCGGGCTCAGCGCGCGGGAGACGATAGCCATTGCCCCGGATAGTTTTCTATCCGGGGAGCTGACTCGCAAAAATCGATTCGGGTTGCCGCAAGGGGCAAAATAGCCTTGCCTTTTATACTGTGAATTTATACAGTTTTTGGCGGCAGTACGGCGATAGTGTCCATCGGTACCCCGGATGCTGCGACGGCAAATTCTGTTAATAAAAGGAGAGTGCGATGTCTATGGATACGCGTAAAGAAGTGCTGTTTGTCCTCATCCAGGAGTACGCCGACTGGGAGTTCGCGCTGCTGGCACCGGGGCTGCGCCGCGGGTTTGGCGTATGGGAACCGCGATACGAAGTCAGAACCGTGGCTGCCGATGAGGGGCCGGTGAGGTCAATTGGCGGGGTGCGCTGCCTGCCGGATTATACCTTCGAGACGATACCCGATGATTACGCCGCGCTGGTGCTGGTGGGCGGAATGAACTGGTGGGGAGAGGAGGCCCGGCGGGTTGTACCTTTGGTAGAACAAGCGCAGGCCCGGCAGATTGTGGTAGGCGCGATATGCGACGCTTCGGCCTTTCTTGGCGCGCATGGCTTTCTCAATGATGTCGACCACACCTCGAACGGGCTGGCCTACCTGCAGAGCCGGGCGGGGTCAGCCTACAGCGGCGCCGCGCGGTACAGAAACGTGCCTTCTGTTCGCGACGGTAACCTGGTGACTGCCAACGGCGTTGGCTTTGTGGATTTTACCTGCAATATGCTGTCTGCCTTAAAGGCGGCCCGCCAGCAAGAGATCGAAGCCATGAGGGAGACGTTCAGGTCGGGAATGTTTACGGAAGGCTGATGCAGACAAGGCCGCGATTTGCATGGCCATTTGCCGAAATCGAATCATCTGGCTGAGAGCATCCGTCGCGATATTGAGAGATGCGCAGGGTTTCGCCATGCGCTAACCCTGCCTTAACTTTCCGGCGTGGGGCTTAGTCTGTGTTTGCGTAATAAACAAACGCCAGCTTGTTGCCGTCCGGATCTCTGACGTAGGCGCTGTGGAAACCTTCACCGTACTGCGGGCGGTGTCCTGGGGCGCCTTCATCACTTCCTCCCAGGCGTAGCGCCAGCTGATGCAACTGCTGAATATGCTCAACCGAACGTGCGTTCAGGGCCACCATAGCGCCGTTGCCCGCTGTTGCCTGTTGCTGGTTGAACGGTTTGCCAACGCACAGCCCGATGGTGCGGTTTCCGCTGAATGTCCCCCACGATGCGCCTTGCTCGCTGCGGCCGCTCCGGGGCTGCCCCAGCATCTCCATCAACGGGTCGTAAAAACGAATCGCGCGCGGCAGATCGTTAGTGCCGAGCATGATGTAGGAAAACATGACTCCTCCTCATTTTTCGCCTGAAGGTTGCTGCTGCCAATCTAGCAGCAAGGCGCGAGCACGGGCAGCCCGAGGAGCCAGAAATCATACCTCCGTCGCGATTCTTCAGCGATTTTGCCCGCGCGCGAGCCGACTGCTCAGCTCAGATCGTGCAAATCTTTATCATTCGGCGGCAGCAGTGATATCTGGTCGAAAGTAACCCGCAGGCCGCTGCGCTGCGGCGTGCAGCACATGATGCCGACCTTCGCCGCGCCGCCCGGAAAAGGGCACAGCCGCAGCAGCGGCCACAGTTGGCCATCCGTTGAATACTGCAGGCGCAGCGCTTCTCCGCGGCGGGTCAGACGCAGCCAGAACTCACCGGGGTCGCCCGGGAAAATACCGGTTGCCCAGTCTGATGTTCCCTGCGTCAGTACGCTACCGATAGCGGGCGCGCCGTCGTTGTACTCGATACCGGCCTTAATCCAGCGCCTGGCGTCCTGCATTAACATGATCCCTGCCTGGTCATACAGCGTACTGAAATCTGCTCGCACCCTTACCTGAAAGGTGAAGTCCCCCGCGGCTTCCGTGGCGTAGATATGCCCGGAAAAACGCTCAAACCCGTACCAGGTTTCGCGCCAGAAGTCGGTTTGCGCATCGGTGACGACGCGCAGTTCGCCGTCCTCTTCTGACCATGTCGCGGGTTCGTTAATCCATTGAAATATCTGATGCATCAGGCCTCCTGTCTTTGCTGAATAAGCGTTAAAAACCGCAGCGTGTCTTCGTCCGCCTGCTGCGCAAGGCGCGCATCCCACGCCGGACTGTCGGCATCGCAAAAGCCGTGCTGCGCATTGAACATCCGGCAGGCCACGGAGGGATATTTCTCCAGCTCGTTTTGCAGGGCGCGGGGATCGAACGCCGGCTCATGGCGGGCGAGAATCACCTGCGTTGGGCACGGAGGCGCCGCATCGCAGTACTGGCGGATCCGTGAACCGTAGTGGCAAACCGCACCGTCGCAGAGTCCGCTTCTGGCGGCCAGCCAGGCTAAGGTGGCGCCCACGCTGTAGCCGATAAGGATTAGCGTGCCGTATTTCGCTCTTAGCTCGGCCAGCAGCGACACGATGGCGGCGGTATCAAATCCGACGTTATCGGAAAAGTGGCGCCAGGCCTGCTCCTGCTGCTCATAGGCGAACGGCGCAGAGTGAGGGAAAAGCGCTGGCGTGTACGCATCGAAGCCGCGGCTGCGCCAGGTCGCGGCGGATCGCTGAATATGCGCGTTGATGCCGTAGATTTCATGCAGCAGGACGATGGCTTTATCGCAATCAGGTAACATAAATGCGCCTCGGTCGGATAAAAGAGGATTGCCAGATGGCCGAATGATGGTATCCGGGAAACCTGGCTAAATTTTGCAGCACTTAGGTCAGAGCAGCAAGCTCGCTTTTTACGCCATACCCTGCTCATTCCTCAGCGGTCAGGCGATATTGCCGGTGATTGATATTAATCATCACCGGCATTTTGCCGCATTAACCCCGCGCTATGTTAGCCTGACGGTGGCTGCTTTCAGGCTGCGGGCGAAAGCCTTCAGCCGACTGAGTAACGCCTCCCGATCGTCCTTATGTTGTTCGATGATTTTCACGATTGCTGAGCCGGAAATAGCCCCGGAGGCTCCCGCTTTCATGGCATCCGCCACCTGTTCCGGGGTTGAAATACCAAACCCCTGAATCGCCGGTGGCGCCTGATAGTCACCAAGCTTAGAGACCAGATGCTCCAGCGGCAGCGCGGCGCGGTTTTCCGCGCCGGTTACGCCCGCGCGCGACAGCAGGTAGGTGTAGCCGCGGCCGTGAGCGGCAATGTGTCGCAGCAGCTCATCGTCAGCGTTCGGCGGGCAGATAAAAACGGGCGCAATATTATGGCGCATCGCAGCCTCGCGGAACGGTACCGACTCTCCGAACGGGACGTCTGCTACCAGTACAGAATCGACGCCAGCACGGGCGCAAGCGGCATAAAACGTCTCGATTCCCCGGTTATACACCAGGTTTGCGTACATTAGCAGACCGATGGGCAGCGCCGGATACCTGGCGCGAATGGTGGCCAGCATGTCGAAGCAGCGCGCAGGGGTGACGTTGGCTGCAAACGCGCGCAGGGCGGCGTTTTGTATTGTCGGGCCGTCGGCCAGCGGATCGGAGAACGGTATCCCCAGCTCCAGCGCATCGGCTCCGCCCTCGATCAGCGCATCGATAATCTGCAGCGACAGCTCCGGATTCGGGTCGCCGAGCATCACGAAGGGAATGAACGCGCCTTCTCCCCGAGTTTGCAGTTGCGAAAACATATCGTTATAGCGTTTCATCACATTTCTCCTCGCGCTTGCAGAATGTCGTGCACGGTAAAGATGTCCTTATCGCCGCGGCCGGAGAGATTCACCACCAGCAGCTGCTCTTTATGCGGATTGTCGCGCATCATTCTTAAGGCGTGCGCGAGGGCGTGGGATGACTCAAGCGCCGGAATAATGCCTTCCGCGCGGCTCAGGATTTTAAATGCCGCCAGCGCTTCATCGTCGGTGACCGAAACGTATTCTGCGCGGCCAATACTGTTCAGATGGGCATGCTGCGGCCCGACGGCCGGGAAATCGAGGCCGGCGGAAATGGAGCAGGACTCTTTGATCTGGCCGTCATCGGTTTGCATCAGAGGCGTTTTCATACCGAAATAGATGCCGGTACGTCCGTGTTTCAACGGCGCGCCGTGCTCCCCAGTCTCAATCCCCAGGCCAGCGGGTTCAACGCCAATCAGCCCGACCTGGGGCGTATCGATAAAGTCAGCGAACATGCCGATGGCGTTGGAACCTCCACCAACGCAGGCGATAACCGCATCCGGCAGGCGACCCTCTTTTTCGAGGATCTGCGCTTTGGTCTCTTCGCCAATAATGCGTTGAAATTCGCGTACGATAGTCGGGAAAGGATGCGGGCCAGCGGCGGTGCCCAGCATAAAGTGGGCGGTCTCATAGCTTCCGGACCAGTCGCGTAGCGCTTCATTCGAGGCATCTTTCAGAGTGGATGAGCCGCTGTGCACCGGGATCACCTCCGCCCCCATCAGGCGCATACGAAAGACGTTCGGCGACTGACGTTCAATATCTTTCGCCCCCATGTAGATGCGGCATTTCAGGCCCAGCAGCGCGCTGGCCAGAGCCGAGGCCACGCCGTGCTGACCGGCGCCGGTCTCGGCAATAATCTCGGTTTTACCCATACGCTTTGCCAGCAGCGCCTGGCCAAGCACTTGATTAGTTTTATGCGCGCCGCCGTGCAGCAGATCTTCACGTTTGAGATACAGGGTTGTGCGGGTACCCTGTGTTAGATTACGGCATCGGGTCAGCGCCGTCGGACGACCGGCATAGTTTTTCAGCAGCCGGGTTAATTCAGCCTGAAAGCGCGAATCCTCGCGGGCGCTAACAAACGCCTCTTCTAACTGGCGTAGTGCGGGGACGAGGATCTGCGGAACGTACGTACCGCCGAATTCGCCAAAGTAGGGGTTGAGTAAGGTATTCATTATTGCTCCTTGTTGTATGCGCAGTGCCTGATGATTCGGGGTCTATTGATTCCGGAGAGGACGCTGCACGTGAAGTGAAATCAGGTACTGCGCAGCGACTCCTGGCTGCTTTTTCTACGGTAGATGTACCGTAGGCGTAAAATCTGGACGAAAAAAAGCCCGCGCTTTGGCGGGCCGGGTATCGGTGTGCAAACTGCAGACGTAGCGATACTGCCCGTTATCGGGAAGTACGCCACCAGCCGTGCAAATTCATATTGTTTACGTGTTGCATTGTTCACTACCCAGGAATTTATTTTGTACCAGTAAACTAGTTCTGTAGATCAATGTCAACGACATAATAATTGACACGCAGAATGAATCGTTGCCGTTTTTCCGGCCAGGGCAGGCGTAACGCGCCAGATTGCTTTACGCCATCACATCAAAGTAACGTTGTTTTTTCAGCTTAAAGTCTATCCAGTTAGCGAGACCGTATGAATATAACCCGTGCCGACATGGCCGATCTTGTCTATTTTTTCGCCATAGCCCGCCATCAGAGTTTTAGTAAAGCTGCCGTTGAACTTGGGGTGAGCGCATCGACGCTGAGCCACGCGATCAAGGGATTTGAGGCGCGGCTGGGCGTGCGTCTGCTGAACCGTACGACCAAAAGCGTAACCCTGACGGCGGCAGGTGAGAGTCTGGCCAGCGCGGTGAGCGAGCCGGTGGCCGCCATAGATGGCGCGATTGAACAGCTCAACCAGTTTCGCGACTCGCCTGCGGGACATATTCGGCTCAACGTCGCCGTCGAGGCGGCCACGCTGCTGCTGGCCCCGGTCCTGCCTGTTTTTGCTGAACGTTACCCCGATATTGAGCTGGATATCGTGGCCAGCAACCGCATTGTTGATGTAACGGAAGCGCGGTTTGACGCAGGGATCCGCTATGGCGGAACCGTGCCTGAAGATATGGTGGCGCAGCGGCTGTCCGCCGATGTGCGCTGGGTGGTCGCCGCATCCCCGGAATATCTTGCCCGCTTTGGCGAGCCCCGGCATCCTCACGATCTTCAACAGCACCGCTGCGTCAGCAATCGTCTGGGAAACAACCGCATTTATAAATGGGAGTTTGAACGTGGCGAAGAGCAGCTCATCGTCAAAGTACCGCCGCTGTTAACGGTCGATCTGGCCGAGACGGGCGTGGTGGCCATTCTGCAGGGGTTTGGCCTGATGTACCTGCCGGAACCGCTGATAGCAGAGCACGTCAGCGCAGGGCGCCTGCGTCTGGTGCTGACCGACTGGGCGTCATACGGACCGGGATTCTATATCTATTACTCCAGCCGTCATCAGGTTCCCACCGGGCTGCGCCTGTTAATCTCCCTTGTGCGGGAAATGAAGCCGCTCGGTCTGTAGCCCGATTGATGAAAATAACTCACAGCCCCATTCGATAGCGAGGGCTGGCTCCTTCTTATTCCGCGCCTTACCCTGTGGCAAAAGAGAAGGAGAGCTTGATGAACTATTCGCACCGCTGTATTCCCGGTCTGTTCTGGCTTTTGGCCGTCACCGCATTTCTGTTTAGCTTTACCTCTACCAGCCGCGCGGCAGAGTCGAACACGCAGGTTATCGTCTCTCATCCGTATCCCGAGCAATCGGTCATGACCAAAGGTCTTGAGGCCGCAGCGCAAAGCGTACCCGGCGTGACCGTACGCAATCTCGAGGCGCTTTACGGTTTTGACACCCGAAATATCAATGCCGATGAAGAGCGACGGCTCATGCGGGAACACTCGCGCATCGTTTTTATCTTCCCGACCCACTGGTTCAACATCACTCCGATGATGAAGGCCTGGCTGAACGATACCTGGGGCAGCGTAGGGCCGGGAGTATGGCAGGGCAAAGAGATGCTGATTGTCACGACGGCCGCAGGCGGTGACGCGACATACGGCGAGACCGGGCGAACGGGCGTCAGCCTGGCCGACATCTTTACGCCAATGAAGGCCAGCGCGCTGCATGCGGGAATGACCTGGCTGCCTCCGCTGGTTTTTCAGCGCGCCAGCCGCGATCAACTGCCTGAATACCAGCGTCAACTGGTGGAAAGGCTGAAGAATTAACGTGCCGGGAAGGTGTTCACAATGAAAGCTTTTATTGCCGTAGCTGCAATGTCGTTAATGCTGGGCGCGCCAGCCCTGGCAGAAGAAAAAAGAGGTGAAAAAATGGCCCCACGTAGTCCATCCGTATTGTCCGCTGAGGATATTCAATCCGTCGCGCCGGCGCTTGCCCGTTTCGGCAGCGAGGTGCTGATAGGGGATCTCTGGCAGAGAACAGAACTCTCGCGTCGCGACCGCAGCATCGTGACCGTGGCGATTCTTATCGCCCGTAATCAGCCGGCGGAGCTAAAACATAACGTTGAAGTTGCTCTGGATAACGACGTCACGGCGGCTGAAATCTCAGAGATCGTCACGCATCTGGCTTTTTATTCCGGCTGGCCCAACGCGATGGCCGCCGTTGCGGTGACGAAAGATATTTTTGTCGCGCGCGGCATTGGCCGCGAGCAGCTGGCTGCTGCCTCCCCGGAGCTGCTCCCTCTTAATCAGGCGGTGGAGAACCAGCGTTCAACAACCGTAGAACAGAACTTCGGCGCGATTTCCCCTGGACTGGTGAAGTTTACGACTCAACCGCTGTTTCTTGACCTGTGGCAGCGACCGGGGCTGAAGCCGCGCGACCGCAGCCTGGTCACGGTCAGCGCGTTGATTGCCGCCGGGCAAAGCGCGCAAATTGGCTACCACCTTAACCGGGCGATGGATAACGGCCTCACCGCACAAGAGGCGGGGGAGATCGTTGCGCATGCTGCTTTCTATGCCGGCTGGCCAAATGCCTTTTCGGCGGTAGCGGTGGTGAGTGAAGTCCTGCGCGCTCGTGGCCTGGCAGGGTGAGCGGATGTTCAACTCTCTTAGCGCCACGCTATTGATTTTTATTGCTACGACGGGGGCGGCATTTGCCGCCGGGCGGGAGAACGCGGTGAAGATTCAGTTTGAGTTCAATGGCGCCACTGTTGTCGGCTCGCTGGATGAGAGCGCAGCGGCTAATGAGTTCCTGGCGCAGCTGCCGATGACGGTGAAGCTCGAGGATTATGGTTCCACGGAAAAAATCGCCTGGCTGCCGACGAAACTGCGCCGCGCGGATTCTGGCGCCTCAATGACCCCACGGCGCGGCGACATCGCCTATTACGCACCGTGGGGCAATCTGGCCATTTTTCGCGAGGATTTTCGCCACTCCCCCGGGCTGATAAGCCTCGGGCGGATAGAGGAGGGACTCGCCGCGCTCGACCAGGCGGGAGCCGAAACGGTAACCATCCGGCGTTATTAAGTTCGTGCTGCGTTAAATTTTCCTTTCTGCATGCTTAACCGGGCTGTTAACAGCCCATTTATCGGATACAAAGCGAACGCTCAGTATCGGCAAAAATCATCTACACTTTTCCAGCCAGGTCATTTTCACACCTAACGGGACGCTATCGTCCAGAGATAGCATCCCGCCTTTAGACCCGACCCACTGCAGGCGTCAGGCCCGCAGCCTTGTTTTCTCACGAGAGGAGTTTGTAACATGGCATTTGTGACAACCAAAGACGGCGTCAATATCTTCTTTAAAGACTGGGGCCCGAAGGAGGCGCAGCCGATCGTATTTCATCATGGCTGGCCTTTAAGTGCCGATGATTGGGATAACCAGATGCTGTTTTTCCTGGCAGAAGGGTTCCGGGTTATTGCGATTGACCGACGCGGTCATGGTCGTTCAGATCAGGTGAGTGACGGTCACGATATGGATCATTATGCCGCCGATGCCTCAGCGGTGGCGGAGCATCTGGATCTGCATAATGCCGTGCATATCGGGCATTCTACCGGCGGTGGGCAGGTTGCGCGCTACGTTGCGCAGTATGGTCAGCCGCAGGGGCGCGTGGCCAAAGCGGTGCTGATCAGCGCGGTTCCGCCATTGATGGTAAAAACGGAGAGTAATCCGGGCGGTACGCCAATCGAGGTGTTTGATGGTTTTCGCAAAGCGCTGGCCGCCAACCGCTCGCAGTTTTATCTCGACGTGGCGTCCGGGCCGTTCTACGGCTTTAACCGTGAAGGCGCGGAGGTGTCCCAGGGCACGATTCAGAACTGGTGGCGGCAGGGCATGACCGGTAGCGCAAAAGCGCACTATGAGGGGATTAAGGCGTTTTCGGAAACCGACCAGACCGAAGATTTAAAAGCCATTACGCTGCCGGTGCTGGTGATGCAGGGCGATGATGATCAGGTTGTGCCTTATCAAAACGCCGCGATACTGCAGGATAAGCTGCTGCCGAACAGCCAGCTAAAAATTTATCCCGGCTTTCCGCACGGTATGCATACCTCGCACGCCGATGTGATTAACGCCGATCTGCTGGCGTTTATTCGCTCGTAGCCTGGTGCTATAAGAAGGCCGCCATCCGGCGGCCTTCTTGTTTACATCAAGCTTTCATGCTGGAGGATTTTGAGCATCTCGTCCTTCAACATAAGTTTTTCTTTCTTCATCTGTACAAGCTCGAGACTGTATCCTTTGCCATCGACTCCTTCTATGCGGGAAATGTCGTGATCGAGTGCATTATGTTTTTCGAATAGCGACTGAAAGCGCGGATGCGTGGTTTTTAATCGAGAAATCAGCTCTCTGTATTCTGGAAACATGTACCTTCCTTGTTGATGGTGAAAAGTGTGTACGCTGACACACACATTCAGATTACCCATATGAATAAAATGGTAATGCGAACGAAGTCGCGTTTATGTTACGTACTAATGAAATCTCAGGGGCCGGAAGCGGCCTGGAGGCATAGATGACAGTTGAAGAACCCACCGTTGCGCTGATCGGTCCGGGCGCAATTGGTACCACCATCGCCGCGGCGCTGCACGAGGTTGGCCGTACGCCTCTGGTATGCGGCCGCCGTGCGCACCCGCAGCTTTCGCTGCGTTTTGATGGTGGAAATATTGTGGTGCCGGGGCCGGTCTTGACGGAACCGGCATCGGTCGCCGCGCCGTACGACCTGGTATTTGTGGCGGTAAAAGCGACACAAATTGCGGCTATTGCACCGTGGCTGCAAGCGCTGTGTCACGATCGAACGGTAGTCTGCGTGCTTCAAAACGGCGTTGAACAAAAAACGCTGTTCGCGCCGTACGTGGCGGAAGCGGCCGTGTTGCCATCGGTCGTCTGGTTCCCCGCCCAGCGTGAACCTGAAGCGTCGGTCTGGCTGCGGGCGAAACCGCGCCTGACGCTGCCGGATGTTGAGGGGGCCGAGCGGGTGCGGCACGCGCTACGGGACACGCGCTGTGAAGTGGATATCAGCGCGGATTTTCTCTCCGTTGCGTGGCGTAAACTGCTGCAGAATGCGGTCGCCGGTCTGATGGTGCTGGCGGGGAGGCGGGCAGGGATGTTTGCCCGCGACGATATTACGGCGCTTGCTTTGGCCTATTTGCAAGAGGGTCTGACGGTGGCGCGCGCCGCAGGCGCCAGCCTGGACGACGGCGTGCCGCAGGAAATTCTCGCCGGTTTCCATCGAGCGCCTCCGGATTTAAGCACTTCAATACTGACGGATCGCGAGGCCGGGCTGCCGCTGGAGTGGGATATTCGCAACGGGGTCGTTCAGCGATATGGCCGTATTCACCATATCCCCACGCCGTTAAGCGATGTGATTGTGCCGCTGCTGGCCGCCGCCAGCGACGGGCCGGGCTAAAGGCGCGGGACGCCGGCGTGATAACGTTCCCCGGGATCAGATTGATTCCGCCAGCCGGTCGACAACCACTTTGCCGCTATTATCAAACTGGGTGATGCGGTAATTCACGCAATAGGAACGGCGGGTGGTAAATTGATTGAATAATGCCACCCGGCCTTTTTTATCACCATTTTTATTCACAATAATCCATTCGGTGACGTCCGTTGAATTCGCTTTACCGCTGCTGGCGTCCTGTTGTTCGACCAGACGATCCTCTTTTTCTACCTTCAAAAAATCACGTAACATTTATTTATCTCCGCTCATCATTGTTTTTAACAATACTCTCTTTATCGATTCATTCAATTAAACATTTTAATCAAAGCTATGGATTATTAGTCAGGAATGCATTGGCTTAGTGAGTGTGTATCCCACTGAATTTAATTAACATAAATTTAATCACCTCACCCGGGATACGTATGTTTTTCCATGAGTAACGGTTTTTTTATCCCGAATCCATTTATGTGACAACGTCACATAAATGTTAATGTCGACCTACCTCACAGATAGAAATTTTATATGACGGATGCGAACTTGATCACTTGACTGGTCAAGTGGGGCGCGCCTATGTTGAAAGCACCTTCTTATCCGTTCCGGGGAGCAAGAAAAATGGGCATCATTCGAACGTTAAACGGGGATATTTCCGCTAATCAGCTGGGCGTCACCTACAGCCACGACCATATCTACTGTATTCCGCCCTATTGGGCCGAGCGTCAGGATGACGATCTGTTACTCGACGATCCGCAGGCTTCAGAGCGTGAATTAAGCGACTTCCGCCGGGCGGGTGGTAACGCCATCTACGACGCCACCGCGCCGGACTATGGTCGTCAGGCTGCAGCCGTCGCCGCCATGGCGCAGCGCCAGCAGCTGCACATTATCGCCACTGCGGGTTTTAACAAAGGCTTTCTGTGGAGCAGCAAGCGGCCGGGCTCCGCGCAGACTTTCGCCGAGTGGATTGCACATTCAGAGGTTGATGAACTGGTTGAACATGTCTGTCGCGAGGTCACGGAGGGGATAGAGGGCACCGAACATCGGGCCGGCGTGGTGAAGTGCGGTACCGGCTATAACGCAATTTCCCCTCTGGAACAAAAAACCATGGAGGTTATCGTTCGCGCCCAGCAGCGCACCGGGGCGCCGATGCACAGCCATACGGAAATGGGGACGATGGGACTCGAGCAGGCGCAGCTCTTCAAAAAATGGGGGCTGGATCTCTCCCGCTTATGTTTTGCTCATATGGATCGTAACCCCGATCCCTGGCTGCACCGTCAGATCGCCAACACCGGGGCGTTTCTCTCTTTCGACGGTATCAGCCGCATCAAATATCACCCAGAGCACATCCGTACCCAGGCCATCCTGGCGCTCTGCCAGCGCGGTTATCAAAAGCAGATCTTAATCGGCGGCGATTTTGCCCGTAAATCCATGAGCGCGCATTACGGCAAAGGGGGGCTGGGACTGAAATTTATCCTTAGCGACTGGCGGCCAAGATTCATTGACGAGGCCCGGGAAGCCGGGTTTGACGGCGAAGCGCTGCTGCATGATTTCTTCGTCGACAACCCGGCGCGTTACCTCGCTTTTGCCTGAGGAGATGTTATGAAGCTGCATCGTTTAAACGAAAGCGAGGCCCGGCGGGCTTTACAAAAGGCGCGGATCGCCTTATTGCCGCTCGGCGCCGTCGAGCCGCACGGCGACCACCTGCCGCTGGATACCGATAACCTGCTGGCCGAGCGGTTTTGCGCGCTGCTTGACGAGCAGCTGGGCGAGTGCGCCCTGAGCCTGCCGGTCGTTTCCTACAGCCAGGTCTGGTCCCTGCGCGGCCACGCGGGCGCGATTGATATCGGTCATGAACGGCTGACGTCGCTGCTGGTGTCGCTGGCGGAAAACATGGCCAGCTACGGTATCACCACCACGGCGGTGATTAACGCGCATTACGGCAATTTTGATGCGATGAAAGCGGCCTCCCGGCAGCTAAAAGAGCAGGGTATTACCTTGCTTAGCTATAGCTGGGCGGGGATGGAGGAGGAGGTAAAACGACGGCAAACCACCGCGGTGGCTTACCCCGGCTATATGCATGCTGATGAGGTCGAAACCTCGCTGATGCTGGCGCTGGCGCCAGAGTTCGTCACCATGACCAACGCCCGCGCGCACTATCCGGCTTTCCCGAACAATTTTCGCTATCAGCCGATACCCTGGACCGAGTTTTCTGACTATGCGGTGCTGGGCGATCCAACTGCCGCCAGCGAAGAGAAAGGGCGCGCGTTCGTCCAGCGGGCGCTGGCGACCACGCTTGCCTCTATCCATCATCACCTAACCCAAGGAGCCTCCGATGATTGAGCGTCAGGCGATACGTGTAGACTGCCCGGCCGCTACCCCTGAGGAGGCCATCCGCGAGGCGGGGAACGCGCTGTGCCGTGCGGGAGCCTGTAGCCCGCAATACGTCCAGGCAATGGTCGATAGCTACCGCGAGCTGGGCCCCTATTTTGTCATTGCCCCCGGGCTGGCGCTGCCGCATGCCCGCCCGGAGCAGGGGGCGATGAAAGCGCAGATCAGCGCGGTCAGGCTGCGTGAACCGCTGGCGTTTGGTCATGCGGAAAACGACCCGGTTCAGGTGGTGCTGGGGCTTTCGGCAACCAGCAGCGATGCGCATATCCACCTTATCCAGCATATCGTGACCGTACTCAGCGATGAAAATAACCTGCATACCCTGATGCATTCGAACGATCCAGAACAACTTTATCGGCTGTTAGCCAGCGGCTCGCAGCGTTTGTAGCGTGATGAACACGGAGTGAGTAGCGATGAAAATTCTGACAGTCTGTGGTTTAGGTATGGGCTCCAGCCTGATTTTAAAAATGAACGTTGAGGCGGTGTTAAAACAGCACGGGATTCAGGCCTCCGTGGAACATATGGATGTCTCTTCCGCCGCTTCGGCCAACGCCGATGTGGTGATAACCAACGCGGAGCTGGTGGACAACCTTAAGCATCTGTCCTGTCCGGTGGTGGTGGTGAACAACTATATCGATAACGCCGAAATCACCGCGGCGCTGACCCAGGCGAAAATTCTGCCCGCAGGAGAGCCGTCATGAGCGAGTTTCTTGGCGTGCTGCGCTGGATCACCATCAATATATTTGGTGAAGCGTCGATCTTAATTGGCCTGATTGTGCTGCTGGGGCTAGTGCTGCAAAAGAAATCGCTGGCGGACATTGTGTCCGGCACCCTGAAAGGCATTCTGGGCTTTCTGATCATCGGCGCGGGGGCCGGGATTATCGTCTCCGCGCTGCTGATATTTCAGCCGATCTGGACCGAAGTTTTCGGTCTCAGCTCCATGAACCTGACCAATATTATCGGCCAGGCGCGCTTCAGCGAACGCTACGGAAGCAGCGTGACCATCGCCATTGCCGGCGGATTCGCTATCAATTTGCTGCTGGCCCGGCTGACGCGCTTTAAATACATCTACCTGACAGGACATATGATGTTCTGGACGACGATGATCTTTGCCGGGGTGATGGTGAACACCGAGCCCGCTATTTCAGCGGTGCAGCTGACGCTGATGCTAACGGTGATTATGGGGCTCTACTGGACCCTACAGCCCGCGCTGGTTCAGCCCTGGGTGCGAAAAATCACCGGCAACGACAACGTGGCGCTGGGGCATACTTCCGCCTCCGTCGCGCTGCTGGGGGCGATTTTTGGCCAGATTTTCGCCCGCAACAAAATCAGCTCCGAAGATATCAAAGTCCCTAAAAAGTTGGGTTTCCTGCGCGACTCCAACGTGGTGACGGCGTTGACCATGGCGCTGCTGTTCTTTATTGGCACCTTTATTCTGCAGATTAAAGGTACGCCGAAAGCGGCGGAGATTCTGGCGCAATCCGGCGACCTGAGCTTCTACATCTATGCCCTCAAACAATCGCTGATGTTTACCGGCGGCATTGCCGTCGTGCTGCTCGGCGTACGGATGTTTATTGGCGAAATGGTGCCGGCATTTAACGGCATCGGCTCGCGGCTGGTGCCCGGCGCAAAACCGGCGCTGGACTGCCCGATACTGTTTAACTTTGCGCCAAACGCGGTGGTGCTGGGGTTTGTCGGCGCTTTCGTCGGCTCGCTGCTGTGGCTGACCCTGATCGGCCGCTATACCGGCTACGTTTTTATTCCCAGCATGATTGTGATTTTCTTTCACGCCGGTACGGCGGGGGTCTTCGGCAATATTACCGGAGGCTATAAAGGCGCTCTGCTGGCGGGGTTTATCACCTCGACCGTGGTCGCCTGGGGGCAGTATTTCTGCGTCACCGGCTTTATCGACAATACGATCCCGGATACCGCGCTATGGGCAGGCGACAGCGATATGTTTGTCCTCGCGCCAGTCATTCATCTTTTGACCCGCCTGCTGGCGTTCTGATATCGGGAGGAAGTCTATGAGTCAGGCCCTGAAACAGTACTACAGTCAGATCCGCCAGAAGCTGGCTTTTCTTGAGCAGCGCCCCGATGAACTCACCCGGGCGGCGGAAATCATGTCCCACAGCATTATGGGGCAGCGCAACATCTTCGTCTTTGGCGCCAGCCACGCCGGGATTCTGGCGGAGGAGATGAGCTATCGCGCGGGCGGCCTGGCCATCATCAATCCGCTTTTTACGCCTGCGCTGATGCTTAACGTCAGGCCGTTAACCCTCACCAGCGCGGTGGAAAATGTGGAGCACCTCGGTCGGGTACTGGTGGAGCAGTCGCCGCTAAGGGCTGAAGATACGCTGCTGATCCATTCGGTGTCGGGACGCAACGCGATTACCATTGATGTCGCGCTGGCGGCGAAAGCGTGCGGCGCAACGGTTATCGCGATTACCAGCCTGGCGACGGCGGCGCGCGTCACGTCGCGCCACTCCAGCGGCAAGCTGCTGGTGGATGTGGCCGATATCACCATTGATAACCACTGCGAATATGGCGATGCGGCGGTGAGCCTGCCGGGGATGGCGCAGAAAGCCGCGCCGCTCTCCACCATCATGGGCGCGACTATCGCCAACAGCCTGGTATTACGTATTTGCGAAATCATGCTGGAAAATGCGCGCACGCCGCCCATTCTCGCCAGCGCAAACATAGACGGTAATCAGGAGATAAATCAGGATATACTTAGCGCTTACAGGAGCCAGATACACTACCTCTGAGTTGGAGCACAAGTATGTTTGAGTCGGATGGACTCCCTCTCTATTTAAGGATAAAAGACGTTATCCTGCAGCGGATCCTCTCTTTTACCTATGACGATAAACTCCCGGGCGAACTGCTGCTCGCCGGGGAGTTTAAGGTCGCGCGCGGTACCATTAAACAGGCGATAGATTCGCTGGCCAGTATTGGCATGGTGTACCGCGAACAGGGTAAAGGGACGTTTATTAACCGCGATGCGCTGCAGAAATACTACACCGACCTCCCGGACGTACTGACCACCTTTGCTCCGCCGGGGGAGATAGCCGTGGAAGTTCTGTCGCTGATTTCGACCATGGCCGACCGCCAGGTGGCGGAGCAAATGGGGCTGGATTTAGGCTGCCAGCTGATGCGTCTGGAGCGGCTGTTAGTGCAGGGCGATCGGCCGGTTGGCCATGTGCTGACCTGGCTTAATGGCCGTATCTATAACGATCTGAGCCACGTTGACGGCAGCCGATCGCTGTATAAGCAGCTGCGGGAAACGTTCGGCTACTCGCCGGCCAACGCCACGGAACGCTATACGCCGGTGTGCTGCGATAGCCGCACGGCGGGATTGCTCAATATTGAACCCGGCCAGGCTCTGTTTCGCATTGAGCGCGTCGCCCGCGATCTGGATGATGTGGTGCTTGAATACAGCGTCACGCATACCCTTGACGCCAGCCTGTCGCTGCAAATCGCCACCAGCCAGAGCAGCATGAGCCAGCAGTGGGCCTGCACGATCGAGAAAGGGCGTTAATCCGCCTCCCAGGCGAGAATATCGCCTGGCTGGCACTCCAGCGCCTGGCAGATTTTTGCCAGCGTATCGAAGCGGATACCTTTCACCTTTCCTGATTTGAGCAAAGACAGGTTTTGCTCGGTAATCCCTACATAGGCCGCCAGCGCTCTGGACGTCATTTTTCTCTCTACCAGCAATTTGTCCAGATTAACCACTACCGCCATAGTCAGATAAACTCCTTATTCTCATTTTCCGCTCTGATCCCTTCGAGCATGGAGTGAAACGTCACAAATAACAAGCCGCCGGTCAGCAGCAGGACAAAATCGCTAAGTAAAAGAACGATCTGGGTATAAGGATGCGGCCAGTAAAAAACCAGCGGCACCAGGAAGCGAAACAGCGGCAGCAGGAGCCCCATCCCCAGCATCGCCAGCGCGATTTTTCTTACCCTCAGCGCCAGGTCGAGGCTCAGAATGGTGCGTTTTCTGACGTATTGAGTGACGCGGATCCCCTGCCAGATCGCCCAGGCGAAAAGCCCGGCGGGTAAATAGAGTATCGCCAGCAGCGCCAGCAGTTTAAAAGTCGGTGCCGTCAGACCGCTTTCATTACCGAGCGGAACCTCGGCAAACTCAAGCATATTTGCGAGGAAAAACGACTCGCCGGTAAAATAGATCCACGCTGGCGTAATGACCGCCAGAATAAAAAACAGCGGTAATATTCCAGCCAGTAAGAACAGACTGAGTTTGTTTCGTGCGTTTTTCACCTTTAACCTTCCTGAATAATGGTGCGATTACAGAACCAGCACGCCTAAGCATGACATAAGGAGCAGAGATAAGACAACGTGTAGTCCGGCCGCCCGTCGCGACGGGCCGCGGAACCACGGGCGCTGCCAGACGCTAAACAGACCGATGGCAATAAACGCCGCCTGTATTGTCCAGGTCAACATTCGCATCAGGTAGCCTGTTTTACTCAGGTTATCGATGGTTTGTAATGACTCGGCAATATAAATAACAATGAAGGTGAAGAGAACATAATTAATAAGGCGTACTTTGTACCGTGCAAACCCGTTTCCGGAAATAAAGACCGCCACTGACAGCAGGGTCAATATCGCCCACAGCATATTAATCCAGTTCATCGTTCTTCCTTAACGTCGGATAGCGTGGAAAGCAGCAATTTGATTGCCGGCACAATTACCGGCCATGCGGTATCTGAGAGGATCACGACGGCGGTTTTACGCTCGGGGTCAAAGGCCATCACGGCGGCATAGCCCGCGGACTGACCATCGTGCCAGATAATATCCCGTCCCTTGATAGCGGTGGTGAACCATGAATAGCCTACCCGTGAATCGGGATCGTCGGTCGCGAACCGCGGCGCCATGCCCTGGCTTCCGGCCAGTTTTCCTGCCATAAGCGCCTGGGCATATTTCGTCATATCGACAATAGTGGAACGTACGCCGGCCGCAGGCGAGAAGGCGTTTAAGATCCACGGCGCTTCGCGTAAACCTGACGCTGACCAGCCCGGCATAAATGCCGCGTCAGGCGGCGTCGTCTCTTGCGCCACAAGCGAACGGGTCATCCCGGCCGGTGCAAAAACGCGCTGTTCCAGCAACGCCGCGAATGTACGGTGAGAGGCGCGTTCCAGCGCTAGCCCCAGCAGGGCAAACCCGGAATTGGAGTAATCAAATATTTTGACCTTCGGTATCCGCGCCCGGCTAATCATTTCCGCCAGCTCCTGGCGATCGTAGCTCCACGGGTTTTCTCGTCTCACAATGGCGGTAAGCATGGCGATTTTCTGCGTGAGCGATGAGGCGAACGGAGGCAGGCCCGAACGATGCGAGACGAGCTCCTCAAGGCTAATATTCCGCGCCGGACCGACGAGCTCTGGCACCAGATCGCCGACCTGCGTCGTGGCTGTGACTTCGCCGCGCCGGATGGCATCAATCAGCAGGCTGGCGGTCAGGGTTTTGCTGAGGCTGCCAATCTCAAACTGCCTGGCATAATCATTGCCCCAGATACCATAGCGCACGCCGCCTGGCGTGATGAGCGCTGCGGCGACGTGACCGTGCGCGCCTTTGAGCAGCGGCGTTAAAAAGGCAACCAGTGCTTTGTCCCCGGATACCTGGGTGGTCAAGGGTCTGAAGCCGGGTTGCAAATAAATGCCTGCCGCCATCACCGCGACAAAAGCCAGGCCTGAGCACAGGATTTGCCAGTCACTGCGGTATCGATACCCGATCATGCTTTCTCCTTAAAATGAGTACAACCGCAATGAATACAAGGTGTACTGGACCCTGAATAGCGTGGAGCAACTGACGCGCCCGTCCCGGCAAATCCTGACATCTCGGCTGACATCGCCGGCGCGCGCCGCAGCGCCCCGGAGAGTAACCCCCCGCGCAGCATACTTCTGTTCATGACTTGCCTCTCCTGGCAATCTGGTTGGTGAAAGAGCGCGCAGATTATCCTGGTGTTTATCGTTTTACAATAAACTTTTATCGTTTTATATTTAATTAAAAAGCGGGGAGAGCCAGAGCACGAAGCGCGAGTCGCGCGCGAAAAACAGAAGCGGTGGGTTGATCGCGCGGCGTTAATGGCTCTTTGAAAGTGGCAGAATATCTGTCTGGCGGAGGCGTTATCAGGGGATAATGCGCGCGGCTCTCAGCTGAGCGAACAGGCGGAAAAACATATCGTCGGTGGCCTGCATTTCAGTGAAGCCCGCCCGGCGCAGTTTGCTGCCATCGCCAAACATGTCGTAGTTCCAGCCAAAGACGAAATCAGCAAATTTACCGTCGCTGAGCCTTAAGATGTCCGCTTCCACCAGACTCTGCCCGGCCAGTTCGCGCCAGTGCGCGCGGTAATCCACAAACAGCTGGTGAAATGACAGTCTGACCGGCGGGGCGGATGCCAGTTCAAACCAGCTCGCGATGCGCGGCCACAGCTCGCACCAGCGCCAGATGTCGCCGTTATTGACGTTGAACGCTTGGTTTTGCGCCGTTGGCGAGGTCGCGGCCCAGAGCGTGGCATCAGCCAGCAACCCGGCGTCCGTGTGATCGACAATGCTGTGCCAGGTTTTTTCCGAACCGGGGAAACGCAGCGGTAGATCCTGCGCTTTACATAGCGAAGCATAGATCGCGATGCTGAGTGCGAGATTCATGGCGCTGCCGGGCACCGTACTGCCGACCACGCCCGGCCTGATCGCGTTCCAGCGCCACGTTTTTCCGCGCTGGAAATGGCTGAGCCAGGTGAGCTGAGCGGCGTTAAATTCGGCCCCGGGTACGCCGGGATCGCTTTCACGCGCCGGGGTTTTGAACGGACCAAGATGCGCGCCGTACACTTTGTATCCCTGCATCAGGCTTACCGTCCGTAGCGGTGCGGTTTGCTCGATGTTGCTGACCAGGTTGCGCAGCATGGTGACGTTCGGTTCAACCATTTCCGCCCAGTTCCCGGCGTTGGCCCATGCGCTGTAAAAAATGTGGGTGACGCCGTTGAGCGAATGCAGTTTTTGCGCGCTGTGCTGCGCATCCAGTAAATCGACGTGAATGAAGGGAATGTTTTCCGGGTGGGACGATGCATGGCGGCTGAGGCCGATAACCTCCCAGCGATTGCGTAACAGCGTTTTCACCAGTTCTCTGCCAATAATGCCGCTGGCGCCGGCGACCAGGGCGATTTTGGGTTGCGGTATCTTATTCACGTTGCTTCTCCAGGGTGGGTGACAGAGGCAGTGTGGTATATTATTTTTTTCACGCATATCCCGTAAAACTGATGGCACTTATAAGCAGAATCATTAAATGAATAATAAGCTCAACGCCATTGCCACCTTCCTGCGCGTGGTAGAAGCGGGATCCTTTTCAGCGGCAGCCCGCCAGTGCGGGATGAAACAATCCGCCGTCAGTCAGCAGATCGCGGCGCTTGAGGAGGAGCTTGGGGTGGTGTTGCTGCACCGAACCACGCGTGCGATGGCGCTGACCGAGCAGGGAGAAATTTACCGGCGCGATATGCAGCTTTTGCTGGAAGCGATGCATGAAGCGGAAAGACGCTTACAGCCAACCGATCGCCAGTGGCAAGGCCGGGTGCACGTGCAGCTGCCGAGCGGCCTGGGGCAGCTCTTTTTGCCGCATCTGCTGGCGCTGCAGAAAATGCACCCCGAGCTGCAACTGACGCTTTCCCTTGATGACCGCATTGCCGATCTGGTTGCTGAAGGAGTGGATGTCGCGCTGCGGTTGAGCAGTGAACCGCCGCCGGGGAGTGCGGCGCGCGTGCTGGCGCGTATTGAAACCGCGCTCTTTGCCGCCCCCGGTTTTAAAACGGTGCATGCCGTCAGCGAGCTGTCCGCCCACCCGCACGTGCGGTTCAGCGGCATCGCGCAGGACGCGCCGCTGCGGCTGGTCTCGGGTGATAAAACGGTTGATATGAAAGTGAATACCGTCTTCCGTGCCAACACCAGCGAAGCGCTGCTGCAGGCGCTAGAGTCCGGCATCGGTATCGGCGGCATGCAGTTACCCCTTGCGGCCCACGCTTTGCAATCGGGCAGGCTGGTACCGGTATTACCCGCCTGGCGATTACCCGATCGCGTTCTCTATGCGGTCTATCCTGACGCCCGCTTTATCCCACCGCGGGTAAGAAGTATTATCGACGTGATTGAACAATTGCTGCCTGAGATGACGGAGCGTGTCTGACGGTTGGTTTTTCTCCTGCCTCTACCGCGCGTAAAGTGACGAGCGTTGCTGCTGACAAAGGCGTCTTGATTATGAACCGCTATGAAAAAGAGTATCGGCAGTTGCTGGCAAATGGCGCTATCGCCTGGGCTGGCGAAGGTTATTTCCGGGCCAAAGAACAGCAGGAGCGCGTTTTTAGCTGGCTTCATTTACAGCACTATTTCCCCCAACCCGGCGCGCCTGTCCTTGAACTGGGGTGCGGGAATGGCGCGATGGCCGCGCAGTATTTTGCGGAACGAGGCTATTCGGTGTGGGGGATAGATTGGTCCGAAACCGCGATCCGATGGGCACAAAATCGTTTTCAGCAAGCGGGTCTCCCGGCAAATTTTTTTGTCGGAGATGTCTGCCATATTCATCAGTGTCAGGATGCGACGTTTGAGCTCATTGTTGATGGCAGCTGTGTGCATTGCCTGATTGACGATGCCCGCCACCTCTGCTTTGCCGAAGTCAGAAGATTACTGAAACCCGGAGGACGGCTGGTGATCGGCTCCATGTGCGGAACCCCGCGTCATCCCGAGGATATTCTCGCGTACGATCCTATCCGCCATCATTTACTTAAAGAGGGCAAACCCTGGCGTACGTTGCGACCGCTCCAGGCCCTGTTGGACGAGATTCGGGCGGAGCAATTTACGGTTCTTGAGGTGAATATTAATGAGAACGCATGGTGGGATCATGCCACCGTGGTATGTAGAGTCGATTAACCTTCACGCCTCCCGTCCGCTATGGCCTGGAGCGGACGGGGAGCTTATGGGTAAACGTGAACGTTCTGCCGCCGGCGACGGTGCCAGGCCCCTGATTCAGGCGCTCAGCACCGACGGGATCCAAACCGGCGTTAATGCAGTGCCTTCGCTATCGCGCTAAACATCAGCGAGGCTTCCAGCGGTTGGGCGCTGAAGGCGGGCTCAGCCTGCGGCCAGGTCGACCACTGGACGATGACCAGATTTTCCGCCTGATTAACCATTATCATCTGACCAAAAATGCCCAGCGCCCACAGCGAATGTTGAAGGGGTGCCTGCGGCGCAGGTTCAACGTTGGCCGCATTGGCCGGCACTTCATTGTTCCACCACTGGTAGCCGTAAATACCGTGTGGATGCGCCGCGGACACCGAGTCTGCCGCCCGAGTCCAGCGTGATGACTCGGCAACCCAGTTTTCCGGCAAGATCTGCTCGCCGTTCGGCAGCACGCCGTTATGCAGAATGAACTCACCGAAGCGCCCCCAATCCTCTAACGTGGCGTTAAAGCCGTGTGCGCCCACATCGTGCTCACCTTTTGTGTAGGCATGCCACACGCCGTCGCTCGCCATACCGTAGGGTTGCCAGATACTTTTTTCCAGATATGCCGCCAGCGTCATGCCGGTGGCGCGTTCCAGCACATCCCCCAGCAGCCATGCGCCGCCGGAGGAGTAAGACCAGTTCTCGCCGGCCGGATGCGCGCGGCGCAGGCCGGACACCAACTGACGTACGCAGTCATAGGCGCCGGGTCTGGCTTCACACTCGGTAAGCCGGGCGAAGTCCGACTGCGGATTAGTGTAGTCCTCATTCCACGCCACCCCGGAGGTGTGGCTAATCAGCTGCTTCAGGGTCACACCGTCCCAGGCGGTGCCTTTCAGGTCGGGTTCATACTGGGTGATGAGATCGTCGAGCGAGTGAATTTTGCCCTGTTTAATCGCCACGCCCACCAGGGTGGCAACCACGGATTTGCCCACCGAGCGCGATGTCCAGAGAGTGGTGTCGGTATTGCCTTCTGCCAGATATTTCCAGGCCACTTTGCCATTTTTCAGCACCAGCATGCCGCTGACGTTCTGGCGCCGCAGGTAATCCTGCAGATTCCAGGTTTGACCGTTCACCCGATAGCTTGCGTCGGTTAAGCGTTTCGCCGCGGCCTGCAACGGCACGGCATTACCGTGATGAAACACATCGCCAGCGTAATTGCGGTAGTCGTTACGAAAGCCGATTACCCGGTCGGTCTGGCTCCAGGTGAGCATGTTGTGGGGATCCGGAAGCGGCGCATCAAAGGGGGCGGGACAGACGCTGAGTTCGGTGCCGGTACAGGCGGCCTGCGCGGCGGGCGCCAGCAGGACGCTGCAGAGACTGATAACAACGCCAGACAGCAGGCCAGGGTTAAACACTTTGCTTTTCATATTTTTACTCGTTCAGCTCAGGAAGGTGTTCAGCTTAAAAAAACGCGGCCTATAATAAAAAACGCATCATGGGGGAAAATCCCCCACAACAACTGAATGGAGGGCCGTATGCCGAGCCTGATATATTCTTTTGCCCAGCTGGAGGCCTTCACCGCCGTGGTCGAGTGCAAAAGCCTGGCGAAAGCGGCGCGCCAGCTGGGCAAGGACCGGACGACGCTGCGCGATTTAATTGAGTTCCTCGAAGATGGCCTGGGGTATGCGCTGTTCCTGCGCGAAGGGCGAAGCCTGCGCCTGACGCCGGAAGGTGAGCAGCTGCAGCGGCAGGCGCACCTGCTGATGCGCCAGGTGAAAGCGTTTGAAGCGTTTGCCAGGGCGGTGCCGAACAGCGCCACGCAGGACATGACCCTGGTCTACGATCCCTTTACCCCCAGAACGCTGCTGCAGGGGCTGATTAGCGCTATGGCCCAGCGCAACGTTCGTCTGAGTCTGATAAACGCGTCGCGCGACGAGGCGGAAAAGCTGCTGGCGAGCGGGCAGGCCGACCTGGGGATCTGCCAGGCGCGCCATCGTAGCGTGGGAGACGCTATGGAGTGGCGCGCCTTAGGGGCAATCGAGATGGATTTTTACGCCGCCGAAGCGCTTTTTCCCGGCGCTAAACAACCGCTATCCCTGCTGGAACTTTCGCTGGCGCCGCAGGTGATTATGCACCCGGATACTGACGAGCCCGTGGCCCGCCGTCTGCAAATTTCAGGACATACCATCTTCACCAACGACCTGGAGATGCTGCGTGGCCTGCTTGAACAGGGCTGCGGCTGGGGATTCTTGCCGACGCACATGAATGCGGCGCGCTGGAAAAACGTCACAACCTTGCGCACCGAAGTCGGCAATCAGGGGATCGGCCAAACGATGGTCACTATCTGGAAGCCAGGCAACGACAGGCGGGCGCTGGTAGCTGACACGCTGGACTTGTTGCCGGCATTGTGGTGAAAGCCGGGCCTCGCTGCTGGCATTTCGGCGACAGGGCGAGGCGTAAATCGATAAATACGCTACCTTGCAGAGCTATTGAGCAGACGAAAATTTTGCCGCGATCGCTTCAGCCGTGGGCTGTATGCCGCCCAGACTCCACTGTTCCGGCTCATGCTCATCAATGCGAACCCAGACTGAACGGCGGAACTCGGGATCGCCTTTCCCTTCAATTTCGACAATCAGATCGGTCATGCGGCGTAAAAGCTCTTTTTTTTGCTCCGGGTTCATTATTCCTTTAATGGTTTGTACATTGACGAAGGGCATTGTATTCTCCTTGATAAGCTAGGTCTAAAATTCATACTCAGATTAAAGAGCGAAAGCGGACATGTCAAAAAATAATTCAGTTGCCTACCTATTACCGGAGCTTTGCGGGCTTTCTGCGGCAGCGGAAATCCTGGGAGATCGGTGGGTTTTGTTGATTTTAAGAGAGGCTTTCTACGGCGTGACGCGCTTTGAAACGATTCGCTCGCATACAAAAATGCCTAAGCAGACGCTGGCAAACCGGTTAAAGAAAATGACGGAACTGGGTTTACTGAGCAAAACGCC
The DNA here is from genome assembly GCF_040062275.1 of Klebsiella sp. GW_Kp182. NCBI lineage: Bacteria > Pseudomonadati > Pseudomonadota > Gammaproteobacteria > Enterobacterales > Enterobacteriaceae > Klebsiella > Klebsiella sp. GW_Kp182. Next base: position 248,595 of record NZ_JBEAFQ010000007.1, on the reverse strand, counting down.
TTATCAGGAAGAAGGCGTGCGCGAACGTTATGAGTATATCCTTACGCCAAAAAGCCGCAGCCTGGCGCCGATCCTGTTTTCCCTGATGGCGTGGGGGCATAAAAATATCCTGCATGATGAACCGCATATTGCGCTGGTGGATAAAGAGAGCGGGGACGTCGTCCACAATGCATTTGTGACGACGAAAGGCACCGTTGTTGAACCTCGGAACATCCAGATAGTGGCTCTGAACCTTAACCAGCCGTAGCGCGGGCGACAAAAACCGCAACCCCGTTTTCTGCTTTCTGACGGCAAACGTTGTCTGCTTGAGCGGGGAGGCGTAATATACGAAACATATATAAATTGTTACGGTACGTATAAATGGGCATTGTAAAAATTTCCGACCTGCTGCACGACGATATTCGTGACGCCAGCAAGGCGATGTCGCGTTCGGTCAACGCGCAGGCGGAGTACTGGATCCGTCTGGGTATGATGAGCGAGCTCTATCCCGAACTTAACCATCAGCAAATTAAGCTGCTGATGCTCAAGTCCGGCTCTGACCGCTTGCTGGAGGTGATCAATGCTATCAATTCCCATTAAGACCGCGGACGAGCTGGCCAGACAGCGCCGCGCAGGTGAGCTGTTGGCCTCGGTTTTCGACATGCTGGATACCTTTATTCAGCCCGGTATCTCCACCATGGCCATCAACAACCGGGTGGAGGATTTTATCGTCAACGATCTGCATTCGCGCCCGGCCAGCAAAGGGCAGTATGATTTCCCCTACGTGCTAAATACGTCGATCAACGAAGTGGTTTGTCACGGTATGCCAAAGGAGAGCGAGCATCTGAAATCCGGCATGATCGTGAATGTGGATATTACGCTGGAAAAAGAGGGGCTGATTGCCGATTCCAGCAAAATGTATCTGATTGGCGAGGTTTCACCGCTGGCCCGTCGGCTGGTGCAGAAAACCTACGAAGCGATGTGGAAAGGGATCAAGGTCGTCAGGCCGGGCGCGACGCTGGGCGATATCGGCCATGCGATCCAGACCTATGTCGAAGGTAACGGCTACAGCGTGGTCAGGGAGTACTGCGGCCACGGCGTCGGCAGAGAGATGCACGAAGATCCCCAGGTGCTGCATTACGGCATACCCGGAACCGGCGCCGTGCTCAAGGAGGGGATGGTGTTTACCATTGAACCAATGGTAAACCAGGGCGATAGCCGGATTAAAACCAAAAAAGATGGCTGGACGGTGGTCACCCGCGATAAAAAACTGTCCGCGCAGTGGGAGCACACCGTCGCCGTCACCGCGGATGGATTCGAGGTCCTGACCCTGCGTAAAGAGGAAGCGATCCCGGAGTAGCCCAAACAACAGGTTTCACGCCCGGGCAGTGAAACCTGTCAGACAGCGACTACGCGGGCATCTCTTTGCGCCCCACATAACGCTCTTTCCATAATGCGCCCGCCACCCCGATATCGAGGAATGGCGAAGGCGGCATAACGTTCGCCTGGCCGAGCGACTGCATCGCGGCGATCAGCGGGTTGTCCTGGCCCATCGCCAGATCGGCAAGCAGCGTCCCGGCGATAGTCTGTTTAGATACGCCGGCGCCGTTACAGCCCCCGGCGGTCCAGATCTGCGGCGCAAAACGCCCCCAGACCGGCGCGCCGTTGCGGGTGACGCTGATGGTCCCGGACCAGGTTCGCTCCAGCGGCACATCCTGCAGCTGCGGATAGGCCGTATGGAACAGCGCCAGATGCTGGCGCGCGGCGCTGGCGGTCTGTCCGGCGGTAATCACTCCCCGCAATGCCGGATCGACATGCTGGCGGACCAGAAAACGATGATCGTGGGTATAGCGTAGCGTGGCGCCGGCGATCGCGTTGACCGGCGTTAATCCCCAGCTTTCCATTGCCGGCAGACGCTGGCGCTGTTCAGGGGTGAGCGGGGCGGTAATGCTGGCGTAGGTCGCCATTGACGCCTGGCGGCTCACGGTGGGCGAGAGTTCGCGGGAGAGCGCGTTGGTCGCCAGCATCGCCTGGTCGGCGCGGATCGTGCCCTGCAGCGTCGTCACCCTGACGCCGCCGTTTTCCTGGCGCATAGCCAGCGCCGGGGTTTGATGGTAAACCGTGACGTTTTCCGGCAGATGACGCGCGAGGCCCGCAATCAGTTTCGCCGGGTTCACCAGAATACAGCCGGGGGTGTAAATACCTTTGCTGTAGAGGCGGGTTCCCAGCTTCTGGTACAGCGCTTCGCCGTCCAGCAGGCTGTAAGGCTCCTGCATCAGCTGCAGGTTATCCACATACTCCTGCATAATGGCTTCGCTGGACGGATCTATCTGGCAGTGGTATTTCCCGACGTTTTCCCATTCGCAGGCAATCTGGTGCTCGGTCACCGTTTCATCGAGCAGGCGGATCCCCTCCTGGAGCAGGGCGCGGTAATCCTGCGCTTTTTTCAGCTCGGCGGTAGAGCTGCCGATATTGTGCGGCAGGCCGATGATAAAGCCGGAATTTCGCGTCGAGGAGCTGGTCGCGGCGCATTCGGCGTCGATGAGCACGATGTTCAGCTGCGGATTGAGGCTGGCCAGCCTGCGGGCAAAGCTTACGCCGGCATAGCCGGAGCCGATAATCACCCAGTCAGCTTTAATGTCGCCGCTCAGCGAGGGCTGTCGATAAAGATCTTCTTCATTAAGCGGCCATCCCACCTGATTTTGATTGAAAGGCACTGATGCAAATTTCACGGTTAATCTCCCTGTGGAAAAAACACCTGCAGGGCAGGTGTGAATGGGGTTGCCGCTCTCCGCGTTTTTGGTCTGGAGTGTGAGTCGGCAAGCGCCAGGGCAGCGTCTGAAAAATCACCACGCTGAATGATAATCACCTGGACAACAATTCAGCAGAATAACAAGGAACAGGCAAAATAACACCTCTTGCTGTAGGGGTATGCGGTTTTCTCTGGCCTGCGATATCACCCTGACGATTCACTACGGCAGCGAGTCGGCTACCTGGTTATTCCTTTCCTCTAACCCTGCAAGATACCGCATAAGATATTGCTGTGGATCATGATCGCATGACCAACATCTCTATAAGGTTATTTCTTCCGCAGAGGGAATTTTGACCAACTGGTAAAATATAGCCTCTCCGCGCTCCTCTCTATAAAGAAATCCTGCCCTTTCATAGGATTTTTCAGCTTTTAAACTTCGCTTCCTACAATATGTATTAGGAATTTTCTTACGGATGAGTCCTAATATTCCACAAGCGCATCGATCTTTTGCAATTGTATGAAATACATGGTTTTTTTAATTGCGTGATGCTGTCGATGAAATTTTTTAAGTTGTGAATATATTTTTTTAAATTATTGGTAATATTTTTACATACATTGTCGCATTAAGCTGCTTTTGCGAGATTTTATCCTGCAAATTATTTTTTAATGAAATTATTAGCTCGTAATTACCCATTTGGTAGATGCATATGTTCAATTGTAAGATTTTTCAAGTTAGTATGATTTCGCTGTCAGGAATACACATAACTCAAGAGGATATAGCGGTATTTTGTCAGCATAAATATGCGTTATTATCTTCTGATGTTATTTCCAGGATGGTTATCCAGTAACTTTTAATATAACGGAATGTATTATGAAAATTAGCAAAATTGCATCTGCTGTTGTTCTCACTATGGGTGTCGCCTCTTTCGCAGCTCAGGCCGATCAGGGAAGCGGCAAGGTGACTTTCTGGGGTTCCATTATTGATGCACCATGCTCAATCAAAAATGGTTACGGCGATCAGCGTATTGAACTGGGTCAGATTTCCAATACTCATTTAGATAACGGCGGTATTTCCACTCCTCGTCCGTTCGACATCGAGCTGGAAAACTGCTCCTTCGAGAAGGATTCAAACGGCGACCCGATGTATAACACCGTTAAAGTGACCTTTGCTGGCGGTAATGTCCCAGGAGATATGACCATGTTGGCTATTTCCGGTCAGGCCGCTGGCGCCGGCGTGCGTATTGAAGATGGTTCTGGTCAACCCGTGACTTTATTGGTACCTACTAGCGGTCGCGGCCTGGGCATTGGCGACAATACCCTAAACTTCAGCGCTTACCTCGAAAAAATCTCTACCGTAACCAACGTCACTCCGGGTGATTTTGAAGCAGTGACCAACTTTACCCTGGCTTATGAATAAGGTGAGTCCTGTTCTCATGTAGCTTTATTCGGGCTGCATTTGCAGCCCGATATTCAGGAGCACAGTCATGGTAAATATATCGCGTTCTCTGATGTTGAGTTTGTTATTAGGCATATCACCGCTGTCTCAGGCATCCGACCAGGGGCGGGGCCTGGTTACAATGAATGGTCAAATTCAGGAGTCGGCCTGTTCTATTCATACCGACGATATCTGGCAGGAGATTCCATTCGGCGTGATCTCGTATAGCGATCTTAATCAGGAAGGCAAAGCGGTCATCAAACCTTTTGCGGTTCGGCTGGTGAATTGCTCACTGGAACGGATTCGCGGCGGTTTATGGCAAAGCGTAAATATTACCTTTAGTGGCGAAACGGAGATATTCCGCCCGGATATTTTTAAAGTCAATGGCGAGGCGCAGGGGCTTGGACTGCGTATCCACAATCAGGCTGGCGATGTGGCGCGTGATGGAATACCGATGCCTGCCGTCATGATCCAAAATGAAAATAATGAATTACGTTATTTATTATCGTTAGTGCGCGGTGGAAAAACGTTGTCAGAAGGCGACTGGTACGGAATTATTCGTTTCATGGTGACCTATCAGTAGCGGGAAATATGAATGATAAAAACAGATGAGCCTCTCATCTAAATTATTTCCGGGATTGACGCTTCCCGCCGGTGAATTCTACCAGGCAATAAACGGATTTTAAAAAATGAAAAAAAGCAGACCACCAGCTTTTTACCTGCGACGTCTGGGTATTTACATTGCTATTGCCATTTTGGGTTCTACATCACCGGTAGTGGCGGTAGAATTTAATATTGATATTCTGGACTCGGAAGACCGGGAAAATATCGACTTATCACGCTTTTCCCGGGCCGGCTATATTATGCCCGGAACCTATACGCTCAGCATGCGTTTAAATGAGCACGGTATTTCTGACCAGGAAATTTCTTTTATTGAAAGAACCCGTGACGATGGGGTGGTTGTAGAAACCTGTCTGACGCCTGCGCAGGTCGAACTTCTCGGTCTGCGGGATGACGCGCTCAACATGATTAAGTGGCTCGACGAGGGGCGTTGCGCTGATTTTTCCGCTCTTGAAGGCGTCGTCCTGCGCGGCGATCTGTCAGAATCTTCCCTGCAAATTGCGGTCCCCCAGGCCTGGCTGGAATATCAGGATGCTTCGTGGCTGCCTGTTTCCCGCTGGGAAGAGGGCATCCCCGGGATGTTGGTTGACTATAACCTGAATACCAACGTCACCTGGCCTCGTCAGGGTAATCAGAGCCAGAGTGCCAGTATCAGCGGTACAACAGGCGTTAACCTGGGTGCCTGGCGCCTGAGGGGGGATTATCAGGGGAGCTATTACAATACGACCGGACGCGCGGATAAAAATTCACGTAATTTTGACTGGAGTCGTTTCTACGCCTATCGCGCGTTACCTGGAATGATGTCGAAACTCACCGTTGGTGAGGATTATCTCTCTTCCGATCTCTTTGACTCCTGGCGCTATACCGGTTTGTCGCTGGCGAGCGATGAAAGCCAGCTGCCGCCTAAACTTCGAGGCTACGCGCCTGAAGTCTCCGGCATTGCCCGTACCAACGCCAAAGTGACGGTCAGCCAACAGGGTCGAGTCATCTATGAAACGACGGTTGCCGCTGGCCCGTTTCGTATTCAGGAACTCAACAGCGCCCTGACCGGACGTCTGGATGTTCGCGTTGAAGAGCAGGATGGCTCCGTGCAGACATTCTCGGTTGAAACGGCTCAGGTTCCTTATCTAACGCGCCCCGGCCAGCTGCGTTATAAAATGACCACCGGTCGTCCGCGCGATTATAACCACAGCACTCAGGGACCATACTTCGCCACAGGTGAGCTCTCGTGGGGGCTTACCAACGCGTGGTCACTGTACGGAGGTGGCATTTTTTCCCAGGACTACAACAGCCTGGCGGTGGGGGCGGGTCGTGATATGAACGCCTTCGGGACACTTTCTGCTGACGTGACTCATGCCAGCGCGCGTTTCCCGGATGATAAAAACAGGCAAGGGCGATCCTGGCGCCTGAGCTACTCCAAACGTTTTGATGAAATCAACAGTGAAGTGACGTTTGCCGGCTACCGTTTTTCTGAGCGCAACTATCTCACCATGGGTGAATATCTGGATATGCGCTATCGGGAAGGCTACGTCGGGAATAGCAAAGAGCTTTATACCCTCCAGGCGACCAAAAATTTCGCAGACCTGCGCCTGTCGACGCACATCAACTGGTCGCATCAGACTTACTGGAACCGCCCGGCAACCGATCGCTACAGCGTGTCGCTGAATAAATATTTTGACCTCGGCGACTGGCGGCATCTGTCGTTGTCCCTCAACGCCGCCCGCAGTGAATTTAACGGGCGTAAGGACGACAGCGCCTATATCTCACTGACGATGCCGTTTGGATCGGGAACCGTTGGCTATAACGGCAGCATGAGCCGCGACCGCTATACACAAAATGCCAGCTGGAGCCAAAGGCTGGATAACAACGACTATTACAGCATCAACGCCGGCAACAGCGTCGGCGGTGGGGAAGGAACTCGCAGCCAGATGAGCGGGTACTACTCGCACCTGGGCAATATGGCGGATGTCACCACCAACTTTAACTGGGCGCAAAGCCAGTACTCCTCGTTTGGTATTTCCGCCAGCGGCGGTATGACCGCGACCGCTGAAGGCGTGGCGCTGCACCCTGGTGGGGTACAGGGTGGGACTCGTCTGATGGTCAGTACTGATGGGGTAAGCGGTGTTCCGGTGGGCTTTCAGGGCCATACCAATGCTTTTGGCATCGCGGTAATCCCTGGGGTGCCAAATTACTATCGAACCCGCGCTGAGATTGACGTTAATCGTCTGCCAGACGATGTCGAGTCTGGCGGAACGCCGGTTGTTGAACTCGCCCTGACTGAAGGGGCCATCGGGTTCCGTCGTTTTGATGTGCTGAAAGGCTCTAAGGTCGTGGCCATCCTCAGCCAGGAAGATGGGCGCCATCCGCCATTCGGCGCCACGGTACATAACGCAAAAGATCGCGAACTGGGGATGGTCAGCGACAGCGGACTGGCCTGGTTGACCGGCGTAAATCCGGATGAACGCTTAACCGTGCACTGGAGTGGTTCCGCTCAGTGTGAAGTCGTACTGCCACGGGTTATCCCTGCACAGCAGCTATTGCTGCCGTGCAAGCCGGTCACTCGCGGCTGAGAAAGTGAATGGTGATGTAATGAAAAGCAAAAAGATAGCGATGACGATAGTGCTGGCAAGCCTGGCGGCAGGTCTGGTTAACGAAGCCGGGGCAGCGATTGCGCTGGACAGAACGCGGGCGATTTTCCCCGGTTCGGAAAAGAGCATTTCCCTGAGTATTACTAACGACAGTACGTCAATGCCGTACCTGGCGCAGGGATGGATTGAGGATGAACACGGGAAGAAAATCAGCGGTCCTCTGGTGGTTGTTCCGCCGCTGCAGCGTCTTGAGGCGAAAGGGAAGAGCATGATGCGTATCAACGCCATGCCGGATGCCGCGATGTTACCTCAGGACAGAGAGAGCATTTTTTATTTCAACGTGCGCGAGGTGCCGCCAAAAAGCGAGCGACCCAACGTGATGCAGCTGGCGTTACACACCAAAATAAAATTGTTCTATCGCCCCAAAGCCATTCTGCCGGAGAAGTATAGCCGCTGGGATAACCAACTGGTGCTGCATAAAGTGAACGGCGGTTATCGGGTAGAAAACCCGACGCCCTATTACTTGACGGTGATCGGGATTACCGCTGCGCCGAAAGTGGCGGTGGCCAGCGGATTTCAAACGGTGATGGTACCGCCGAAGTCCACCTCGATGGTCAATAGCGCGCACTATACCGTGCCGCATGTCACCACGATTAACGACTTCGGCGGTAAGCCAACCCTGCGGTTTAGCTGCAGCGGTAACATCTGCCAGGCTGCGGATACCCCGGCAAGCTGATGGACGCCGAAGCTGAACACAGGAGAAGCCTGATGAAACAAGGATTTGGTCATACCGCCCTCATGTTGTGGCTTTTGATGGCTGGAGTCGTTTCCGCGGCGAGCGCCGCTAACTGGGATACCGATGGCCTGAATGGCGGCATTCGCGCAAGCGGAACGCTTGTTGCGTCACCGTGCGCGCTGCTGCCTGAGTCGGCAGAACAAGAGATCGATTTGGGCAGCACCGTTGCCTGGGGACTGGAACGGCCGGGTAGCGTTACGCCATCAGTACTGGTGTACATCAAATTAGATCGTTGCCCGGGAGAATACTCGTTTATGCGCGATCGCCAAATGATGCGCGGCGCCACGATGTTAAACGGACAGTCTGCGGTAAGACTGACTATCTATGGGGAAGCAGAACCGATGGATGACCGCTTTTTCCGGGTGCATGGTGGCGTAGAAGGGGTCGCGTTGCGCCTTAGCGACCGACAGGGAGAACTCTTACGACCCGCGATCCAGAGTCGACCGCAGATTCTCTATCCGGGACGCAACGATTTGGTGGTGCAGGCTCAGCTATGGCGTCTTCCCGCGCCGCTGATGGCTAATGAATGGCGCAGCGTGGTGAATATCGGCCTGGAGTACGAATAATGAAAAAAAATATCGTGCGCGTACTCAGCCTGGCAAGCTTTCCTCTGCTGCTTTTGCTGGCTGGTGTGTCGGTCACTCATGCCGATACTGACGTTCATTTCTCCGGGAATCTGATTGCCGACCCTTGTGAATTACACGTGGATTCGGAAGATCAGATTGTCGATTTTCGTAACGTGCCTTCTAAGACATTTATGAAATATCCCCGCAGCGAACGCGAGCGTTTTTCAATCTGGTTGACGGAGTGCGATCTCTCGCTGGGCGACACGGTGACCGTAACCTTTATGGGAACTGAGGATAGCGCTCAGCCAGGGCTATTCGCCGTCAGCGGAACGGCGAGTGGTATTGCCATTGCGCTGGAAGATGAGAACGGTACGCCGGTAAAACCCAATGTCCCTATGCGGCCGGCAGCATTGAAGGCGGGAGATACTTTTTTAAATTTTCAGGCCTTTATTTCCGCACCAGTACATCATCTGGTCAGAGAGGGAGATTTTGAATGCGTCACCACTTTTCTTCTGGAATATGATTAAAACCCGGGCTGATTAGTTATTACTGCTTTACGCAAAATGTCAGTTGGTTAACTTTTCTGGGCTGCTATTTATTCATGGGTCAAATAACCATTTGAATGTTCTTTATAAGAATCTGCTTGCTTCCTGTTGCTTTATTTTCAGGAAAGAAGACATTAATAAGTCATATACTGGAGTGCATTAAATAATGTTTAAATCAGGATGTATAGCAGCGATCATCGCAGGTACATTTTTAACGGGTTGCGTCGCAAAAAACATTCCGTCACAGGTTACCTCTTCCATGGAATCCGTGGATCCCCCCACGACTTCAGACGGGGAGTTGGATATGGTGCAGTGCGAAAAAGAACTCAGGGCGCTGGAGTCGATTAACCCTATTAAACATGTCGAGCTCAAGTCTCGCTTTGAGCGAGTGATGCTCGGCGCTTCCGGCTATACCAACGTACGAAGTTCCGTTAATCCTGAAACGCGTAATGCCATTGACGCTTTGTATAAGTTTCAGGCGGTAAAATTATGCTCGGAGGTCCGCGCCGAAATGCTCAATAGCCTCGCCGTGAAGCCAACGGGTGAGAATATTTAATGGATCGTAGAGCAGGGAACGTTTTGGTCCTGATGATGGGTATCGTTTTGATTTCATCTTCACGGGCGGATGTGTTGAACTATGCTCGTGAATGGACGTCACGCAATGATGAAAATAAAGCCATTACATCCCCGTCTCAGCCACAAGCGGAGGAAGACAAATCTTCTGCGCCGCGTCAAAAATCTGCTGTACAGCGATCGCTGCCCGGTGAGAAATCTAAAGCTCCGCCTCCGGCGGCAACAAGAAAAAAAAGAGTACCACCGGCTGTTGCCGCCGATAAGCGAATGACATCACCTGCGATTACGCCTTCTAAACCGACGGATAAGCAGGCGCCAACGGTAGCGGAAGACCGGGACAAGTTAGTGGCTGGGGCCAGTAAGAATCCCTCTTTACCCGATCCCCAGATTTTGGGGCGCTGGTTTAAGGCGTTAAGGCAACATGCGTCACTGAGTCCCGCAGAGATTGATTTACGCGAAAATTTCCAGCTATCGCGCAATGAGGTAGAGAGATTGAAGGCTCAACTCGCTTTGCGACACCGTGAAGTACAGCAGCAGTTCGTTACCCTCCAGGCGGCTTCTGAACAGCTCGCCGCGGCAATGGAGAACAATGGCAAGCAACAACAGGAGCTCCAGGCGCTCACCGTGCGTGCCAATCAGCTGGAAGAGAAAAATGCGCAGTGGCAAGTAGTAACCAGAAAATTGCAATCGAGCCTTAAGCAAGCACAGCATCCCGCACTGCCGGCAACCGACGATGAACTGGCCGATTTTGCCGCCGGGATGGCGATGGGGTTTGACATTTTGGGCGTACTCGAACAGCGGAATGAACAAGATGTTCATGTTGATAAGGCGGCCTTTCTGGCCGGCATTAGCGAAACGATACGCGGCGAACGCCGGTTATCTCAGGAGGAATTTGAGCGCCATCTTAACCGCGCCAATCAGCGAGTCGAGGTTGCGATGCACAAGATCAAGCAGCAAAAGGAAGCGCGGGATAACGCATGGCTGGAGAAATTTCGCCGGGAGGAGGGCATACAAACTGCGGGTGAGCAGGCCTGGTATAAAGTCATCCATGCGGGTGAGCCGCTGTTCGAGGATGAGCACTCTGAAGCGGCGCTAACCATTTCGGTCAATCGCCGTCTGTCAGATGGTACCGTGATTGCGGACACCGATCTGACGGGTCTGGTATTACAGGAAAAGTTGTCCGATCTTCCTGAATGGCTTCAGATTGTGGTGAAGGATATTCGTCTTCATGGTGAAGCAGAGTTAGCCGTTAAGGTTGATGAGTATGGCGATCCTCGAAAATACGGGAATTATATTGAACATTGGCGCATCCGGGTAATTGAATTGCATGCAATGTAAATAATTTAAGTAAAAATTTACGTTACTTTTAAAATATAGCTCGCATGGCCGAGAGAGTGAGTGGGGCATCAATTGTATAATTATTTTAGTGTTTATTTATGTAGAGATATTAATTGTTCGGGAAAGAGGAGAAAATATGATGGATGACACCAGAGGTACCTATTTGCCGGTTTATGTGGCAACTGAGAATAATTATTTTTCTCAGGGGGTGGTCTTTCTCCTTGAGGAGTTATTTGAGGATGAGTTTAGCGGCAATATTACCGTATCCTTAGTCAAAAAATTGCAGGAAGCCGATCTCATTGTGCAAGTGCAATCTCCTGGGGAAAAAGCCTTTGACTGGGTCGATTGTCAACGATTTCGCGCCCACAATGACTATAAATTTAAGCTCCTCAAGAAAAAGTGGTTAAGCGTTTATCCACGTAGTGAACACTATGATAAAAACTTTCATTGCCCGGTTGTTAGTTCAGTTCTCGCGATGAGGAACTCAGTGGCGACCATCCGGCGCAAACTGTTCATGCTGTTTTTCGCCGATCTCATGTGCGGGCCTCCTGACTTACGTAAACCAAATTGTAATAAATGTCCTGGTCCCTACCAGTTGACATGGCGTGAACAGCTAATGCTAGGCTATTTGAGCCAGGGCTTAGGCCACGATGAAATTTCTCGCAAAATGGGCTGTAGTATTAAGGCGCTCAGTGGCTATCGACGCTCGATTATGCGGAAAGTCAATATCACCAGATACAGTGATTTCGTTTCGTGGCTGGGTACCAAATCGGTTTCTGATAAATATGCTGAGGTTGTTAATAATCACGAACGTGATGCGGATGAAGATCAGCTAATATGGAAAACCACGTTGTCCGGTGATATGGAGAGACAGCTCGATGATAAAGAGCGAGCTTTACAAAGTATAAAACGCTTGACCAAAAAACGGTTACGAAAAAGCGAACTGGATGATGAGGTATGGCTGACAACGCGAGAAATAGCCAATGAGATGGATATCAGTATCTACAGCATGCGTTATTTATTATGCCAGATGGAATCAAACGGTAAAGTGATCAGTATCAAAACCGGAAAAGGGAGAAGTCATACTCTCCGCTGGAAGCTGGCAAGTTAATTCTTGTCCAGGACAACTGTCTCGGCTAATAAGCAGGGACGAAAATGAATATTAATAATGGGTGGGGTGCAAATTTAGGAATGTTCATCATGCCATTTCTGAAAATGGATCTCCCCCTTAAAAACGCATATGTACAGATAGACATAAAATGTAAATTATCTGCTAGATGAAATAACTCTGGTCCTGTAAGTGATACGACAGGTGAAAGTATGAAACTTAAATTAACGTCTTTTCTGGGTATTCTACTGTTTACCGGAAGCCAGCATTCAGCTCAGGCTGCATTATCTGTGGAACGCTCCCGGGTTATTTTCAATGAAGGGGAGAAATCTGTCGGATTGAGCGTGAAAAATAATAATACGCAGGATCCCTATCTCGCCCAGGGGTGGATGGAAAACGAGAAAGAAGAAAAAATAAACGGCCCTCTGATGATTTTACCGCCCGTACAGCGTATTGAGCCCGACGGTAGAACGATGATCAGGGTACAGCAGGTTGCGGATGCCTCTTCACTGCCCAACGACAGAGAAAGCGTATTCTGGCTTAACTTACGCGAGATCCCGCCAAAATCCGACAAGCCTAACGTTCTGATGCTGGCTATGCAGACGCGAATGAAAGTGTTCTGGCGACCAAAGGGGATTAAGGTGGATCCCCTGCTTGATGCGGTGCCCGGCGTAGAAACGCTGACCCTCGCTCGTAAGGGGGACCGCTATGAGGTTAATAATCCGACACCGTACCATTTTTCATTTGTTGAAGCGCGTGACAGCCTGAACGGAAAAGCACTGGACGATTTCGAGCCCGTGATGGTTTCTCCAAAAGATAAAGCGGCGCTGACGCTACCCACCTTGCGGTTGGGAAATAATCCGACGCTGATGTTTATTAATGATTATGGCAGCGCGCGATTATTACCGTTTACCTGCACCGGGACGCTATGCCGTGCGGGAAAAGTGGCACTACCAAAGGAAGGCTGATATGACGCGCCAACACTCAATAACATCCCGAGCGTATCTGATGATGGCTGGAGCCTTACTGCTTTTTTCCGGCGGACAGGCGAAGGCCGCTGAAGGAGATACCACCACTATCACCGTCAACGGCACCCTGATCGATGGGCCGCAGTGCGTTATTGACGGTAACAACACCGTAGACGTGAAGTTTGGTGATGATCTGATTACTCGTCTGGTAGACGGAGTGAATTATAAGAAAGAGATTCAATATGGTCTCACCTGTACTGGCCTGAACAGTAATGCCCTCAAACTGACGATTCGAGGGGCTCTGGCGAGTTTTGGCAGCGGTCTTTTGTTGACCAGTAAAGGGGGCCTGGGCATACGGCTGTACAGCGGAAGTGCCGGCACCACGCTCATGACTCCCGGCAATTATGTCAACTTCAATGGCACAGCCAATAAACCCAGGCTGTGGGCCGTACCCGTGGCTCAGAATAACGCCACGCTTACCGCAGGTCCGTTTTTCGGCACAGGCACCATGGTCATTGACTACCAGTGACGCGAGAGGAGAGAGACATAGTGACCCCCATAAATCTGCGTGGCCTGGTGCTTCCCCTTACGTTGTGCTTTGGCACCAGCGCGCTGGCCGACGCAACGGTTAACTTTAGCGGCACCTTAATAGAAGCGCCTCCGTGCGTGGTACATAACAATAACGTTATCACCGTCAACTTTGGCAACGAGGTGATGACCACCCGTATCGACGGGACGCAATACCGGAAGCTGATTGATTTCGATTTAGATTGCTCCATGGCGGTATCGTCAAAACAGAAAGTGCGCATAACGGGGACAGCGGCAAGCTTTGACAGCACGGCGCTGGCGGGAGGTCAAAGCGGGCTGGGCATCGCCCTGTACAATGGTGATACCCGCCTTAACGTTGGCACCTGGCTAAATTTCACCGACCCCAATATCCCCAAGCTTTACGCCGCCCCCATCAAACAAAGCGGAGTGACTCTGAGCGGTGGGCCGTTCAGGGTCATGGCTTCGCTGGTCGTGGAGTATCAGTAAATGGCGCAGGGAAACAACATGATGAAATTGAGCGGATATGCCCCCTTGCTGTTGGTCGGCCTGATGATGACGTCATCTCTTCAGGCGGCAGACCCGGAAAACCTCGAGTTTATCGGCACTCTGGTGACGCCACCGGCTTGCTCAATAAGCGAAGGCGGCCCTGTGTATGTGGATTTCGGTGATGTCCGAATAAAAAAAATCGTGGAGGGAAAATACCGTGAAACCGTTCCACTAACCCTGAAATGTGAAGACAGCACCCTTGCATGGCAGCTGCGGCTTAGCGTACGCGGTAACGCGGCCGGGTTTGATGCCGACAATGCCACCGTGGTGACCCCTGAGCAGGCCAATCTTGGCGTGAAAATCTACCAGAACGGCCAGCCGTTTAAGCTGGGCGAGGCCATCAACATCAATAGCGTGACGCTGCCGAGTATTGAAGCTCTCCTTGTTCAGCGCAACGGGGTGGAGTTGGTGGAAGGATTATTTAGCGCCACCGCAACCCTGCGGGCCGAATACCAGTAACGCTATTTTATGCACAGGAGAGTGCAGGTGAAGAAAAAGCTATTTCAGGCAGCCTTAGCGGCAGCCATGATCGTGCCGGTTTCTGTACCCGTGTACGGTGAAAACTATCGGTGGAAAACGGTCACCGCAGTAAGGTTGGTCCCTTTCGGTACGGGTACTGAGTGGATTATCACCACAGGTGATATTACCGTGAGTTCAGGTAGCGTCAGCCTGGATACACCAGCGAACTTAGGCAGTAATGGCGGGCTTTTGGTTGCAAACGCGCTGACTGCGAATGGCGACTTTTGGGGGACATCGGATGTTGCCACGAGTTATCCTCCGCCCGGCGTCCCGTATAAGGGAACCTGGCGAGAAGTGCTTAACGCGAGCGTCGATAGCGTCAGAAATCAAATTTCCATCCGAAATTACAGTGTCGTGGGAGGCTCTTCCACCGTCTGCTTTGGATACACGCTTCGTGAAGCTAATGGTAACTTTAATTTTTCCGACCTTGTTTATCCGCCGGGAGCCGGTAGCGGTATAAACTGCATGACGGCGCCACCGCTAA
Organism: Klebsiella sp. GW_Kp182; assembly: GCF_040062275.1. Taxonomy (NCBI): domain Bacteria; kingdom Pseudomonadati; phylum Pseudomonadota; class Gammaproteobacteria; order Enterobacterales; family Enterobacteriaceae; genus Klebsiella; species Klebsiella sp. GW_Kp182. The sequence goes on along the minus strand of NZ_JBEAFQ010000007.1, from coordinate 233,228 downwards.
ACGAGTGGTGCGCCATGTCTGTGCCTCAGGTAACGCTAAGTTTCGGTACGCTAATGCTTGACCAGGCGGCGGGCAAAACGGCTGATAGTACGGTGGGCGTTTCCTGCACGTCTTCCTCGGTGAGCTATGTGTTAAAGCTACAAACAGGCAATACCTATATCCCGCTCAGCAACGGCATGCGTGCCAATCTGGGACTTGGGGCAGCTAACTCAGCGCCGGGTAATACCACCTACTCCGGCTCTCAGTCCTCGCTACGGTTAAGAGGAACGCTGGCTGGGACGCCAACCTCGACCGGCGCCTTCAACGGAACCGGCGTGATGATGGTGGTTTATAACTAATCATGGCCGCCTCGATACCGGTACGCTAAGGAGCACAACCCTGTACGTACCGAAGCGGTCTACACCCGCTCAATCCTTGCCGGCAGCCCCTGACGCACCGCCGCGCCGGAGACCCAGTCCAGCCAGGTATTGCTCACCTCGCGGGTTGGGTCGGCAAATCCCAAATCGTTAAGGTTAATGCCGGCTTTAATCTGCGCCGCGAACGGCATGGGCTCACCGTCGAGGATGTGCCGCGCCGCGCCCATTTCGCGATGCCCGTAGCCGTGTTCAATCGCGATGACGCCGGGCATCACGCCACTTAACAGGCTAATGACGGCTTCAGCCTGGCCGCCGGGCGTGGAAATTCGTACGCGGTCGCCGTGCGCCAGGCCGTAGCGCTGGCCGTCCAGCGGATTCAGCGCCACCAGATTGGTCGGCTTAAGGTGATGCAGGCGCGGGATCACCGTCGAGGCGCTGGCCATGGTATTGGATTTAAACGAGATCAGCTTCAGCGGCCACTGCTGTCGCGGGAAAAGCGCTTCGACAGCGCGTCCGTCGGACAATCTGGCCGGATACCATGCCGGGCAGCCGCTGTAGCGCTCGCCGGTGATGGCGTGGCGGTGGGCGGCAACCTCCGCGTTCCATATTTGCAGCGGTTTTTCCCACAATTGACCGACGCGATTCTCCGCTCGACCGATTGTGTCCGGCGCGAAGCGCCCGCCGCGGGAGTAGACAAAGGCTACCCGGCTCACTTCGTCCGCTTTCAGGGTCTGGTTGATAACCGGCAGAATACGCTGCACCCCGGTCAGCGTCAGATCCTCGCTAATGGCTTCGGCAACCGGCGCGTTACCCAGAAACGCAATGTTCGCGGCCATGCGCAGGTAATAGTCCTCAGCCCGGTGGAGTGGATAGCGGTTACCCTGAGCATCGGTAATGGCGTTTTCGCCAAATCCTGGCAGATTAAGACGCTTCGCCACCGCAATGCAAAATGCTTCCATTGACGCTGGCTCACCGTCAGCGGTTTTTGCGGTGGCGGCAGGGACGACCGGCCAGCGGGCGGTGGTGGCCTTACTGGCGACGCCGGCCCACGGCGCGCTGAATCCCCAGCTTTCGAAATTATGCGTATCCGGAACGATATAGTCGGCCAGAGCGGTGGTTTCATTCATAAAGGCGTCAATGGCGATAAACAGCGGCAGCCGCTGCGGATCCTTTAGTTTCTCTTCCGCAACCGCGCGTAGCCCGGGCACGCCATACAGCGGGTTGGTCATATTGGAAATCCACGCTTTCAGCGGATAGGGGTAGCCTTCGAGCGCCGAGGTCAGCAGCTCGGTCAGCTGTCCGGCGACGAACGGATACCACGGGGCTCTGGCCGGATAGGGGGAGACGCCCGCCGCCGCCTTGCTGCGATACTCTTCGGAGGATTCATACGCGGTTTTGCTGCGCGCGATGCTGAGCCCTTTCGGCTTCACTTTACCGGCAAAGCTCTCCAGGTTGTAACGCGGGCCGTCTGTCGCGCCGTTGAATTTGCCGCCGCCGACAAACACGCCGCCTTCCAGGCTGAGATTACCGATTAGCGCATTAAGCATCATGACCGCCCAGGCGCTGTAAAATCCGTTGCCGGCCATCATGCCGCCGTGGGTAATGACCGCGGCTTTACGACCATGACGGGTAAAGGCATCCGCCAGCGCCGCGATCTTATCTTCCGCGACGCCGCACTGCTGGCTGTACTGTGCCAGGGTGAGCTTTTCAGCGGACTCTTTCAGCAGCTGGAAGCCGCTTTTGACCGTCACGCTGAGCCCGTCCGGCAGGGTTAGCTGGCGCGTTACAAAGAGCGCGCCGCGCGGGCAGCCGCTGGCGGCGACAACGTCACCGCTTTCGTTAACCACCACCGGTTCGCTGGCTCCCTCCGCATTCAGATGAGCAAGGGTTAAATGCTGTCCGGCCAGCTCCGGCTGGTCATCGGTGATGACCAGGTGGGTCGCATTGGTCCAGCTCTTTTCGGCGGCCTGCCGCATCGCTTGCGCGCCCGGTAGCGCCAGGTAATCGGCGTTGTAGCGCCGGTTTTCGATAATCCAGCGAATCATCGCCATTGCCAGCGCCGAATCGCTCCCGGGGATCACCGGCAGCCAGTGCCCGCGATCGTCTGCCATCACCGTGGTGAGCGGCAGCGCCGGCGCGACCACCACATACTGAAAGTCATTGCGCAGGCGGGCGCTGGCGAGCTGCCTGGCCTGGCGTTTAAAGGGGTTGCCTGACTGGGCGGGCGACGTTCCCATAAACAGGGCGAACTCAACGTTATCCCAGTCGGGCTTCACGTGCGGGTTTTTATCCAGATCGCCCATTAAGGCGCCGGAGCCCGCGCGATAGGCCAGCCCGCAGTAGGAACCATGTGCGCCGAAGTTTTTACTGCCGAAGCTGTTCAGCGCAAAACGGCGTAAAAAGGTATCGCGCCCGTCGTCGCTGGTGTTGGTGACCAGTAGCTGGTTGGTTTTTGGGCCGAATCCCGGATGCCGGGGGTCAACGGGGGCGATCGGATCGTGAATCGCGCGCAGACCATCAACGTGCCCCTCGCCAAACAGATCGCCGCCTTCAACCACCTCTTTCACCAGTTGTTCAAAGCTGATGCGCTGCCATTTCCCTTCGCCGCGTTTACCCGCGCGCTTCATCGGCTCAAGGAGCCGCAGCGGGCTATAGAGTCCCTCGAGCTGCGTGGCGCCGCGCGCGCAGGCGGTAGAGCGGGCATCAAGTCCGCTTTCACCCGCCAGCTGCGCCATGGCGGTTGAAAAAGGAATGGAAGAGTTGAGGTGGTGCTCATGAGAAAGCGGGTGATAAGGGTTGCCGGCAATGCGCAGTACCTGGCCTTTCTCGCTATCCACCCGCACCCGAACGCCGCACTGCGTCCAGCAGCCAAAACATTGGGTCATCGAGATAACCTGCCGAGGATTTTGTTGCCAGCCGGTATTTGCATTGGCTTCCGGGATCAGCGCATTAGCGAAAATACGATCGCGGGTCACTTTACCGGATGTACCGCTGAGCAGGCCGTCAAGGGCGCGCTTTGCCACCTCGCGATAGCTCAGGGCGAAAGACGCCAGACCGCCTGCGGCGAGGCCGACTTTGAGCCACTGACGACGGATTAAATTAGCCATGTTGCCTTCTCCTTGCGAGTCCGTTTACGGTTTCACGGACAATAATGAGCAGCGCAATCCACAGGCCGAAGGTGCCAAGGATAGCGAGCCAGCCGTCGGTACCGACCGGCAGGGTATAGGGATTAAACTGGGCATTAAATTTGGGGATGGTTTGCCCCTGAATCAGCAGCGTCCAGCGCATCAGCCAGCTCAGCGCCATGGCGCTGACGGCCAGCAGGGCACGAACGGGCAGCGTCAGTGGATAACGCAGGGCAAGCGCGCAAAAGATCAATGAAATAAGCCAGCATGCCAGCCAGCCGATCGCGTAATGACGAGCTGAAGGCGAAATGACCAGCCACTGACGAATAGCCGAGCCGGAAAGGGTATCACCGCTGACCCAGATCGCCACGATGACGGCCAGCAGCATAAGCGCTGAGAGCTGCCATATCGCCAACTGCCTTTGGCATTGAAAATCATTGCGTACCGCGACAATCAGCAGGGCGAAAAAGGTTTGCAGCGCGCTAAAGAACATCGCCAGCACAAAGGCGTAGCTGAACCAGACCGGGCGGGCCTGAACCACGGAGACTTCGCGTCCGGTGTAAAGCAGCAGCCCCGTCGCGGTAAGCGCGCTGGCCAGCGCCAGCCATTTTGTGACGCTGTCACTTCTATTGCGCAGCAGACCTAACTGCCGTACCGCAAACCACAGGCCCAGAAAGAGGGTGAATAGCGGCAGAAACAGCGCCCCCCAAGGCATCCACGACCAGGGCGTGGGATAGGCGTAAAAGTGCCAGAAGCGGGCGGTTTGATGCAGGTCCGCCGTCAGCGCCAGCGGCGCGGTAATCGCGCAGGTCAGAGCAATCAGCAGCGTCAGCCGTTCCAGCTTCGCATCGTGTCTTTTGCGCCAGTGAAGCAGGCAGCCAAACAGCGCCGCGCAGGCGGCAATGCCGATGAAAAAGAAATACTGCACCGCCCACGGTAGCCAGCTCACCTCCTGCGGACGGGCCAGCACTTCCTCAATGATCATGGTTTGGCTCATTCATACCTCCTGCCAGAGCGCGGGTTGGGCATGTCCCATCAGCGGAGTAACAAACGCCTCGTCCAGTCCGAGATAGAAAACGTGGGGGACGGTACCGTTTTCCGGCTTCAGCACCTTGATGGCGTCATGGTGCAGGGCGAGCGTCTGCGAGATACGGCTTTGACGGTCCTGGATATCGCCGACGATCCGCGCGCCGCCGACGCAGGACTCGACGCAGGCGGGGAGCAGCCCGGCTTCCAGGCGATGAACGCAGAAGGTGCACTTATCGGCGGTTTGTGTCTCATGGTTGATAAAACGCGCGTCATAGGGGCAGGCCTGGACGCAGTAGGCGCAGCCGACGCAGCGGGTGTTATCCACCACCACAATGCCATCCTGGCGCTGAAAGGTGGCCTGCACCGGGCAGACCGGCACGCAGGGCGGGTTATCACAATGGTTGCACAGCCGCGGTAGCAGGACGTTGGTGACCCGATCGCCCAACTGCACCTGATACTGATTGACGTGAGTACGAAACGCCCCCTGCGGCGTCTGATTTTCGATTGCGCAACTGACGGTGCAGGCCTGGCAGCCGATGCAGCGTCGCAGGTCAACCAGCATGGCATAGCGATGACCGGAGGCGCCTTCGCGGCGGGCCGGCGAAAAGGGAAATTTCGCCTCCGCCAGCGGCACCAGAGACGCGCCGGCGGTGAGAACGCCCAGCTGCGCCAGAAACTGTCGTTTACTGCTGTCCATATTTTTCCCTCGCGCAGCAATAACGAAACATTTGTCACGTCATTGTTTTGCATGTGATGAATAAACAATGTTGATGATTTACAGTGTAAAAATCGCGGCGGGGTCAGCTCTATTGTGGTTAACCACATACCCGGCGGGTTGTTGATCTAAAACAACATAATGAACAGGGATAATCGGGTGAGAGCGAAAAAGGTGCAGCGTCTGGCGCTGCTGGTGACGGCGCTCCTGCTGAACAGCAGCGGGTGGGCGGCGTCGTGGAATATCGGCGTTCTGGCCATGCGCGGCGAGGTCTTAACCCGCAGCCACTGGCAGCCGCTGGAGGTGATGCTCAATCAGCAGCTTACGGATCAGCAGTTCCATATTCAGCCGCTCGATCTGCAGCAGATGCAGGAGGCGGTCAATAACGGCTCGGTGCAGTTTGTGGTGACCAATCCGGCGCAGTTTGTCCAGCTGAATAGTCATTCTTCGCTGCGCTGGCTGGCCTCTTTGCGCTCTTCACTCGGGACAAGCAACGTTATCGGCAGCGTCATTTTGACTCGTCGCGACAGCGGTATTTCGTCGCCGGCCGACCTGATCGGCAAAACGGTAGGGGCCATCGATCCTCAGGCCTTCGGCGGCTATTTATTGGGATACAAGGCGCTGAGCGATGCCGGGCTGCGGCCGGAACGCGATCTGCATCTGCGTTTTAGCGGATTCCCCGCGGATGCGCTGATCTATCTGCTGCGTGAACGGGCAGTGCAGGCGGCGATTGTTCCGGTGTGCCTGCTGGAAAAAATGGCTGATGAGGGACTGGTAAATAAAGCCGATTTTACCGCGGTCATCGAGGGGCTGGCGGCGATACCTTGTTTAACCAGTACCCCGCTGTATCCCGACTGGTCGTTTGCCGCGCTGCCGGCGGTGAGCGACGCGCTGGCGGATCGCGTGACCCGCGCCTTGCTCAATGCCCCGGATAACGCCGTCTTTCACTGGGGCGCGCCCGCTTCGACCCGTCAGGTGGAAGCGTTGCTGAGCGAAGTTCAACAGCACCCTCAGCAGCGACGGCTATGGCTGGAGGTGAAAAACTGGCTTATCCAGCACCGGTTAATCATGGGCGGCATCGGGCTGACGCTGCTGTTGCTGACGCTGAATTATATCTGGGTGATGCTGCTGGTGCGGCGGCGCGGCAGGCAGCTTGAACGCAACGCTATCCGGCTGCGCGAGCAGGAGCTGGCGCTGCAAACGGCAAGACAGATGAGCGTATTGGGTGAGATGACCTCAGGCTTTGCCCACGAGTTAAATCAGCCGCTGTCGGCCATCCGCCACTATGCGCAGGGTTGTACGATCCGTTTGCAGAAACAGGATCCGCAGCATCCCTTACTGCCCGCGCTGGGCCACATCGATCAACAGGCTCAGCGCGGGGCGGAAACGCTGCGCAATCTGCGCCATTGGGTCAGCCAGGCGCACGGGGAGCCAGGACGAGCGGAGAACTGGGAACGTATCAGCGTTCGTCAGGCTATTGACCATGTCTGGCAGTGGCTGCGAATGCCGCAGCAGTTTCCCGGGCTGTTGCTCAACAGCGATGTCGATCGCCCGTTAACGCTCGTCTTACCGCCGGTTCTGCTTGAACAGGTGCTGGCGAATCTGATCCTCAATGCGGCGCAGGCCGGGGCGAAGATGCTGTGGATTGATGCCGTTCGCGATGCCGGAGGCGTGAAGATCGTCCTGCAGGATAACGGCGGTGGTATCGCCGGGGCGCAGCTTGCTCAGGCATTCCAGCCGTTTGTGACCAGTCGACAAGAGGGGATGGGGCTTGGGCTGGTTATCTGTCAGCGGCTGGTCCGCTATGTCCGGGGGGAAATAAGCCTGGCAAATCAAACGGCGCCCGATGGACGACCCGGTGTCGCCGTGGAACTGACATTCATGCAACAAGGAGCGCGGAGCGGCAATGGCGATAATTCATCTACTGGATGACGACCTGGCGGTGACCCAGGCATGTGCTTTTTTACTGGAAAGCCTGGGCTACGAGGTGATGTGCTGGGCAGAGGGGGGCGTCTTCCTCGCGCAGGCCGATCTCTTCCGGACCGGCGTTGTCCTGCTGGATATGCGGATGCCGGCGCTGGACGGTCAGGCAGTACATGAGGCGCTGCGTCAGCGCGGCAGCACCCTGGCGGTGGTTTTTCTGACCGGACATGGCGACGTACCTATGGCGGTAGAACAGATGAAACGCGGCGCGGTGGATTTTCTGCAAAAGCCGGTGTCGGTGAAGCCGCTACAAACGGCGCTGGAACACGGCCTGGCGGCCTCAGGCGAGCGGTTTGCGCGGCAAAAGAACGTGGACTGCTATCAGCAGCTAACGCCCAAAGAGCGGGAGCTTGCGCTGCTGGTGGTGAAAGGGCTGATGAATCGGGAGATTGCGGAGATAATGAACATTGCCGTACGCACGGTGGAGGTCCATCGGGCGAGGGTGATGGAAAAGATGCAGGCGGGGAGTCTGGCGGAGTTAGTCAGCATCTTACAGCCGATTATCGCGTGATTTTAATGATTCCGATGAATGAAGCGTGGAGAGCTCCCGGCGGGAACAAAAAACGGCGGTTAATATCAGAACACAAAAATTGGTAGGGAAGATGGAGATGAATGCAATTGCAAATGATATTTATTTTCATTAGTGTTTGCATTCCGTAAGCTACTGTAAAGAAAAATTACATGTCTACCGCATCCCTGAAGCAGGCCGCGCGCCTCGCGCTGGTCATTTCGTTTTCCCTGCATGCTCCCTCCGCCTCGGCTAAGGATTTCACCGAGCGGGAATTCCACGCTCAGGCTCTCGGCCACGGCGTTTACGAGCTGGCCTATGATAACGGCCAGAAGACGCTCTACGCCGCCTCCGCGCCCTCGTTTGATAAAGATAAAACCGCGGGACTGGTCTTTCGACTGGCGGCGGATTCTCTGCGGATTGATGAGAAAATCGTTACCGAACGCCGCGCCTTCGCGCTCTCCCTGGATGAAGAAAATCACATCCTGTATTTGGGTAACGCGCTGGATGGCTCGCTAACGCTTCTGGATGCGCTGACCAATAAGGTGATTAACACTATTCAGCTCAGCGATGATTCAGATCCTGCGAAACAGGCCCACGTCCGCGAAGTGGTGCTGGATAAGCTAAACCAGCGTTTGTATGTGTCAGGGATCGGGCGCAAAGGCCAGGGCCTGCTCTGGGTGGTCGATACCCGCAAGCAGCAGCTGATTGACACGCTGAAGAACATCGACCCCGTAGGGTTTGCCGTTGATGCATCGGGCGAAAAAGTCTATGCGGTCACCGGCAACGGGGAGTTGGCTACCCTGGACGGCAAAACGTCGACGTTAATTTCCCGCGTGAAGGTCGATCCGGCTGACGCTGAGCACTATTTCCTCAATATCGCCCTGAACAGCGCCGCCGGAGTTGGATATATCGCCGATACCAACACCCGCGATGTGCTGGTGGTGCGGCTGGACTCCGGCAAGCTGGTCGATCGTATCGCTTCGCCAAACTCGGTCGCTGTGCTCTATAACGCCAAGCGCGAAGAAATCTACGTGACCCATCGCAACGATCGCTCGATTAGCGTCATCGATGCGCGAACCCATCGTCTCAAGCACACCCTCAAAACGGCGGCGATGCCCAACAGCCTGGTCCTTTCTGCGGATGGCGGAACGCTTTACGCCAGCGTCAAACAGGACGAAAAAAGCGATCGGCCTGACTACGTTCTCAAGATCGATCTCACTCAATTCTAAGGACTTTTTGTGGCGATGAAGACACGCATAGACGTGGCGATGGCGCTCGCCTTCGTCAATCTGCCCGCGGCAGCCTACGCCGCTGATGGCGCAGGGATAAATGAAGAACAGATGGTAGTTACCGCCACGGGATTCAGCCAGGAGAGGCGCGAGGCGCCGGCGACGATCTCGGTGCTCGATGAGAAGGCGCTGAATACCCGTTCCAATCAGAACGTCACGGAAGCGTTGCGCGAGATGCCGGGCGTGCTGGTGGGCAACGGCCACGGCAGCCTGGCGACCGGCGATGTACAGATGCGCGGTATGGATTCGACCTATACCTCGTTTATGGTGAACGGTATCAAGCAGTCTACCCGCGAATCGCGACCTTATGGGCATCACATTGGGTCTGAAGCCGCTTTTATGCCGCCGCTGGCCGCCATTGAGCGGGTGGAGGTGATTCGCGGGCCTATGTCATCGCTGTACGGCTCTGACTCTATCGGCGGTGTGGTCAACGTCATCACCAAAAAGGCGTATAACCTCGAAAAATGGACGGGGGTGCTGGAGGATAATTACTTCCTGCAGGAGAAAAGCGAATACGGCAATACTAACCAGACAAACGCCTTCTTTATGGGGCCCGTCGTACCGGGCAAACTCGGCGTCAGCGTGGGGGCTGACTATCTTGACCGTCGCGATGATGACAGCCCGACCCAAGAACGTTTTGTTAAGCATCAGGCGGGGAATCTGGACGCCACAATTTCTCTTTCGCCAACCGATACCCAGCTCTGGGATCTGAACGCCTCCAAAGGCAATCAGGAGAAAACCCATAACGATAAAGCGTGGTACTGGGGCTTTGACCGCGATGCGGTCTCGCTGTCACAGCATGCCTGGTACGGTGATGACCTGGTGGAGGTGAAGAACTTTATCAGCTACGAAAAGGCCCGTACGGAGTACCGCGTGCCCGGCATGGACTCGCAGTTTATCAAGCAGAATAATTTTGAGGCCAATAGCGCGAACACCTTTACGCTGGCCGATCACAAGCTGACGCTAGGCGTAAACTTCACGCGCAATGAGCTGAATGACACCTTTGGTATTGCGGACAAGCAGGCGCCCGGGGTCACCCCGGTGAGTAAAATCACCCGTCACGGCTGGGCGGTTTTTGCTGAAGACGCGTGGATGATTGTACCGGACTTCACGTTGACCACCTCTGCGCGCCTGGATCATGACAGCTATTTTGGCTATCACGTTACGCCTAAGCTCTACGGCAACTGGACCATTGACGAAAGCTGGGCGCTGAAAGGTGGCGTATCCGCCGGCTATAAAAAACCGGACCTGCGCCAGAACAACGCCGGCTTTACCAGCGTCTACGGCGCTTATCCCTATTCTGAGATTGGTATCGGCAACGACGATCTCAAACCGGAGCAGAGCATCAACACCGAGCTGGGCGTGTACTGGCAGCAGGATGCGCTGGCGCTCGACGCCACGCTTTTTCATACCAAATTTAAAGACAAAATCAGCGACCATACCATCTGTACCGCCTCGGCTACCCGGCAATGCCAATACAACGGCTATACCGCGGATAGCGTGTCGCAATACATTAACGTCGGGGATGCGGAGATCTACGGACTGGAGCTGAACGGCGACTGGCAGGTGACCGCAGCGCTGAAAGCGAACGCCAACTATACCTATACCCACAGTGAACAAAAAAGCGGTGAGTATAAGGGTTATGCGCTTAGCGATTTCCCCAGCAGTATGGCCAACGTTTCGCTGACGTGGAACACCGCTTCCGATCTTGAACTGTGGACCAAGGCGAGCTGGCGCAGCAGATCGCCGGATATCGGCAAGTCCAGCTCAACGGATGCCTATGCGCTGGTAGATCTAGGCGTGCGTTATCGCCTGAGTAAGCACGTCACGCTGATGAGCGGTATCTACAATCTGTTTGATGTGAACCCGGTTTACACTACCGCTTACCGGCAGAAGGCGATGCTGGAAGGGCGACGCTATAATTTCGGCGGCCGCGTGGAGTTCTGAAAATCGTGCAGGGGCCGAATAGCCCCTGCGATAAAATGCAAAAAAAGCTCTCAGGGCCTGAAGTCCAGAACCACATGACTGAATGTCTGATAGGTTTTTTCATCCGGCGCGGGCGGAATTTTGGCTTCTTTCAGCGCGGACATTACCGCCGCGCATAACGCCGGATCGCCGCTTTCGACCGCTGGATTATGCACCGTCCCGTCACGCTGTAGCGTTAAGCGCACCGAGCATTTTTGCCCCTGCCAGGACGCCGGCTGGTCTATTTTCGCGAAGATAGCCCTCTGGACCTGCGTCAGATAGCGTGAGACGTTGGCCTGCGGTGATTGATCTGAACCCGTTTGATAATCGCGAAACATCTTATCCACTTCTGCCGATACCTTCGCGTCTTCGGCGCTATCCGGCACAGAAGCACTACCCGAGCAGGCGGAAAGAAGTAAAGAGAGAGTGCAAATGAGCACCGGGCGGATTTTCTCGGACATGGTAATGCCTCCTTGCTGGTGATGATGCGTTTCTGACGCGAGACGGTTATCCTCTGTTATTCCGCGATATTATTCAAACGCCGATCGCCTGGTATGCGCTTTAAAGTGACACTGTCACTCATTCTTTGCCTTCGCCGCGGGCGGCTACGCCATCCAGTCGCGGATAATGTCTCCGTATAGCTGCTCAGCCTCCTCCAGCCGGCTGAGCAGGCAGTACTCGTCGGTCTGATGGGCCATAGACGGCTCGCCGGGACCGAGAATAATACAGGGTGGATCGCCCAACGCAGGCAGCAGCAGCGAGGCGTCGGTAAAGTAGGGCACCACGCGCGGTTCAATCGGCTTAGCGTGCAGCGGCTGGCAGCGCTGATAAACCTGCTTAATCCACGCATGATCCTCCCGGCTCAGTACGGCGGGCAGGTCGACCAGCGTGGATACCGTGACGCTTTCGCCAAGCAGCGTGGTCAAGCGCTGCCGGATAGTGGCGTGCTGTAAATTGGGCGCGCTGCGGATATCGACATCAAAAAGCGTGCGGTCCGGCACGGAATTAATATTGAGTCCGCCTTCGATGCGTCCGACGTTGAGGGTGGGCTGCTTCATCAGCGGGTGCGCCGCGCCAGGGGAAAAATGCTGAATCTTACCCAGCGCATCCGCCGCAAGATAGATAGCATTTATCCCCAGCTCCGGCATCGCGCCGTGGGCGGTTTTTCCCCGCGTTTCGCAGCGTAGCCAGAGCGCGCCTTTATGGCCGATCGCCGGATAGTTGGCGGTGGGCTCACCGACGATCAGCGCGCCCACGTCCGGCAACGTCGCGGAGGCGATCAACGCCCTTGCGCCGTCGCAGCCGGTCTCTTCTCCGCCGGTAATCAGCAATACCGCGCCGCGTCCGGCGAGGATCTTTTCCCGCTGATGAACGCAGGCGACGGCAAACGCCGCTATCGCCGCTTTCATATCGCTGGACCCGCGGCCATAAAGACGCCCGTCTTCTATCTGCGAGCCGAAAGGATCGTACTGCCACCGGGCATTTCCCAGCGGCACGGTATCCAGATGACCGGTAAAGGCCAGCGGTTTACCGGTCTTCGCCCCGGGCAGCCTGGCGATAAGATTGCAGCGTCCCTCGCCGAACGACGACAGCGAAACCGCAAAACCGCGATCGTTAAGCCAGTCGGCGAAGAACCGCATGCAGTCTGCTTCGCTGCCCGGCGGGTTGATGGTGTTAAAGCCCAGCAGCTGCCGGGCGAGCTCAAGGGTGGCGGCCATCAGCGACGTTCCGTCAGCCAGTCAAGGCAGTTAATCCACAGCTGGCGATAGCCGGGCCATTGAGCAAATTCTTCCGGCAGCCAGTGTGCCGACATATCGCTGGTCCACACCAGCGAGCGACCCTGTTGATACTCGCGAATGGCCAGCAGCGGATGACCGGTACCGGCGACCGTCGCCAGCAGTTTGCCTTCCGGATGCATTTCTACTTCGTTATAGCCCAGCAGCCACGGCCATTCGCCCGGAATATCATTGAACAGGGCGTGGGATTCCGTCACTTCGGCATAGCAACCCTCCGGGGTTTCAATGCGATCGTCCCACGCCAGACAGCGGACCGGCAGAACTTTCTCCACCGCGGTATGGCGATAGCGCGCGCCGCCGTTAATCCCCTGGAAGCTGTAATAGCCACCAATCATCATCAGCGAGCCGCCGCCAGCCACGTAGTCATGCAGCAGCGTCAGACGGTTGGCGGTTCGGCGGCTTTTCAGCCAGGTGTCCGGATGCAGCAGCAGCGTATTGGCGCCAATATCCGAAAGAATAATCGCATCCCACTGCTGCAGCGCTTCCAGCGTCAGCGGAAAGTCTGTCGCCGCCGCGTGGGCGGGCATATAGGTAATGGCGTAGGCACTGTCCGCGAGCGCGGCCAGAAAATCCGTTGCGCCGGTGTGCCAGGTGGCGGTGGCAAACTGGTCGAAGCCTTTAACGTGCGTTGAGGTGCTGGTCCAGGATTCACCGACCAGTAAGATTTTTTTCTGCATTATGACTTTCCTTTTATCCGCCAAAGACCCGTTGGGGATTTCCAATCATCAAGGTTTCAAGCTGTTCGCCGCTGACGCCGTGGCGCCGCAGGCGGGGAACAAAATGCTTGAGTATGTAGCCGTAACCGTGGCCGCCGTAGCGGGTGAGCATGGTTTTCAGGAAGACGTCCTGCGACAGCAGTATTTGCTGGATATAGCCGTCGTCAATCAGTTCGCGAATCGCGCGGGCGTTCTCCTCGTCGGAGGGCGACTGCGCCGACTCGTCGGCGTAGTAATAGCTCATGCCGATCATGTCGTATTCGAGAAACGCCCCGCGCTGCGCCAGCTCCCGCTGGTAGCGCTTATCGGCAAAGCTGGGATTCATATGGCACAGGACGGTATGGCGTAAATCGGCGCCTTCCTGTTCGAGAATATCCAGCACCCGATGGCCCAGCCGCTCCCAGCCGGGCAGATGGACCTCGATCGGCACGCCGGTCGCGGCGCTGGCCCGGCCCGCAGCGCGCAGCGATTTCTCCTCATCCGGCGTAAAGCGGCTCGAGATCCCGATTTCGCCGATGAGCCCGGCGAGCACCTCCGGTTTCTCCTCCGCGCCGCCCAGATCGTAAATCAGCCGTTCGGTCAGCTGTTCGACGCTGCTGGTTCTTACCCACTCGGGGTGCGAAGGTTCCAGATAGAGGCCGGTGCCCATAATAATGTTCAGACCGGTCAGACGGGCGATACGCGCCAGCGCTTTGGGATCGCGGCCAATACCGATATTGGTCGGGTCGACCACCGTTTCTCCGCCAAGGGCGCGATATTTCGTCAGCTCTTCAATCGCGACGTCGACGTCAAACAGCTGGCAGTTATCGCGGCTCATCAGCGGATTCAGCGACAGTTCGCCGAGGTTTTCCATTTTCACCGGCATTTCGGCAAGATGGCGATCGCTACAGCAGCAGGGCGGTACCCATTTGCCGGAGGCATCCAGCAGAATATGTTCATGCATCAGGGTAACCCCCATTTCGCTAATCGGCAGCGGGCCAAGCACCGTCATCACGTAACCGCTGCTGACGCCAAGCGGCAGCGGAGTGGGGTGGCGAAAAATTGATCCTTTCATCAGCTATCCTTTTGCCGCGGAGCGCGTGGGGTTGAGAATGCGGGTGTTCAGCCAGATCGCCAGCAGGATAATGGTGCCGGTGGCTATCTGGGTGTAAAACGGCGAAATATGCGACAGAATCAGCCCGTTCTGAATGACCGCAATCGACAGCGCGCCCAGCAGCGTACCGATAATGGTACCGAAGCCGCCAAACAGGCTGGTACTGCCAAGCACAACGGCAGCAATAACCTGCAGTTCAAAGCCTTCGCCCTGGTTGGAGGAGCCGCTGCCGAGGCGCGCGGTAATGATCATCCCCGCCAGCGCGGCGGCCATCCCGCTGATGATATAGACCTTCATGGTGACCGCTTTGGTATTAATGCCGCTGCGTCGCGCGCCTTCGGCGTTAGCGCCGATAGCGGTCACGTAGCGGCCAAAGCGCATATGATTGAGAACAATATGCCCGATTACCAGAATCATAATGCCGATCAGCGCGGGCATGGGGATACCGACTACCCACGCGCGTCCTATAAAGGTAAACAGGCTGTCAGCCGGAACCGGAATCGAGTAGCCCTGGGTGACCAGCAGCGCGATGCCGCGAACCACGGCCAGGGTGGCGAGCGTGACGATAAACGCCGGAATGCCTTCATAGGCGATAAAGAAGCCGTTGATGGCGCCCACCAATCCGCCGAGCAGCAGGCCGCCGAGCAGTACCACCGGCCACGGCAGCCCCCAGTTATTCAGGGCGATAGCGGAAAGCGCGCCGACCAGCGCGAGGGTGGAGCCCACCGACAGATCGATACCGCCGGTGGTAATGACCAGGGTCATCGCCGTCGCGACAATCAGCAGCGGGGCGCTCTGACGGATGATGTTGAGCCAGTTGGTGCCGGTGAGAAAGTTGCTGGTGATCAGCGAAAACACCACGCAGCAGAAGACGAAAAAGAGCGCGATGCTGACCACGCCGGAGTGGTTATGCAGCAGGCGGCGCGGCAGCGAATGCTGGATCATGCGGGAGCTGCTTAAGTTCATGATACTCATCCTGTTACCTCAATGTGCAGCCGCAGAGCGGGCGGTGAATTTTTCGCCCACAATCAGGTTAACGATATCGCTCAGGCTGGTGTCGGCCACCCGTCTGTCGGCGACGTTGGTACCTTCATACATCACCATGATCCGGTCACAGACCAGGAACAGGTCCTGCAGGCGGTGGGTAATCAGAATCACGCTCACCCCGCGAGCGGAAACGCGGCGAATAAGCTCCAGCACCGCTTCGACTTCCGCGACGGCCAGCGCGGCGGTGGGTTCATCCATAATCAGCACCTTCGGGTCAAAGGCCGCCGCGCGGGCGATGGCAATGGCCTGGCGCTGGCCGCCGGAGAGATTTCGCACCAGCAGCCGGGTATCGGGAATGGAGATCCCGAGCCCTTTTAGCATCTCCCTGGCATCGGCGTGCATTCTTGCCTCATCGAGGAAGGGGATACCGAGGAGTGATTTCATCGGCTCGCGGCCCATAAACAGATTGCCCGCGACGTCGACCGTGTCGCAGAGCGACAGATCCTGATACACCATCTCGATATGGCAGCGGCGTGAATCGGCCGGATTAGTAAACTGCTGCTGTTCACCGTCGATACGAATCGTGCCGCTGGAGGGGATCACCGCGCCAGAGAGCACTTTGGTCAGGGTCGATTTCCCCGCGCCGTTATCGCCCACTAAGCCCAGCACCTCGCCCGGAGCCAGCTCAAGGTTGACTCCGCGCAATGAACGTATCGACCCGTAGGTCTTGGTGATATTGATCATCTCCACCCTTGGCGGGGTAGTTTGTGGCTGCTGCATCTGATAACTCCCATCGCTGTTGCCGGGAAAATGTTCGCCATCCTGCGGGAGAGATGCTATCCGACACGGTTTACATGCTAGTAAACCGGTTTACCTGCGGAATAGAGCACTCGCCAGCACAGTCAGGACAAACGCTATGTAAGATATTTGTTCGCCAGTAAGAACATTGCAGCATCCGTGCCAGGGCAGGAACAACACAGCAGCCCTGTGATTTAACCTTATGTAATAAATAGAGTTTATTTATTACGCTCCGGTAAACCGGTTTACTGATTATAGTGAATAAAATGTTAATTGATCGTTTTTTTGCGCCAAAAGTGAGCACATTTGCGCCATTTTGGGATGTGCTTAACAGATCTTGATCGAGTCGCGGCTAATCCACTCTACCGGCAGGCGGGTTTCCGCCGGGATATCCCGATCGTCGTTCAGCAGACGCATCATGATGTTCACCGCGGTGCGGCCCAGTTCCCGGGCGGGCTGGCGGATAGTGGAAATCCGCGGCTGGGTAAAATCGGCATAGTTGGCGTCATCGAAGCCGACTAACGATAGCGCCTCCGGCGCCTGGAGCCCGCTGGCGCGCAGACCGTCGAGCAGGCCGAGCACCAGATAGTCGCTGGCGGCGAAGACGGCGGTCGGGCGAACCGGCTGGCTGAACAGGGTCCGCAGCGCTTGCTGGCCAAACTCGCGCTGGTAGTCACCGTACATGACCCATTCGGGCGGCCAGCTCAGGCCGGCCTGCTCCATCGCGGTGCAGAAGCCCTGATAGCGCTCGCGTACGCTCATCAGCTTGTCCGGGCCGCCGACGAAAGCGATATGGCGATGCCCGGCGGCGATCAGTTTTTCGGTGGCGATCCGCCCGCCCTGGACGTTATCGGCAAACACTTTCGGCACCTTACTGCCGGGAATATCTTCATCCAGCAGGACAATGCGTTCGTGACGCTGGACTTCTTTGCGCAGCAGGCCGTTATCGGGGCGGTTGGTGGTGAACAGCAGGCCGTCGACCTGGCAGGTATCCAGCCAGCGGATAAACTGGCACTCTTTTTCCGGGTTGTTGCGGGTGATACACAGCACCAGGCTGTAACCGCTGGCAGAAGCGGCCTCTTCGGCGGCATCGGCCAGTTCGGCAAAGAAGGGGTTGGTAATATCGGGGAGCACCAGGCCGAGCGTTTCGCTGCCGCCTTTGCTAAGACGGCGTGCCAGGCTATTGCCGCGATAGTCCAGTTCGCGAATGGCGGTTTCGATGCGATCGATGGTGTCCTGCGGTAGCACAATACTGTTGTTCATATAGCGCGACAGGGTTGCCTTCGACAGCCCCGCAAGCTTTGCCACATCGGATAACAATACGCGTTTTATACTCATTTCCTGCGCCATTTCTGCCAGAATCGGCTATCTGTAACATAGTTAAGCGCGGTGGATACAGCAATTTCTCTGCTAACAATAACCGGAAATAAATGCTTGACAAAATTTAATCTGCGGAGAATTGTATAGGCAGTTTACCGCATCATCCGGGAAGTCATTCCCAAACCCGTTTAATTCATTCCAGTCGCGCACCGACACGGACCGGTTGCCGGAATGAAATTAAGCAGGTATCCGCCGAACGGTCGATGATTGTTCTGGCCATATAGACGATATTTGCCCGCCAAAAAAATAATCCTTCTGCGTTTGCATGCGGCGCGGAACTCTGCTGGCTATCAACTATTCCCGACGAGGATACTGATGATGTTATTTCACACCGGAAAACTGCGTTTACTTGCTGTCGCCACCACGATGCTGGCATCAATGAGTTTTATTTCTGCCGCCGGCGCCGCCGGTCCAACTTATGCGCTGGTACAAATCAATCAGCAGGCCCTGTTCTTTAATCTGATGAATAAAGGCGCGCAGGATGCGGCCAAAGCCAGCGGCAAGGATCTAGTTATTTTTAACTCTAACGATAATCCCGTGGCGCAAAACGACGCGATAGAAAACTATATTCAGCAAGGCGTTAAAGGCATTCTGGTTGCCGCGATTGACGTTAACGGAATTATGCCCGCGGTAAAAGAAGCGGCCGCCGCTAACATTCCAGTGATTGCGATTGATGCCGTATTACCGGCCGGGCCGCAGGCGGCTCAGGTTGGCGTTGATAATATCGAAGGTGGCAGAATTATTGGTCAATACTTCGTGGACTACGTGCAGAAAGAGATGGGCGGCCAGGCGCGGCTGGGTATTGTCGGCGCGCTGAACTCGGCCATTCAGAACCAGCGGCAGAAAGGGTTTGAAGAGACGCTGAAAAGCAATCCGAAAATTACCATCGCTAACGTGGTCGACGGCCAGAACGTACAGGATAAAGCAATGACCGCGGCGGAGAACCTGATTACCGGCAACCCCGATCTGACGGCGATCTATGCCACTGGCGAACCCGCTCTGCTGGGCGCTATCGCCGCCGTGGAAAACCAGGGGCGCCAGAAAGATATTAAAGTCTTTGGCTGGGATCTGACGGCGAAGGCGATTTCCGGTATTGACGGCGGCTACGTCACCGCCGTTCTGCAGCAGGACCCGGAAAAGATGGGGGCCGAAGCCCTGAATGCGCTGAACGCTATCACCGCAGGTAAAACCGTGCCGAAAACCATTCTGGTTCCGGCCACGGTGGTAACCAAAGCGAACGTCGATACCTATCGTTCGCTGTTCAAGTAGGTCAGCGCGCGCCGTTCACGGCTAACAGAGCGGTGAGTTCATGGCCGTCGGGAAACGCGCTGAGCGTCCCCCGACGGCTAACGGTAATGGCGGCAGCGCGGCTGGCGTGCGCCAGCGCCAGCGCATCCGGCTCGACGCCGCGCAGGATCGAGGACGCCAGCATCACCGCGAGGAACGTGTCGCCAGCGCCGGTGGTGTCTAGCACCTCGGCGGGGACGGCGGGGCAAAACTGGCGCTGACCCGCCTGAACCAGCCAGGCGCCTGCCGCGCCCTGGGTGACCACTAAGGTTTTCACGCCGTAAGGCTTAAGCTGCTCGGCCTCGGATTCATTAACCACCGCGATGTCGATGAGCGGCCACAGATGGCAAAAGTCAGGATTGACAGGCGAGGGGTTGAATACCGTTGTCATACCGCGGGCCTTGGCGTACTGGAACAGCGCCCGGGTTTTATCCAGGGAGAAATTGCCCTGCTGTAGCAGGATATCGCCCGCGGCGGCCTCCGCCATATGCGGAATAATATCATCAAGGCTGAACGTATCGGCTGCGGCCGTCGTGGTAATGATGGCATTGTCGCCATCAGCGCTATTTAAAATAATCGAGGTGTCGCTATGTTGATTGAAATGGCCGTCGGGTAGTAGCGTCAGTGGTTCATTTTTTATCTGTTGACGGATCCACTCGCCGTTGCTGTCATTTCCCGTGGCGGCAATTAATCGCGTGTCGACTCCGCAGCGGGATAATATAATCGCCTGATTCGCGCCTTTACCGCCGATATCCTGCGAAACTTTAATGCCGTGAATGGACTCGCCTTTTTTCGGTATATCCGGAATGGACCAGGTTTCATCTACGGTAATATTACCAGTAACGTAAACACGCATAGTGTTCCCTTAACAGGATGGATAAGATGGTTGCTATCTCAGCAGAAAAAACGAATGCAATACAAGCTATTTTTTCACGTAATAAAGTTGTTATTGGTGTTATTCATTCCGATCCTTTTCCCGGCACGCCGAAATATCGAGGGAAATCAGTCTCTGGTATTGTTGAACGTGCGCTTCGCGATGCCGAAAATTATATTTCGGGCGGCGTTCACGGCCTGATTATTGAAAACCATGGTGATATTCCTTTTTCCAAACCTGAGGATATCGGTCATGAAACCTCTGCGCTGATGGCGGTGATTACCGAGAAAGTTCGCGAGCGTTTTGGTGTGCCGCTGGGCATTAATGTCCTGGCGAACGCGGCGATCCCGGCGATGGCGATCGCCCTGGCGGGCGGGGCCGATTTCGTCCGCGTAAACCAGTGGGCCAACGCCTATATCGCCAATGAAGGATTTATTGAAGGAGCGGCCGCTAAGGCGCTGCGCTATCGCAGCATGCTGCGCGCTGAACATATTCGCGTCTTTGCCGATAGCCACGTCAAGCACGGTAGCCACGCCATCGTTGCCGATCGTTCGATTCAGGAGCTCACGCGCGACGTGGATTTCTTCGAGGCCGACGCGGTAATTGCGACCGGCCAGCGCACGGGCGATAGCGCAACGATGGAGGAAATTGACGAGATCCGCGCGGCGACGGAGCTACCGCTGCTGGTGGGCTCCGGGGTGACGCCCGCCAACGTGAGTCAGATCCTCGGGCGGACCCAGGGGGTCATTGTGGCCAGTACGATGAAGGTCGATGGCGTCTGGTGGAACGATGTTGAGCTGGCCCGGGTGAGGCATTTTATGTCGGTCGCTCAGGCTGCGCTGGAGGAAGCATAATGGAAGCGTTTAGCGAACGCCTGCTGCGCGAACATCAACCGGCGTGGCAGGCGATGCAGCAGCACCGTTTTGTGACTGATATCGAACAGGATCGTCTGCCGACAGCCGTCTTTAACCGCTATCTGGTGTTTGAGGGCAACTTTGTCGCGACGGCAATCGCGATTTTTGCTCTCGGGGTTAGCAAGGCGCCGGGTATTCATCAGCAGCGCTGGCTTATTGGCGTCCTGAATGCCCTGGTTGACACGCAGATTGCATGGTTTGAACAGGTGTTATCAGAACGGCGGATAACTCCCGCTGATTATCCGGACGATCTGCCCGGCGTGCGGCGCTTTCGCGACGGCATGCTGCGGACGGCCCGGCAGGGAAGCTATGAGCAGATCGTTACCCTGATGTTCGGTGCGGAGTGGATGTATTATTTCTGGTGCCGACGGGCGAGCGAACATCGCCAGAGCGATGCTGACGTGCGTCGCTGGGTGGAAATGCACGCGGAGGACGAATTTTATCAGCAGGCGCTCTGGCTGAAGAACGAACTCGACCGCTGCGCCATGGCGCTGAGTGAAAGCGAAAAGCAGGCGCTGTCGGCGCTTTACGGTGATGTGCTGCAGTGGGAAATTGATTTCCATCACGCTGCGTACGAGGAGTAGTCGTGCGCTAAACAAAGGGGGCGCCGAAGCGGCGCCCCCTGAACGTTGATACTATGGTTGGACGCATACTCAGGTTAATCACCGTTTCAGGGAAATCATGAACTATCAGGATGAATTGCAGAGATTATTGTTAAACGACCCGGTAAGAATGAACGCGCTGTACGCCGTTCAGGCGCTGGAACTCAGCGATGGCTGGATTGGCGCCGGCTTTGTCAGGGATGCGGTCTGGGATCATCTGCACGGCTACGGGCAAAGGCCAGTTTCGGGTGATGTGGATGTTGTCTGGTTCGACGCGAAAAGCGGCAGCGCCGCCGACGATAGGGCGCTGGAAGAGAGGCTGAGCCAGCAATCATCCGCCTTTAACTGGTCGGTGAAGAACCAGGCCAGAATGCATCAACGTAACGGTAATAAACCTTATCACTCCACGGAGAATGCGTTGCTGTACTGGCCTGAAACGGCGACGGCTATCGCGGTCAGAATGGGACGTTCAGGGCTTATTGAGGTTATTGCGCCCTACGGGCTGGACGATCTGTTTGCACTCCGTCTGCGGCCCACGCCGGTATTTGCGCAGCATAAGCTGGCTATTTTCAGCCAGCGCGTCGCGGAAAAACGCTGGCTGCAGCGCTATCCAGGCCTGCAGCTGATTGTCCCGACCTGAGCCGTTTTCGCCATCACTGCGGGTTAACGCCTGATTTTATGTCATGCCCCCTGGGCAGAGTACCGATTTTCCTGCCGTATCCGGGCAAATATCCTGCACGTTGACGCTTATTGATTATACTTTGATGGCAGGTTGTGCTGCTTCAGGCGGTTGCCGCTCTGGGGTAGCAGAACCGACATCCTGGAAATGGGCTTAACCGGTCTGATGAATATTTGATCGTGAAACAGTAATGGAGGTATGGAACGATGGGATTATTAAATTTTGTCAAAGAAGCGGGCGAGAAAATATGGGACGCCGTCTCCGGCGGCAGCAAGGAAGATAAGGCCGACAAGCTGAAAAAACATATTGATGGTCTTAATCTGCCCGGTGCCGAAAAGGTCAATATTGATGTTGCGGACGACGGCACCGCGACGGTTACCGGCGATGTCGGTTCGCAAGAAGATAAGGAAAAAATTCTGGTGGCGGTAGGTAACGTCACCGGCGTTGGTCAGGTTAATGATAGCGTGAAGGTGACGCAAAGCGGGGCGGAAAGTCGTTATTATACGGTGAAATCCGGCGACACCCTGAGCGCCATCTCTAAAGCGATGTATGGCTCTGCTAATGACTACCAACGTATTTTTGAAGCCAACAAACCGATGCTGACGCATCCCGATAAAATCTATCCGGGTCAGGTGCTGATTATTCCGGCGAAGTAAGCGCTGAATTCCTTCGGCAGCAGCAGGCCGATGGAATTATCTTCAAGGCCGGCCAGTGACAATATAGGTTTTGTTGCTGGCTGGGGTTGTCCCAGGCGTTTTCCTGACGTCAACGAGTTAAATTCGGTGATGACAGGGATGCGATTATTGCATCCCTGTATCGTTGGATCAGAAGAAATCAATTCGCGTATTGATACCGACGGTGCGGCCCATATTAACCTGCGCGACGGCGCTGCTGCCGTTCATATATCCATAGGTACGGTAACGACGGTCGAACAGGTTATCGACATAGACGGAAATATTCATCCGTTCCGTCGCCTGCCAGCCAATGCTGCTGTCCAGGGTGGCGTAGGCGCCTTGCCGCAGCTGGTTGTCGCCATCGAAATAGTGCGGCCCCACCAGATTAACCGCCAGCCGGGGCATCAGTGCGCCATAGCGCGTATCAATCACGCCATTCACGCTGCTTCCCGCGCCGTAACGCGGTACGAACGGCACCCGGTTGCCGTGGTACAGCTCGCTGTCGTTGGTGAATTCGGAACGGATCATGTTGCCATTGATATCCCATGACCAGCCGGGGGCAAACCGCCATTTCGCTTCCAGCTCAACGCCGGTGGCGTCGGCTCTCCCCGCATTGCTTAAGGTCTGCATTCCGACCGGGCCAGAGTAGAGCTGCATATCTTTGGTGTGGGTATAAAAGGTGGCGGCTTGCAGCGTGACATCGGCGGTGTCGTAACGGGTGCCAATTTCATAGTTGATGGATTTTTCCGCGTTGAACGGTTTGGCATCAAGACCTGCGGTAGGCACGATATTATATCCGGAAGGTTTATATCCCTGGGCGACGCGGGTATATACTCGCCAGTCGTCGGTCAGCAGATAGCCTGCGGAGAGCTGTCCGAGCACCCGGTCGTCATTGCTTTTACCCTGGTCGCCAAATGGGTTTCCCAGCATGCTGCCGTGATACTGCGTGCTGGCTTTATCATGCGAGAAACGCACACCGCCGCCGATGTCAAAACGTTCGGTTAAATGCCAGGTCAGATCGCTGTAGGCGGCAAGGGTTTCAGCGGTGGTATAGCCGGTGCTGCTTAAATAGGGCATCGTCGGCATATCGTAGGCGGAATTTAGCTTTTCGCGGGTGTTCTGCCGGTACAATCCAAATACCATATCCACGGTACGCGTATCGCCGAGGGTGGCGGCGCGTAGCTCCTGCACATCCTGGTTCCAGCGCTGGGGCATATTGACGATCAACGAGCCGGAAGGGAAGGTCCGGGAATAATTCTGCTGCTGCCAGGCGCCGATCAGATTGAACACCCAGTCATCGGTAGCGTATTTACCGCTTAGCGTCTGGCTGTCAGTACAGCGCCGTAGGTACGGGTCCGGTGAACCCTCGCCGAGAGATAGCGTACGGCTCTTGAGATCATTCCATGCCACGTAGGCATCCTGTGTAGCGCGAGTGCATTCGCGCGAGGCGGAAAACCCCATTTCCCAGGGCTGGTCGTCCGGCGCCAGACGCAGTTTCACATTCCCGATACTGGCGCGGGTACCGCCTAAATCATCGCTACCGGTCGAGGGGTTAATCATCTCGCCGTCATCAACCTGGCGTAAAAGGGTCACGCTGCCGTATAACAGGCCATCCTGAATCGGGCCGCTCAGGTTGAGTTTGCTTCGATAACTGTCACGACTGCTGACGCCGCCTTCAATATAGCCGCGCGGCGTGCTGTCCGGCTGCTGGGTGACGATGTTAATGATCCCGCCCTGGGCGCTTTTGCCATACAAGGTGCCCTGCGGTCCTCGCAGCAGCTCCACGCTTTGCACATCGGTCAGCGCCTGGATGGTGTTGGTCGAAAGCTGCGGGACGCCATCGACATACAGGGTAACGGCGGGGTTATAAAAGTCCTGGGCCGAAGAGATGCCGCGTAGGGAGATCGTTGAAAAAAGCATGTTGCCGCTATTTTCAATATTCAGCCCAGGCAACACTCTGGGGAGTTTGTCACTGGCGGTAACGCCCGCGTCGCTTAACTCCGTCGCGCTGATAACGGTAGAAGAGACATTATTGGCTGATGCCGAGCGGGAAGACTGTTTGCTGGCGGTGACCACCAACGTGCTTTCGTCTTGCTGTGAGGTTTGGCTATGAACAGCGGCCGGGAGTAAAAATCCCCCCAGAACCAGAGGATAAAACCGTGTCATTTTCATTGTTATGAATCCCTGAAAAACGGCGAGACGCCAAAATACCGATAATGGTGAATTGAAAATGATAACTATTTCTAATTGCACTGCTACCCGAAACGGGTTTATTTCCACCTGTTTCGGGTAGCGGGGCGCTTATTGGGCTGAATGGCGATAACGCTCAATGGCGAGCGCCGTCAGGCGCTTTTTATCTACCTTGCCGACGGCGGTGAGCGGCCAGTGGGTCAGAAACTCAATTTGATCGGGAATCTTCCACGCGCTGATCCCCATTCGGACCAGCTTTTGACGCAGCTGTTGATAGTCAGAGGGAGTGCGTTGCGCGATGATAAACGCGCATATCCGCTCGCCAAGCAGCTTGTCCGGCGCGGCGACCACGGCGCAATCCTTTACGTCTTCCAGACGCATCAGCACCGATTCCACTTCCGCAGCGGCTATTTTCTCTCCGGCGCGGTTGATCTGCTCTTTTATACGCCCCTCAACGTACAGATTTCCCGCCTCATCGAGCCTGACATTGTCGCCCGTACGGTAAAATCCTTGCGCGGTAAAGGCCCGCGCATTGTGCTCGGGAGCGCGATAATAGCCCGTAATAGTATAAGGACCGCGCGTTAATAACTGTCCCGTTTCGCCGGGCGCAACGTCGTTCTCCTCTTCGTCAACGACGTGAATTTCATCCAGGGGAGACATAGGGCGCCCCTGGCTGTGGAGAACGGTGGCCAGAGGATCGTCCAACCGGGTAAAGCAGAGCAGGCCTTCCGCCATACCGAATACCTGTTGCAGGGGACAATCAAACGTCGAGATAACCTGCTCAGCAAGCGTTGGGTCAAGCCGGGCGCCGCCCACCTGAATGACGCGTAGCGAAGAGAGATCGCTGTCTTCCCACTCTCTGGCCTGCACCCAGAGCTGCGCCAGCGCCGGTACCAGGGCGACGTGGGTCACGCCTTGTTCAGCGATTAAAGGCATCACCTCATCGCAGCTGGCGCTGTCGGTCAATACCACCTTTCCGCCGCAGGCAAGGGTTCCCAGAATACCGGGGCAGGCCAGCGGAAAGTTATGCGCCACGGGGAGGACGGCGAGATACACGCTCTGTGGCTTAAGGCCGCACAGTTCGGCGGAGGCGCTGAAGTTATAGCTATAGTCAGCGTGCCGTCGCGGGATAAGCTTTGGCGTCCCGGTGGTGCCGCCTGAGAGCAGCAGCAGCGCGGTGCCGGCAGCATCGGGCTGCGGCCACGCCTGCCGTTCGCCGCGCAGCGAGAAGAGCGGCGTAAAATCGTCGCCTTCGGTCTCACCTGCGACCAGAACTTGCCGCAGGCAGGCGTGTTTGCGCGCCATCTGGCGGGCCAGGTCCGCGTGGCTTTCTCCGTGAATCACATAAGCGGCCGGTTGCGCCAGCGCGATCAGCGCGTCAATATCCAGCGCCCGCTGCGAGGGCATCGCCAGAACAGGGATAACGCCCAGTCTTAACAGCGCGAACAGCAGGATCACAAATGCGTTGCCGTTGGGGAGCTGGATAAGCACATGTTCTCCCGGACGCAAACCCAGCGAGTATAACCCTGCAGCAAGCTCATCGACCCGAAGATCGAGCGCGCTGTAGGTCAGCGAGCCTTTGGCATCAACGACAGCAGTTCGCGAGGGATAGCGAGCCGCCCAGTGGCGCAGCTGTTCAGCAATGGGGAAGGGATACTGTTTTATTAGAGAATCAAAAGAAGAGTGCATGCGTCACCTTTCTGAAGTGCAGGACCGATTTTGCAAAGCGGTCGTCGCAGAAAATACGTGGGGAAAATGGTGAATAATCTGCGTAAAAAAGGCCCTGGATTGTTGCAGCAGATAAAAATGGTCGCCGTCAATCACCACCTCGCCTGCGATATGGTTCAGCCACGGACGCCAGGCCTCCATCTCCGGCCAGGAGGCTTCACGATCGCGGCTGCCGCACACGAGCAGCGCAGGCGTGCGCAGCGGCGGAAAATCGTCGAGCGAGTCGTAGTGATAGTGCTCAGTAGCGTAAAAATCAGCGCGCAGAAGAGGAAGAAATAGCGACAGTAGCTCCTTGTTTTCCTGTAGTTCAGGCGAACATCCGCCGATATCGATCAGTTCAGCGATAAAGTCGGCATCATCGCGGTCGCTGAGCCTGCGCCGGGAATGCAGATGAGGGGCATGGCAGCCGGAAATAATCAGCCCTTGCGGGGGAAGCCCCCGTTGTTCCAGAAGCCGGCAGGTTTCAAACGCCACCTGCGCGCCCATGCTGTGCCCGGCAAGTAAAAGCGGGGCGTCAGGCGATACGCTCTCTTCCAGTTCGTCCGCCAGCAGCGACGCCAGTTGCGTAATGCTGCTGAGCGGCGCCAGATGGCGCAGGCGATCGCGCCCCGGCCAGGTCACCAGGGAAAGCACGATCTCCGCCATGGGGTGGTCTCGCCAGCGGCGAAACGCGCTACTGCTGCCGCCCGCGAAGGGGCACATCACCAGATGCGCCGTACTGGCGTTGCGGGCGGGCCATAACGGTATACACATGGTAGATTGCATCACCGGGACTCCTCATCGTGGCGGTAGAAAGCCGTTAACCGGTCGTGACGTGGCGGCTTCAGGTGTCGGATCTCGGCATTGCCGGTCGCGCGTAAAATCTGCTGCCATAGGTACGACACCGCCAGCTGATGAGCGGAGTGGCAGGCCGCCGGCAGATTTCCACCCGCCAGATGGCAGCGCAGCTGCTGTAGCAACCTGCCGACCCCCTCCGGTCCGGCGGTTTCACAGCAATCACGCCAGCTCAGGGGAGCCGCGCTGCGCGTCTGACCCGGCGGGTCGCGCAGGATCTCCGGCCTGCGGTAGAGACTACGAACATTCGCCTGATGTTCTGCGACAAACAGGCTGGATGACCAGACTACGGGGCCGTAGCTTGCCTCCAGCGAAAGATGACCTTCCGGCCAGCCCAGCAGCAAACGGTGCATAATCAGGCTGTGCATATCAGGATCGTCAGGATCGAGATAGCGCTGAAGTAGCAGACAGGCTTCTCCCGCCGGCCAGAAAAGTCTCAGACAGTGAAAGTCGCTAAAGCTACCGACCACTTCGCACGCCACGCTGGCGGCATCAACCTCTAGCGCCAGCAACAACAAATCCAGCGTGGAGTAGAGCAACTGTCGGCTGGTGGTAGCGTGAGCAACCGACGGCGCCTGATCCAGGCTGCGACGTAACCGCTGCGCATCCCCGAGCCAGGCGCGACCCGCACGCGCGTGCGGATAAAACGTGTTGACCCAATAGCAGCGGCCCCGTTCCTGCGCCAGCGCTTGTAAAGAACGGACGTCATCCGGGTGGAGGGGATGCTCCTGAATCACGTGCACGCCGCGGGTCAAAAAGTGCCGGGCAAGCTGGGTTCCGCTCCCGCCGGCGACGGTTGAGCGCACGACGATACAGGCGATATCCGGCATCTCGGCGATCTGTTCCGGCGAGGTATACAGCGGGATTCCAAACGCATAGGCCAGCTCTCTCGATCGCGCGCTTCCCTGGGACAGAAGACCAACCAGTTCCAACCCCTCCTGGGGCTGCATAAAGGCGTTGAGGTACATTTCTCCAAATTTAGCGCCCACAATCAGTACGCGTAGCTTAGGGGCGGCGGACGACATCATAACGTGTTCTCCGGTTGCGTTGAGGTTGCGCCGAGCCAGCGCTTGATATGCTGCGCACAGGTCTGAACGTGGGGGGGCTCCAGCATGATTTGCCAATGGCTGGCTTTAATCGCATAGCTGTCGGCGCGGTCTATCCAGGTTTGCCATTCGGTTTCCGCTGGCGTCCAGCGCGCGGGTCTCATCGCGGCATGCACGATGAGACAGGGGAGCGGAACGGTTTCGTCCGGCGTATGCTCGGTCAGTAAGCGCAGCAGATGCGCGATGTTGTCGATCCACGCTTCCGCCGCCTGTAGCGTCAGGTTTTGCGCCATTATTCCCGCTGTTTTGGCAAGGTCGATAAAATAGGCAAGCTGGCGGTCGGGCGTCAGCCGATCGAAATGTTCCGGCAGCGCCAGCGGCGTATCTCCTTCGGCTAACAGCCGCAGCAGGGCCGTCCGGTTTGCGCAACGAAAATCCTGTCGACACACGGGATCGATTAACGCCAGCCGTACCTGCTCGCCTTTGGCATCCAGGCGCTGCGCGGCGCCCGCCGCAAGAAAAGCGCCATACGACCAACCCGCCAGAACATAAGGGCCGTGCGGCTGCTGGCGGCGGATACTCGCGACATACTCATCGATCATCCGATCAAGCGTGGCAAAACGCTGCGGCGATTTTGCCTGCAGGCCGAAAACGGGCATATTCAGCGCGCTGGCGAGCGGCAGCCAGGCGCTGATATCGCCGTCTGAAGCATGGAAAACAAACAACGTTTCGCCGCCACCGCCCTGGCAAATGGGCACAGGATTCTCCTCTGCCGACGAACAGGCCTGCAGATGGGCGCAGAAGTCGCTGAGCGTTGAATGGGTGAACAGATCCTGAAGGCTGGCGCTGGCAATTCCTCTGCGGTTCAGCTGCGCGACCATCCTTGTCGCCATCAGGCTGTCGCCGCCCAGCGCGAAAAAGTCGTGATGTCTGGACACGGGGCGAGACAGCAGCGTTTGCCAGAGTTCAGCGACCTGTTTTTCCAGCGCCGGATCTCCCCCGGAGCTCGGTGTCGATTCAGCTGGCGCAATCTGTGCGTCAGGCGGGGCCGATAGCGGAGTAAATAACGTTTCTCGCTGCCGGATCTGCAACGCGGGCAGGGTGGCGCCAAAACGCTGCTGCAGATAGCGGCTCACGGCTGCTTTATCCGGGCGATTCACCCCAGGCGAACGTGCGACCAGCAGATGCTGGCGCAGCGGCGACGATTCCTGCGGCGGCCAGGCCAGTTCGTTGGCAAAACCGGCCTGCACAAGCACTTCCTGCCATGCCGAACGGGTGAGCATAGGTTTTTCATCCCGGCGGCGGAAATCGCGGTATCCGCTTAACCCTTCGATAAAGCCGACGCTCGCCAGCTGGAATACGCTGTTTCGTTCCGTCGCTTCAACGATCAGCAGACGTCCGCCGGCTTTCAGCAACCGCTTTAATCGGCGCAACGACTGTACGACATGGCTGGCGTCGTGAAGCACGTTGACGGCAATAATCAGGTCGTAACCCGCCTCGGGGTGGGCGGTAAAATCCAGCGGCTGGTTGATATCGAATAAGGCGTAAGACACCCGCGATTCATCGTGGAAACGGGTTCGGGCGTCGTTGAGGAACTGCGCGGAGACATCCGTGAAGTGGTATGACAGCCGCGTGTTTCGCGTGGCCTTCAGCACCGGTTCCGCGGTGGCTGCGGTTCCGGCGCCCACCTCGAGGATCCGTTCTGCGCCGCAAAGGGCGGCAATCTGCGCGGTATAGCGATTCAGACAAGCGCTGGCGGGGTTTTCGCGATACAGCGCGTCGGTTACGCGCAACGACTCGTTGAACAGCAGTTCCAGCGGCGAACACTGCCCGGAGAAGAGGTCGTCGTGCCGGGCGATGCAGGCGTCAAGATACTGCGCCAGCGCCTGGCTCCAGTGGGTTTGCGGGCAAGCTTCGTGAGGTTCGGGAATTTCGCTGAGCGGAATGCGGCAGCGCCAGCTATCCCCCTCGCGCACTAACCATTCTCTTTCCGCCAGACACTGCAGCCACTGGCGTAGCAGGCGCCGGTGTGACGCTTGCGCGCCCAGCGCCTGTACTATTTTGCCAAATGGGTGGGCAACCTCCGGGGTGGTGAACAGACGGTGGCGATGTAGCGTTGCGGCAATCCCCTGCAGCGCACGCGCCTCCAGCCAGCGCCAGGTCGCTTCCAGCTCGTCAAGTTGCGTCTGTTCAGGCAACGGCAGCGCCAGTGAGGCGAGATCGTGCTCATCATGTAACGGCGCTGAGGGCGGTGGATCCTCGGTCATAACGATATCCAGGGTTAACGCGCCATTTTCGCTTAATTGCGCTCTGGCCTGTTGGATGCCGGGGTATTCCTGCGCCGCTTGCTCAATATCCCGCAGATCGTAGTCTGTCTGCGCGTTCAGCGGCCAGCGGCGGCGGGGAATGTGTTCGGCAATGCCGCTGTCCATGGTCTTCAGGCCTTCAGGGGTGGCAATGGCGGCCTGCAGGATGGCGCAGTAGTCATTAAACATCGCTTCAGCCGCG
The DNA here is from genome assembly GCF_040062275.1 of Klebsiella sp. GW_Kp182. Lineage (NCBI taxonomy): Bacteria > Pseudomonadati > Pseudomonadota > Gammaproteobacteria > Enterobacterales > Enterobacteriaceae > Klebsiella > Klebsiella sp. GW_Kp182. The sequence continues at coordinate 202,149 of NZ_JBEAFQ010000007.1, read as the reverse complement.
CCCGGTTCCAGCACGTTATCCATGCAGTACCAGCTAAACGTCAACGCGCCATCGCTCTCCATCACCTGATGATCCAGCCAGACCTGCGGCGTTTGCGTAAAGACATAGCAGGGTTCGCCGAACAGATGACTCATTGCCCGGTCGATAGCCATTCCTTCCAGCGTCATCCCCAGCATGCTGGTGAACACCACCGGCATCAGCGGTTGACGCTGGGATCCGCGCTGGCGCCCCAGCTCGCGGATCGCCTCAACGCCGTTCACTTCGCTGTGCGCCATGTTTTGCCAGAGACGCTGCTGGGTCCGTTGCATCTGCTCCTGCAGCGTTAGCGGCGTTGAGAAGTTAAAATCAACCAGCGTGACGGAGGTAAAATCCCCGATCAACTGATTGATTTGCGGGTGGATCGGCTGGCGATTGAAGAACGTCAGGTTCAGCGTAAATGCCGTGGTACGGCTCCAGCGCTCAAGGGTGGCGGCAAACAGCGTGAGCAGCGCGGCGGAGGGGGTGAGGCCCTGCTGCTGCCAGCGTTGTTTCGCCGCCTGCCACTCTTGTCTATCAAGCGTCGAAGTGAACGTGGTGAAGTGCGGGGTTTCCGGCGGAGTCTCCACCACCGGCAGTTCCGGCGCTGAAGGCAGTTGCGGCAGTTTTTCCTGCCAGTAATCCCAGGCATCGTGCCATGCTGTTGTTTGTCGGCGCGCCTGTTCAGCCATCACGTAATCGCGGAAGGTGATATCGAGCGGCGGCAGCGTTTCTCCGCGCCATACCTGGGCCAAATCGTCCATCATGACTTTAAAGCTCTGCACATCGAACTGCAGAAGATCGAGGTTCATGTGCAGGCGGTAGCGGCAATCGTCGATTTCGCTGACCACCAGCTCAAAGAGCGGCCACTGGTCGGCAGGTAAAACGCGATAGCTCAGTTCATGGCGCCGTTTTTCCAGCGCCTGGCACTGCTCTTGCGGGGAAAGCGCGCGCAGATCGTCGCGCGGGATACGATACGTCGGGGTTGTCGCCAGAACGCGCTGTTGTCCATCTGCATCCACCACCATCCGCAGCATATCGTGGCGGGCAATGAGCTGGTTCCATGCTTTCTCCAGTACGGCGAGATCGAACTCATCGTGGCGTTTATCCCATTCAAACAGCACGTGACAGGCAACGCCGCCATAGCCAATAAGATGGGTTCTGCCCAACCAGTAGGCATGCTGAATCGGCGTCAACGGGAAGGGCGCGTAACGCTCAGCGGCATCGTGCTGCAACGCTTCCGGCGGCGATACGGCAGGCGCCGTCTCTGCCTGAGAACAGATAAGCTGTGTGAGCCCGTGCGGCGAGAGATCCTGCCACGCCCGTTCCGCGTTGATGCGTACACCCAGGTCATGTTGAATATCGCTGCTGAGTTCAAGAAAGAGCAGCGAGTCCATTCCCAGCTGTAACAGATCCTGATCTGCGTTCAGCGAAGCAGGATCGTTCAGTCTTAGCTGCACCGCAATGCGATTTTTCAGCCATGTCATCACCGCCGCTTTATCGCTGATGCTACCGTGAAAAGCATGGTTATCAGCGGGAGTCGCGGCCGGAATCGCGGCGTGTTCTGTTGCTGCGGCGTTAAACAGAGCCTGCTGCAGCGGGGGCATTTTGTCGGTGAAAACGCGCATGGCCAGTCGCCAGGCGGCGCCGCGCATCACCGCTTGTTCAAGGTGCCAGCGCCCCTCGGCATCGCTTAACGCGCCCATGCCACGATCGGCAAGGGTCGTCAGCATCTCTGTCGTAGCCGCCCGGCCGCTTTCTCCCCATGCGCCCCAGGCGATGGAGAGCACTTTCGGCGTATCAAGGGAGGAGAACTGCTGGGCGAGCCCGTCAAGATAACCGCAGGCCAGCGCATGGGCGCTCTGGCCTGGCGCGCCGAGGGCGGCGGCAGCGGACGAATAGAGAATCAGATAACGGGCGTCGTGGTTGCCCAGCGTTTGTAATAGCTGGCTTGCCGCCTGCGCTTTGACCGCGAAAACGGCGGCCAGCTGGTGGTCATCGAGTTCCTGCAAGGGCCCATCAGCCAATACGCCAGCGGTATGAATCGCTCCGGCAATGCCGCCGCTGGTCACCAGTTCATCAAGAACACGGGCCAGCTCTCCGGCATCACCCACATCACAACGGCAGACGCGAATCTCCACGTCCGCTGTGTCGCCTGGCCATGACGCATCCACGCGCGGCGCCAGTAGCGCGATGCGGCGCGCCCCTTTTTCTCTGAGCCAGTTCACGGCAAGGCGGCCCAGTCCGCCAAACGCCCCGGTCACCAGATGCCAGCGGTTATCGCCGGCAAACACCTTCGCCGGTAATTCGGCGGCGCATCCCGCATTGGGCGCCAGCGAAGGGAGCCAGAAGCCGTTATCCCGGGCTGCAAGCCAGCGTTGTGACAATGAAACAGCGCTTAATCCTTGACGCAGCGTTTCCCACGAGGCGTTTTCAGCCATATCGATAGCGGCGATTAACCGTTCCGGCTGTTCGTTGGCCGCGACGCGAAGCATAGCCCACAGCGCGTGATGGGCCGCTGATAGCGCCTCGTTTTCCTCGATTCGCCACGCGCGGCGGGTGACGACAATCAAGCCGCCTGGGCTGGCGGTGAGCGCCTCTTTCACCTGCGTCGCTAACGCCAGCGTCTCCTCGCTCTCGTCGACAATCATCAGGACAGAAGGGGCCTGCGGATCGTGAAGAATGCCGTATTGCGCCAGCGCCTCTTCGTAGGCAAGGGTACCGGCGCTGAGACGGAATACCAGCGGGCGGCTATTACTGTCGATGCAAAGGGGCCTCCAGCGCCAATGATAATGCGTCTGCGGCGCAGGAAGAGGCGCGTCGGGCGCCAGCGGCAGCCACTTGCCGTCTGGATGACGGGCTTCCACGCGCATCTCGCCGCGGGAAAAGGCTGCGTTTCGCCAGCTTAAGCGCACCTCCCCCAGCCATTGCGGGGCGGTAACGAGGGGCGGTTTCACGGGGGAATCGTCGCCGTGCCGCGCGGAGAGGCGCCGCCAGGCCTCCTGCCAGCGGGCGGTAAACCGTTCCGGCTGACCTGCGCAATCGGACCAGTCGGCGAGATAATCAGGGTTATCCGGCAACGTCTGTTCCAGCGCGGATTCTGATGACGTGGACATCTCCTGGCCGGGCAGGGTGGCGAGAATGATATGTTCGCTCATACCGGCGGTCGGGCTGTCGTCCTGCGGTAGCCACGCTATTTTGCAGAATCCGGCGCGGCGGCACTGCTGCTGCCACTGATGGGGGGTGAGGAAGAGCTCGCCTTCGCGGGCGTCGATATCCTGTAGCGGGAGGACCAGCGGGCCGAAAACGAAATCAAACAGACGCATTGGCTGGGTGATTTCGCGCATCAGCAGGCGCCCACCCGGCTTGAGCAAGGGACGCAGATTATCGAGGGTTCGACCGATATGGCGCGTGGCATGGATCACGTTAGCCGCGACGATAAGATCGTAAGACTGCGCCGCAAAGCCCTGAGACTGCGCCTCTTGTTCGAGATCCAGCTCGTCGTAATGCACAAAGTCATAGTCGGCGAATTTCTGCTGCGCGCGGCGGGTGAACAGTGCGGAGATATCGGTGAAGTGGTACTCCAGCGCCGGTACGTCTTTGAGTTCAGGCAGCAGCCATGCGGTGGTGCCGCCGGTTCCGCCGCCGACTTCAAGAATGCGCAGCGGCTGATGGGGCTGACGCGCCTGGACGATACCCCGTAGTACCCCGGCGGCAATCTGGTTGAAATAGCGGCCAAAGCTGAATTCCTGATATAGCACCTCTACGCCGTCGGAAGCGCCTTGCGGGAAGATAATCGCCACCGGCTCTTCCGCGCCGCTCATCATGTCGTATAACCGATCGCCGGCACGGGCGATGGTATCGGGGATAGCCTGATAACCTTCACAATAATCGGCGAGTTCCGTCAGCAGAATTTCCCGCTGCTGATGTTCAATGGGGCGGGCGCGGTAGTAGCGCCCCTCAGCACAGCGGTAGTCGCCGTCGACCACGCAGTTATTTAGCAGGCGCTGAAGCAGCTGCTGGTAGCGGGGCATCAGTCGTCCATGGCGCATAATGGTGATGGCGTCCACGCCGTTATCTATCGCATCGCCCGTACAGCGTTGTACCAGCCGATCGACATAGATGGCGTGCAGTCGCGTGGCGCACTGTTTAAGCGCCTCCAGACGGGGGAGTTCGAGCGCTGTCGCGGCGCTGTTGGCCACCTCTAATCCAGCGGCAAGCACAGCATCGGCAGGCTCGCAGGCGGAGGTGGCGCGTTCTTTCCAGTAACGCTCGGTCGCAAACGGATAGCATGGCGCGGAGATACGTTGCCCATCGCCTGCCAGAAGATCGGCCCACGGTAAGGTGACGCCGGCCGCGTATAGCTGGAGAAGCGCCTGATTCAGGACAGCGCTCGCCTCCTGTTTACGCCGGGCGCTGGCTATCCAGTAAGCGTCATCGCGGTATTCGCGCTGTCCGGAGGCAATCAGCTGGGCGTCGGGCCCCATTTCAACAAAAACGCGGGCACCGAGCTTGCGCGCCGCCTGAATACTCTGAATAAAACGTACCGGCTGGCGCATATGGCGGCGCCAGTAATCCGCCTGGTTGAGCGTCGCCTCGTCAATGAGTTCGGCGGTAAGCGTGGAAATCAGCGGTATTTGTCCCGGCTCGGCGAGCAGACCCGCGCAGGCCTCCTGGAAGCGATCGAGTATTGGTTCAAGTAAAGCGGAGTGCGCCGCGCCGGTTACGCTCAGGCGACGATAGTCGATCTCGTGTTGCGAAAGCGCGGCGCAAAACTCCGCGATACGGGCTTCCGGCCCGGAAAAGACCGTATGCCGGGTGCCATTGTTGGCGGCGAGATCCAGCTCGAACTGACGGGCCAACGGCATCAGCGCCTCTTCTTGCGCAAATACCGCCACCATCGCGCCGCTTGCGCACAGCTGCATCAGCGCGCCGCGCCGACATACCAGCGGCATGACCTGCTCAATGGTATAGTGTCCGCAGACAACGGCAGCGGCAAATTCGCCGACGGAGTGACCCATGGCGAAGTCGGCCTTCAGTCCTTCAGCGCGCCAGTGGGCCGCCATCGCGATTTCGAACGCGACAATCGCCGGCTGGGCCCAGGCCATATTGTCAAGCTGCGCTGAATCGGGATTAAACATCGCTTCCCGTAGCGAAGGCGTGAGCATGTCGCGACAGGCGGCAAAACAGCGCTCCAGCGTATCGGCAAACGCCGTTGAGTGCTGGTACAGAGACTGGCCCATAGTGCGCCAGTGCGAACCCTGCCCGGTAAACAGCCACACCTGTTTGCCGCTGGCGCCGTGGCCGCTATAGACCGGCGAAGTCGATTTCGCGCCAGCCCAGGCGCTGAGCGCGGCGGCGGTGTCATGATTTAATGGCGCCGCCAGGCGGAAGGGAAGATCGAGACGGCGCGCGCGTAACGCCGTGAAGGCCAGATTGTTGGCATCCGCGTTTTCCCTCAGCGCCGCGGCATAGTCCGCTGCCAGCTGCCGCAACGCGGTGTCGCTGGCGGCGCTGAGCAACAGCGCGGAACTCTTGCTGCCGTCATCCGCGGCGGGGTAGCTTATGTTGAGTTCGTCGGGCAGCGAAGCGACGATCATATGGCAGTTGGTGCCGCCAATACCGAAGGAGGAGACGCCCGCGTAGCGCACTTCGTCCTGCCACTCCTGCGCCGTCACCGGCACGGTAAAGGGGCTTTCCTCGAGCTTAAGCGCCGGGTTTGGCGTGTGAAAATTCAGCATTGGCGGAATTTTTCCGCGACTGACCGCCAGAACGGTTTTCAGCAGTCCGGCAATGCCCGCCGCGGTATCCAGGTGACCAACGTTGCTCTTCACGGAACCCAGCGCGCAGCGCTGTTGCGGCGGGCGGGGAGCGTAGACGTTGCGCAGGGCTTCTATTTCAATCGCGTCTCCCAGCGGCGTGCCGGTACCGTGGGTTTCAATGTAGCCGATCTGCCTGTCGTCGATGGCCGCCAGCATTAACGCCTCTTCGATGACCGCTTGCTGTCCTGCCACCGACGGCGCGGTATAACCCACTTTTCTGTTTCCGTCGTTGTTGACCGCGCTGGAGAGGATCACCGCGATAATCGGATCGCCTGACAGCAGCGCGTCCTTCAGGCGACGCAGCACCACGCAGCCGAGACCGTTGCCGGCCCAGGTGCCCTCTGCCGAGGCGTCAAAAGGGCGACAGTGGCCGTCGGGAGAGAAAATCATCCCGGGCTGGTAGCGGTAACCCGCCTGTTGGGGGAAGGAAAGCGCCACTCCGCCGGCTACCTCCATATCGGATTCGCCTGCGCGCAGGCTTTCGCAGGCCAGATGGACCGCAACCAGCGAACTGGAGCAGGCGGTCTGTACCGATAACGCCGGGCCGTGCAGATTGAGTTTGTAGGCCGCGCGGGTGGCTATATAGTCCTTGTCATTGCCCATCAGAGACTGCAGGCCTTTGACCTGTGCGACCTCTGTCACGTTCAGGGCTTCGCGGCCGGGATAGGTGCTCATCCGCGAAGAGGCGAAAACGCCGGTCTTATGGGGGACGGCGCCCGGGGCGTAACCTGCATGCTCCAGCGCATGCCAGACCGCCTGTAAAAACAGGCGCTGCTGGGGGTCTATCGACTCCGCTTCCTGCCGCGAATAGCCAAACAGGGTGGCATCGAAGCAGTCAGCGTTGTCTAAAACCGTTCCAATATTGACGTAACAAGGATCGTCAATAATGGCGGTATCCAGCCCGGCGGCCAGAAGCGCTTCGCGCGTAAAGCGTCGGCTGCATTCGCGGCCTTCCAGCAGATTTCGCCAGAAGGTTTCGCCATCCGGCGCTTCAGGAAAATGGCAGGCGTAGCCGATGACTGCGACAGGTTCGCAGTCCGGGTAGCGTTGAGCGATCGATGCATCAATGGAATCTGCTGTTGGCGCAGAAGAGAAGCGCAAGTTATCCATAATCGGTCCCGTTTCCTAAATTGACAAAGTCAGTGGCGCGCCATGCGTTGGCGATGGCGTCCGGGAAAAGTCAGTTTGTTTCGCGTCAAATGCGCCGCTGACGCCGGCGAACCGGCCGCACGCGTTTGGTTTTCTCCTCCAGGGCTACGCCGGCGAGATAATTGGCCAGCGCGACAGGAGAAGGGTGAGTGAACAGGTCAAGCAGCGTCAGGGCGGCGAATTCGTGACGTTGTAACAAGACGTGCAGCTGCACCAGATTCAGCGACGTGGCGCCCGCCTCAAAAAAGTTCTCTGCGGGTGCGACAGGCTCGCCAACCACCTCGCGAAAGGCGTCGCAAATCAGGCTGACGCTGCTCTCGTTCGCCGCGATCCGCGGTTGAGCGCGCTCAGGGCGTAGCCGGCGGGCGCGTTGCTCCGTGATCTTAAGCGGGGGGGCCAGGTCGGCGAGCGGCAGTTGCCAGCTGCAGTCATCCTCCGCCATTCGGTTAAGCAACGCGCTATACTGTGCAAACTGGCGCTCCACCTGCCCGTCAGGAAACAGGGCGGCGACAAAATCCCAGTTAAAGCGCAGTTCCCCTTCGGATTCATAAACCTGGTGATCGAGCCAGACCTGCGGCGTCTGGGATATACCCCACACCGGTTTGAGCAGATTGCGCCGGGCAAGGAAGTTATCCTGCTCAAAGCCCAGCGCGCTGGTAAAGACGACGGGCATTGGGACAGCCGGTACGTTTTGCCGCCGCGCCAGTTGCCGCATCACGCGTATTGCCGACACATCGCGGTGGTTGAGGCTCTCGCTTAGTCGCTGCTGTAATAACCGCGCGCTTTGCAGCCAGCTCTCGCCGGGATGCCAGCTCAGCAGCATCAGCGAAGTAAAGTCGCCCAGGATCTGGTTGATTTGCGGGTGCAGCGGTCGTCTGTCGAAAAGCGTAAGGTTAAGCGTGAAATCGGGCTTTGCGCTCCATGCAGCAAGAACCGTTGACCACACGGATAACAGTACGGCCGACGGGGTGAGATGAGCGTCAGCCGCCCGCTGTTTCAGGCGACGCCAGCGCGCGCTGTCCATTGCCCCATTGAGCCGTGCGAAGCGCGGCGTCTCAACGTCCTGAGGCAAGCAGCGTAGCGGTAACGCAGGCGCCGGAGGAATATCATCAAGCTGCGTTTGCCACCATGCCAGAGAGTCGGGATTGGGCGTCCGCAGCGCGGGTTGCTGCAGATAATCCCTGAAGGTAACAGGAAGCGGCGGCGGCAGCTGCTGCGGATAGCGATAGCCGTGTTCCAGTTCCGACAACAGGATCTGCATGCTCAACCCGTCAAGCAACAGGTTATCCAGACACAGCCACAGGCGGGCGGGCATCCCGTCGACGAACCCGACCTGGAGATCGAATACCGGCCAGACTTCAGGGTTGAGAACCTGATGCGCCAGTCTGTCGCGTACCTGCAGCGCCTCTTCGGGGCTGTGCAGGATGTGCGCGGGTATCACCCACGGGGGAGTCTGTTCGAGAACCCGCTGTTGTCCATCCCGCACCACGGCGCGCAGCATATCGTGGCGGGCGATTAACCGGTTCCAGACCTTCTCCAGCCGGTGAATATCCAGATCGGCAATTTCAAATTCAACAAAGAAGTGTGAGCCTACGCCGCCAAGGGCAAAGCCCGGCTGACGCCCGACCAGGTAAGCCTGCTGCACATCAGTCAGCGCGAAAGGCCGGTAGCGTTCTTCAGGGGAGTGGACAAAGGGTTGTTCAACAGGGAGGTCGGTTTTACGCAGCGTGGCGGCAAAATCAGCCAGCCGGGGGTGATTAAACAGGTCGCTTAATCGTGCTTCATAACCCGCCTGGTGGAGCTGTCCGATCAGCCTGGTGGCTAGCAGGCTATCACCGCCATGCTGGAAGAAGTCGGTTTCTCTGCTGACGGCGCCCATCGACAAGAGCGGCTGCCAGATGACGGCAACCTGCTTCTCAATATCGCCCAGGGGTAAATCCGCTTCAGTCCGGTTTTCAGCTTCCGGGGTATGACAGCGCTTTAGCGTCTGATAGTCAATTTTGCCGTTCGCCGTCAGCGGTAAGGCGTCAAGTAAGAAGATCCGTTTCGGTACCATCCACCCCGGCAGACGTTCGGCGAGAGCGGACTGCAGCTGACGAGGATCGCGGTGTACCTGGCTAACGGGGCATTGTACGAGGAAGCGCTGCAATCCCTCGACTTCATCGCCGTGCTGGCAGTTGAAAGCGGCGGCGGTAAATATCGCCCCCCAGTCAGCGCTATTGTGAAGTAAGGCTTCGGGCTGACCATCGGTTAACAGAAGCGTGCTGAGCAGGGCGGAGGGCGTTAACTGACGAAACTCCAACACATAGAGCAGCGCGCCTGGAACGGCCAGCTGCTGTAATGCCGCGAGGAGCCCGGGCTCTTCCGGCAGCAGACGATGCAGGGCGTTATTCAGCCAGATAATGTCCGCCGAATGAGCATGCGCCGCCAGCGTGTCTGCACTCCAGAGGGCCAGACGGGCGTCAGACCACGGTGCAAGCCGCTGTCGGGCGCTCAGCAGCAGCTCCTGGCTGTGCTCAAGCCCGACATACTCAATCTCGTCAGCGCTGAGCCGGGTTAGCAGGCACTCTGCGGCGCGGGCGGTGCGGACACCCACCTCTAGCAGGCGTACCGGGCGCTGTAAACGCCGGGAAAGCTGTTGACAGATTGTCGCCAGTTCCTCGATATACAGGGCGCTGGCCGGATGGTCGAAAGCCAGACTTTCCGGCGACCACCGCGCATCGTTCAGTAATGACAGTTCGTGGCGAACGCCGCGAAGGATTTGCGTTAAGGTGAGGTCATGCCCGCTGAAAGAAGGAGGGTCATTGTCCGGCGCTTCCCCCGCACAAACCTGATAACCCTCAGCGGCGGGCTGCAGCCGCTGTTGGGTCACGAGAAAGGCTAACCAGCGTTCCACCACGGCCCGCCAGCGAGGCTGGATAGCGAGAGCATTCATCAGGGGAAGAGGATCGGCGCCAGGAGTTTGACCCGGTTTCAGTTTTAACAGGCGATGCTGAAGAAAATCAGCGACCTGGCCTGCGGAGATTTCCGGGGGGCAGACACAGCAGGGCAGCGTTCCGGCAAGCCCGCGCCACTCCTGGGGCAGCGCCGGGTCCCGATGATGGGTAACACAGAAAGCAGAACCCTGAGGCACAACCCAGGCCGCCAGGGTCTTTTCTTTTTCGCCGATCGCCACAACGGTTGACTGTTTCACTCCCGCCAGCTGGCTGAGCGCGCTTTCGATTTCACCCAGCTCGATGCGATATCCCCCGACTTTGACCTGCTTATCGCGACGACCGAGGAACTCTAACGTACCGTCTGGCCAGTAGCACCCGAGATCGCCGGTGCGATACCAGCGCGCGTTCGATTGCGTTACAAACTGCTGCTCGCTGCGTACAGGATCGTTAAAGTAGCCTTCCGCGACCCCGATACCGCCAATCCACAATTCGCCCGGTACCCAGTCCGGGCAGTCCCGGCCCAGTTCATCCACCACCCGGTAACGTTGGTTGGCCAGCGGAAAACCATAAGGGATGGCGCGCCAGTGGTCAGGGACCCGGTTAATTTCACAGGCGTTAGACCAGATAGACGCCTCGGTGGCGCCGCCCATGGCGATAAACTGTCCCTGGGGGTGGAAGGCGTGATAGCGGGCAGGAAGATCGAGGCCGATCCAGTCGCCGGAAAGCATGACCGCCCGCAGTTTCTCCGGCGCGGCGTCGGCGAAACCTTCACACCAGGTCAACAGCATATCGAACAGCGCCGGGACGCTGTTCCAGAGCGTAACCTGATGACGCTGGATCAATTCGCACCATGCGCGGGGATCGCGCCGTTGATTTTCCATAACGATAACCAGCGCGCCGCCTGCGCTCAGAACGCCAAAAATGTCGTAAACCGATAAATCAAAATGCAGGGCGGAGAGGGCCAGCACTCTGTCCCCGGGACCCACCTGGTAACGGGTATTGATATCGCAGCAGGTATTCAGCGCTGCACGGTGAGAAATGACCACGCCTTTCGGCGTGCCGGTCGACCCGGAGGTATAGATAATGTAGGCCGGCTGCGTCGGCGCGCGCGCCACCTGGTCGGCTAGCGGCTCCGCCTCGATGGCCTGCTGCCAGGTCAGGTGGGAAATATCGTCTGACCAGGCGCTGGCGTCGTGCTGGCAGGTGAGCACCAGCCGGACGTTGGCGTCGGCGTAGATTTTCCCGCGCCGCGCGGCGGGCTGGTCGAGCGAAACCGGAACGTACACCGCCCCGGACAGCAGAACGGCGAGGACCGCAACCAGCTGTCCCGCGCCTTTCGACATTGTAATAGCGACATTGTCGCCGGGCTGAACCCCGCACGCGATTAACCTGCCAGCGCAGCGGCGCGCATTCTCGGTCAGCTCACGATAATTCCACTGATAATGCGCGTCCGTTACCGCCAGCGCCTGCGGTTGCCGGAGGGCGATGCGGAAAATGCCTTCATGCAGCAAGCCCTGAGGAACGGGAGCGTCGGTTGCGTTAACCCGTTGACGTATCTCCCGCTGGCTTTGGGGCATCCTGTCCGCGAACGACTTCTTCCAGGCGCTTTCATCATCGCAGAGTTGGTTAATCAGCTGGCAGTAGGCGTTGAACAACGTCTCGACCAGCGCCGGTGGGAACAACGCGTCATTGCTATCCCATTGTAGCCAGACCTCGCCCCGATGCTCGAACGCCAGATGATCTATCCAGACCTGCGGCGTCTGCGAGATGCCCCATTCCGGTTCGCCCAGCGGCGACTCGGCGCGGCTGCTGTACAGGGAGCGCCCCAGATTGCTGGTAAATACCACCGGGGCGCCGTGGGGATGGCTTTGCTGGCGTTTGAGTTCACGAAGGAGCTCGACGCCGGACCAGTGGCGATGATCCCAGTCCTCAGTAAACGTGAGCTGGTTTTTACGCGCCAGGTTGCTGACGGTATCGCCATCGCAGGCGGTATCCAGCAGAAGAATATTGGTGAAGTCGGCAAGCATTTCGTCAACCGCCGGGTGCAGCGGCTGGCGGTCAAATAACGTGATATTGAGCAGCAGCCGCGTCAGGCCGCCCCAGCGCCCCAGAACGGCAGCAAAACAGGTCGCCAGCGCCATTGTCGGCGTCACGCCATTCTCACCGGCCCGTTGGCTAAAGGCGTTCCAGCGTGTTGTCGGGACAATCATGCGGCGTCGGGTATTACGGACTTCACGCAGCGTGGCGGGTTCGCAGGCTAGCGGTAAAACCGGCGCGGGTGGCAGCATCGATGCTTTCGCCAGCCAGTACGCGCGCGCTTTGTCGAGCAGCGGCTGATTGATCTTCTGCTGATGCAGCAGATAAGCGCGGAAATCATAGCGGGGGTCGCCGGGCGGCAGCGACTCTCCGGCCAGCAGGGCGTTAAGTTCATCGAAAAACAGCGTAAAGCTGGAAGCATCCATAATCAGCAGGTCGATATTGACATGGAGGCGGTGGCGATTGTCCGGCAAGAGCGTCAACTGGAAATCAAAGGTTTCGCCCATTTCCACGCGTAAAAGACGGTGGCTCAGGCGCTGGCGCAATGTTTCCAGATAGGCCTGGCGGCTTGCCTCGTCGGTCTGGCGTAAATCATGAACGGTGACGCCGTTCCAGTATGGCTGCGGTAGCCAGACCTGCTGCCCGTCGGCGCGAAAGGCGATATGCAGCATCGGGTGGCGTTGCAGTAAGATCGTGATGGCCTGCTCCAGCTTTGGCGCCGTCAGATCATGGCCGGCAAACTCCTGATACAGATGGCAACCGACGCCGCCCAGCGTCTGTCCGGGCATTCGGCCCGTCAGATAGGCATGCTGTACCGGCGTCAGCGGGAAGGGGGTACCCTCGCTCATGACTGGCCACGCCGCGTCCGCCGGGGAGCTTGCATCATCCGGTTTTTCACCCGAACGGCTGCGCATCAGCTGGCGCCATGCTGCCAACGTGGGGGCGGCATACAGCTCGCGAAGGGTGAGGCGGTAGCCCTTTTTACGAAACCAGTGTAACCATCTCATTAATCTTATGGAGTCCAGGCCCGCCTGGATCAGATTGCTCTCTTCCTGTAACTGCTGCGGCGCTACATTCAGTTCCTGTATTAACAGTTCGCGTAATTGTTGATAATCGGCCGCTTCGCCGTTGTCCGATAACAGCGGATCCTGAGAGGGGGCGCCAGAAATCATTCTTCCTCCTGATGGCACGTCATACCAAAAGCATTGCTTATATGAGAATAATTATTATTAACAATTGAGCGCTACCCGAATCGGGTTTATTTGTGCCCGTTTCGGTTTACGGTCGGCAAAAAACAAGGCCCGGATGGCGAATCCGGGCCTTGTTAACGGAGGAGTTTCTGGGGTAAGCCCTGGTTAGATCAGACGTTTGAAGGTCGACGGGGTGACGCCAAACTGCTTCTGAAATGCGGCGGAGAAATGGCTGGCGTTGGCATAGCCTAGATCCGCCGCCACCGTCATAACGGAAGTATTGCCATTGGCCAGCCGTCTTCTTGCCTCCTGCATGCGTTCAGCCTGAAAAAGACCATAGACGCTGTTGTTGAACAGAACGCGAAATCCCCGCTTAATTTTAAGCACGCTTAAACCGGACTCTCTGGCGAGTTCGGTGACCCCCGGCGCCTGCGTCAAATCGGCCAGCAGCAGATCCTTTGCCCGCAGCAGTTTCTGGCGTTCCATCGGATTGAAGTGGCAGGAGGAACAGCTGGCGTCCTCGCGATGTTCATCCAGCACCAGGCTGAGCATCACCAGACTTTGTCCCTGTAGCCATAACGTCGACGGTTTTTGTTCATGACTGAAGCCGCCGTGCATCCGCATCAGCGCGTGACGCAGGGCCTGAGCCGTTAGGTGGGTTTCAGCATTACAACGCTGCTGCTGGCAACAGCAGTGGGAGTCGATCTTATTTTTAATGACCGAGCTAATATCCGGCACCCACAGCGCGAGGGCTTCAGGGCTGAAAGAGAGCGTAATGCTCTCGAACCGGCCGCAGTAGGAGGCGCTGCCGCGGCAGTCTGGCGTATGGGTAATGTAATGACGATCGCGCGCGAGTTCCCAGTCGGTGTGGCGGCTGAGCCCCTGGATCGCAAAGCGCGATGTGCCTTCCAGAATGCAAGAGAAGTTAATCCTGCCCAGGTCGTCGTGCAGCTGCAACGTCTCGGGCTGAGCAAAGTGGCCCCGCCAGAGCAAAATATCCATACCTTCCTGCAAAGAGCAGCGCAGCAGCTCACACTGGGCAGGAATAGCGCCATCGTTCGCGGGTTTTCCAACCACTAGCTGGTGAATAGAGATTGCAGATTGCGTTTGTGGTGACTCCGTCATGACCGGGTTATCTCCCTGTGGCTTAGACCAATGCGGGTATAAATAGAACCGAATGGGGTAGATGAGTAATTGATAATGGTTATTATTCACATTAATTCCCGGAACGCCACCTTGAAATAGTGTTTTTGGCGTCCATAAAAATTCATCAGGAAAATCAGCCACTCCCATGTCATCTCACTCATCCAACACTGAATCGCTGTCCCGATTTCCTCTTTGGCAGGTGATTACCCCGGTTCGCCGGAAGGTGCTCCTGGCTATGGCGCTGGCGGGGCTGGCGGCCTTCACCAGCCTGGGGGCGCTGCTTTTTCTGGCATGGTGCCTGCGCGATCTGCGCGGGGCGCCTGACATCATCCCCGTCTGGCCGCTGAGCGGCGTAGTCGGCTGCGTGATAGCGACCTTTATCCTGCGCCTGCAGGCGTTCAATACCTCTCATTATGCGGCTTTCCATCTGGAGAATATTCTGCGCAGCAGATTAGCCCGCAAGACCCTACAGCTTGCGCCGGGCGCGTTACAGCAAATGGGCAGCGGATCGGTGGCGAAAGTAATGCTGGATGATGTGAAGTCGTTACATATTTTTGTTGCTGACAGCACGCCGCTCTATGCCCGCGCCATAATCATGCCGCTGGCGACTGTTGTTCTCGTATTCTGGCTGGACTGGCGACTCGCCATCGCGACGCTGGGGGTACTGGCGTTTGGTTCGGTGGTGCTGGTACTCGCCCGTCAGCGCTCGGAAAACATGGCTCAGCGCTATCATCAGGCGCGTGAACGGGTCAGCGCCGCGGTGATTGAGTTCGTACAGGCCATGCCGGTGGTGAGGACCTTTGATAGCGGCAGTACCAGCTTTTTGCGCTATCAACATGCCCTCGAAGAGTGGGTCGATGTGCTCAAAAGCTGGTATCGGCAGGCCGGATTTTCAGCGCGCTTTTCATTCTCAATTCTGAACCCGCTGCCGACCATATTCGTTCTTATATGGTGCGGATACGGCCTGCTGCACGCTGGCAGTCTCGATTTTATCGCCTGGGTAGCCGTTTTACTGATAGCCAGCGGAATGGCCGAAGCGGTAATGCCGATGATGATGCTTAATAACCTGGTCGCGCAAACGCGTTTAAGCGTTCAGCGTATCTATCAGGTTCTCGCGATGCCGGAACTCTCGCGCCCGCGAGCCGATCGACAGCCGGAAGAGGCGAGTATCACCTTTGAGCAGGTAAGCTTTCATTATCCGCAAGCGCGGACTGGCGCCGCGTTGCAGGAGGTGAGCTTTCACGTGCCTGTCGGGCAAATTGTGGCGCTGGTAGGGCCAAGCGGCGCCGGGAAAAGCACCGTGGCGCGGCTGCTACTGCGTTACGCCGATCCCGACAAAGGCCATATTCGTATTGGCGGCGTGGATCTGCGCGATATGCGGATAGAGACCCTGATGAAGCAAATCTCGTTTGTGTTTCAGGACAACTTTCTTTTTGCCGACACGATCGCCAATAACATCCGTCTGGGCGCGCCGGATACGCCGCTGGAATCGGTGATAGCGGCGGCCAGAGTGGCGCAGGCGCATGAGTTTATAAGCGCGTTGCCGGAGGGTTACAGCACGCGGGTCGGGGAACGAGGGGTATTTCTCTCCGGCGGGCAGCGGCAGCGCATCACCATCGCCCGGGCGCTTTTGCAGGATCGTTCCATTCTGGTGCTTGATGAAGCGACGGCGTTTGCCGATCCGGAAGGTGAAGCGGCGCTTATCAAAGCCCTCGCGGCGGCCATGCGCGGCCGGACGGTCATCATGGTCGCGCATCGTCTCTCCATGGTGACTCAGGCCGATGTGATATTGCTGTTTTCCGACGGTCAGCTCCGGGAAAGCGGGAGCCACGGGCAGCTGTTGGCGCAGGGTGGCCTGTATCAACGGCTATGGCAACGCTATCAGCAGGCGCAGCAGTGGGCGCCGGGTGGAACGCAGGAAGAGGCGGTGCAAAATGAAAGACACTAACCCGGTGGATAATCTGGCCTGGCGCGCGATCTGGCGCCAGCTTATCTCCAGCGTGGGCAGTCAGGCGGGAACGCTGCGGCGCAGTCTGGTTGCTCTGCTGCTGGCGGCATTGATGCAGGGGATCGCCTTCGCCTGTCTCTATCCGATCGTTGATGCGCTGCTACGGAATGAAGCATCGCGGCTTCTTCACTGGGCTTTGGCCTTCAGCATTGCGGCGTTGGTGACGCTGGCGCTCCGCTGGTATGGGCTGGGCTTTGAATACCGCGGGCATCTGGCGCAGGCCACCCATGAGCTGCGCCTGCGCCTGGGCGAACAATTACGCCGCGTGCCGCTGGAGAGGCTCCAGCGCGGCAGAGCGGGCGAAACGAACGCCTTGTTGCTGGGCTCCGTGGATGAAAACCTCAATTATGTGATTGCGATAGCCAATATTTTACTGCTGACCATCGTCACGCCGCTGACGGCGTCGCTGGCGACATTGTGGATCGACTGGCGGCTGGGGCTGGTGATGCTGCTGATCTTCCCTTTGCTGGCGCCGTTTTATTACTGGCGCCGCCCGGCGATGCGGCGACAAATGCAGACCCTGGGCGAAGCGCACCAGCGGCTGAGCGGGGATATTGTTGAATTTGCGCAGGGGATGATGGTATTGCGTGCCTGCGGTAGCGATGCCGATAAAAGCCGGGCGCTGCGGGATCATTTTAATGCTCTGGAAAACTTACAGACCCGCACTCACCGCCAGAGCGCGGGCGCGACGATGCTGATCGCCGGCGTTGTGGAGCTGGGACTACAGGTGGTGGTGTTGTGCGGAATTATCTGGGTGGTCACGGGCACATTGAACCTCGCCTTTCTGATTGCCGCCGCCGCGATGATTATGCGTTTCGCTGAACCGATGGCCATGTTTATCAGCTACACCTCGGTGGTGGAACTGATTGCCAGCGCCTTAAAGCGTATTGAGCAATTTATGGCGATCGCGCCGCTTCCCGTTGCCGAACGCGGGGAGATGCCGGAACGTTATGATATCCGCTTTGACAATATTCATTACCGCTATGACGACAGCGGCGCTCCCGCGCTCAATGACCTCTCTTTAACCTTTCCGGCGGCCAGTATGAGCGCGCTGGTGGGCGCTTCCGGCGCAGGTAAAACCACGGTCAGCAAACTGTTAATGCGCTATGCCGATCCGCAGCAAGGGCGGATTTCTATCGGCGGCGTCGATATTCGTCGCCTGACGGCGG
Organism: Klebsiella sp. GW_Kp182; assembly: GCF_040062275.1. Taxonomy (NCBI): domain Bacteria; kingdom Pseudomonadati; phylum Pseudomonadota; class Gammaproteobacteria; order Enterobacterales; family Enterobacteriaceae; genus Klebsiella; species Klebsiella sp. GW_Kp182. The sequence continues at coordinate 184,677 of NZ_JBEAFQ010000007.1, read as the reverse complement.
AGCAGCTCAACAGCCTGATTTCCGTCGTTTTCCAGGATGTCTGGCTGTTTGATGACACATTGCTGGCGAACATCCTGATTGCGCGCCCGCAGGCGACCCAGCAGGAAGTGGAAGAGGCCGCCCGCGCGGCGCAGTGTCTTGAATTCATTACCCGCCTTCCTCAAGGCTGGCTGACGCCAATGGGCGAGATGGGCGGACAGCTATCGGGCGGCGAGCGCCAGCGGATTTCCATTGCCAGGGCCTTATTGAAAGATGCGCCAATCGTCATTCTTGATGAGCCGACCGCCGCGCTGGATATCGATAGCGAGCTGGCGGTACAGAAAGCTATCGATAATCTGGTTCACAACCGGACGGTGATTATTATCGCCCATCGCCTGTCTACCATCGTCGGGGCCGGAAACATCCTGGTGATGGAGGAGGGAAAAGTGGTTGAACAGGGCACCCATGGGCAGCTGCTCTCTCTTCATGGGCGTTACCAGGCGCTGTGGCACGCGCAAATGGCCGCCCGCGCCTGGCGCGCCGAAGGGGGTTCCACGTCAGAGGAGGTGGCGCATGAGTGACGTTCCGTCGAATGTGAAACCGCTGACGTTAACCACCGGGCGGGTGATTTTCGCCATTGCCGGCATCTATGTGACACAGAGTCTGGTATCGGCGCTCTCGATGCAGTCCTTGCCCGCGCTGGTGCGCGCTGCTGGGGGATCGCTTGCGCTTGCCGGGGCGACAACGCTGTTTATGCTGCCCTGGGCGCTGAAGTTTATTTGGGCGCCGTGGGTCGAGCGCTGGCGGCTACCTCCTGGCAGCCCGCAGCGCCGTTCCCGCATGCTGATCCTGCGCGGGCAGGCTGCGCTCGCGGCGATCCTGGCTATTGCCGCCGCGATTGGCGGGACAGGGCGAGAAGGCGGATTGCCCGAAACGCTAGTCGTCGCGCTATTTGCGCTGTTTATGGTGGCGGGTACAGTCGCCTCCACTATTGATATCGCCAGCGACGGTTTTTGCGTCGATCAGCTGACCCGCGCAGGGTACGGTTGGGGAAACAGCGTGCAGGTCGGCGGCAGCTATCTGGGAATGATGTGCGGCGGCGGGGTGTTTCTGATGTTGTCGGCGACCGTCGGCTGGCCTGCGGCCATGCTGATGATGGCGGCGCTGATCCTGGTCTTATCCGTACCCCTGTGGCGCATTGCCGAACCAACGCGCGCAGCATCTGTTCCGCATGTTCCGGCATTGGGTTATGCGCTTAGAAGGCGACAGGCTCGTCTGGGCTTAATGCTGGTATTGATGCTGAATTCCGGCATGCGGTTTGTGCTGCCTCTTCTGGCGCCGCTGCTGTTGGATCATGGTCTGAGCATGTCAGCGCTCGGCGCGCTGTTCAGCGGCGGTAATATTGCGGCGGGCATAGCCGGAACGCTGGCGGGTGGATTGCTGATGAAATGCCTCTCACCCGGCAGAGCGCTGTTTGCGGCTTATGGCGTGCAGGGCATCGCGCTGCTGGCGGTAGTGATGACGCTGCTGATAGCGCCGGGTCCTCTACTGCTGCCGATTCTCCAGGGGTTGATCGTTGTTCAATCTGTTTCGCTGGCCTGCGCGTTGGTCTGTCTTTACGCCACGCTGATGGCGCTTTCTTCGCCTTTGCAGGCCGGTGTCGATTTTACGCTCTTTCAATGTACTGACGCCGCCATCGCCATTCTGGCCGGCGTAGTCGGCGGCGTTGTCGCGCAGCGCTTTGGCTATGCGGCCTGCTTCCTGTTTGCCGGCGTATTCACGTTGCTGGCGGCGTGGATTGTTTCTATCCGACTGCGTTCGGCAAAAGAACTGATGACAAGCTCAATTGATTGATCCGGGAATAACACAGAGAGGTAAGGGATGAAAATCAGTGAATTTTTACACCTGGCGTTACCAGAGGAGCAATGGCTACCGATGATTTCTGGCGTCTTACGTCAGTTCGGAGATGAAGAGTGCTATGTCTATGAGCGCCAACCTTGCTGGTACATAGGTAAAGGATGCCAGGCGCAACTGCAGATTAATGCCGACGGCACCCAGGCGACATTCATTGATGATGCCGGAGAACAAAAGTGGGCGGTAGATTCGATTACCGACTGCGCGCGTCGTTTTATGACGCATCCGCGGGTGAGAGGATGCCGGGTATATGGCCAGGTTGGGTTCAACTTTGCGGCCCATGCGCGGGGTATGGCCTTTGATGCCGGCGAGTGGCCGCTGCTAACGTTAACCGCTCCCCGTGAAGAACTTATTTTTGAGAAGGGAAATGTTACCGTTTACGCGGACTCCGCCGACGGATGCCGCCGTCTGTGCGAGTGGGTAAAAGAGGTCGATACGGAGACACCATGCGGGCCAATGGTTGTGGATACCGCCCTGGACGGTGAAGCGTATAAACAGCAGGTTGCGCGCGCCGTTTCGGCGATCCGCCGCGGCGATTACGTTAAAGTCATCGTCTCACGCGCGATTCCTCTGCCAGCGCGAATTGATATGCCCGCTACGCTGCTATATGGACGACAGGCCAACACGCCCACCCGTACGTTTATGTTTCGCCAGCAAGGACGCGAGGCGCTGGGTTTTAGTCCGGAACTGGTGATGTCGGTGACGGGAAAGAAAGTGGTCACTGAACCGCTGGCGGGCACCCGCGATCGCATGGGCGATACGGCGCATAATCAGGCAAATGAGAGGGAGCTGCTGCACGACGGTAAAGAGGTGCTTGAGCATATCCTCTCGGTCAAAGAAGCCATTGCCGAACTGGAGGCGGTTTGCCAGCCCGGCAGCGTGGTGGTCGAGGATTTGATGTCGGTTCGCCAGCGCGGCAGCGTCCAGCATCTGGGGTCTGGCGTCAGCGGCCAGCTCGCGGAAGATAAGGATGCCTGGGATGCGTTTACCGTGCTGTTTCCGTCAATTACCGCGTCAGGTATCCCTAAAAAAGCGGCCCTCAACGCGATCATGCAAATTGAAAAAACGCCGCGGGAGCTCTATTCAGGCGCAATCCTGCTGCTGGAAGATACGCGCTTCGATGCGGCGTTAGTACTGCGTTCCGTGTTTCAGGATAGCCAGCGCTGCTGGATACAGGCGGGGGCGGGTATCATCGCGCAATCTACGCCGGAACGCGAACTGACGGAAACCCGGGAGAAATTAGCGAGCATTGCGCCCTATTTAAAGGTGCCCGCGTGACGGTTATCGACCCAGTTTAAGGTTAAAAGTGCCAGCAGGCTGGCACTCTCTTTTGCCGGGTTCAGGCGCTTATTGTGCGTCGGCCAGCGCCAGCTCGGCTTCTTGCTGCTGCGTGTTCTTACGCTGTTGCTCAAGCTCCAGCGCGCCGCGATGAGAGAGGTAGCAGAACAGAATGCAGCAGACGATCCCGCCCATCAGCAGATAGAACCCGCCGTGCCAGCCCATTTTATCCACCATCACGCCAAACAGGCTGGTGCCTAACGATGCGCCAAAGATGTAGCTCATAAATCCGCGCAGTCCCACGGCGGAGCCGACGGCAAAGCTGGGAACAATTTCCATGGTCTGCACGGAGGCCAGAAACTGCGGCACGTAAATCAGGCAGCCCACGATCGCCGCGAACACCGTCACCATCAGCAGGGATTCGCTTTTCCAGTAGCCGATCAGGCAGACAAAAATCAGCGCCATACAGATCATGGCAAGCGGCATGCGCCGTCCTTTGAACAGCTTGTCGGAGAGCCAGCCCGCCAGCAGGGTCGACGGAATCGCCGCCCATTCAAAGAACAGGAACGCGACGCTCATCTGCTCTTTGGAAAAATGTTTCACCGTCAGCAGATAGATAGGCAGCCAGCTGATCATGCCGAAACGCACCATATAGACAAACACGTCCACAAGGGAGACATACCAGGCGTTTTTGTTGCGCAGAACGTAGGTGCAGAAGATCTGGAATGCGCTCATATTCTCCGGCGCTTTTACCGCGTGTTTAGCGTTAAGCACGACCTTTTCTTCCGGCATCATCTCTTCCAGCGCAGGCAGGCCTTCCTCGCGCGGCGAACCTTTACCCAGCGCCAGTACGCTGATGGCGAACACCACCGCCACGCAGGCCGGGACAATGTAGCTGGCGCTCTGCCAGTGCTCGGTACCGAGAATCGCAAACGCGGCGCCGACGATTGGGGCGACAATCCCGCCGCCGACGTTATGGGAAATGTTCCAGAAAGCCCCCACGCGACCGCGCTCCCGGCGAGGGAACCAGTTAGCGATGGTGATAAAAGAGGGGCCGACGCCCATCCCCTGAAACAGACCGTTCAGAACGACCAGCGCAGCGAAGATCCAGAATGCGGTGCTGAACCCCAACCCGACGTTGACGATCGCGCACAGCACCAGGCCGCAGGCCATAAAGACTTTCGGGCTGGCTTTATCCGCCAGGCTGCTCATAACGCCTTTGCTGATCCCGTACGCAATGAGCATACAGCTGCTGAGCAAACCGATCTGGGTGGCGCTCAGATCTAACTGCTCTTTCAGATAAGGCGTGGATAAGGTGAAATTGTTGCGCACAATATAGTACGCCAGATAACCCAGAAATACGCTTAGCAGCGCCTGCATGCGGTAGCGGCCATAAGTTGCCTGAATTTTCTCAGCCGGCACTTTATTTGCCGACGGCCCTTTTTTTAATATTGATAACATGTCGTCACCTGTATTTTATATTGATATGAACATCAGGAGTATTCGGCATGAAGAGTGAAATAAGTGGTCAGAAAACTCAAATCGTCGAAATGGGTCAAAACTGACTCAAATTAATGAATTCAGGGGTTATTTTTAACGCATTGAGCATCAATGAAATAGCGAATAATTAATTTCCCGCTAATTTTATGTCAGGCGTGTGCGGATATTAACAAATTCCACATTCATTATCTGGTAATGTTTGCTGATATTCCCGGCGGCCAGCGCGGCTATTTCGAGGCTAGCGGTGATTAATCCGCTAGAAGTCATAAACGGGTAAGTTTTGTCTCAACGCTCTTTTTTCGGTATTTCAATATTTATGAACGGGATCACAAACATGTTTCTGCGGTGGAGTCGGGCGCCCGGCAAAACGCTTGCGTTGCTGCTGCTGGCCGCCGGATTCAGCTCCTGTGCGGCGCATGGGAACGAACTGGTGATGGCGACAACATTTTCCCCCAGCGCCACCGCGTGGATTATCGCACGCTGGCAAACGGAGCCGGGGTCGGTGATGATTCGCACCCTCAACCGCACCAGCGCCTCGCTGGAACAGCTGCTTGATACGGCAAATGCGGAGAACGTTGATCTGGTCCTGACCTCATCACCGATGCTGCTGCAGCATCTTCAGGAGCATCAAAAGCTGGCGCCGTTCAGCGGCGCGCCGGCGGCCAGTCAACGCCTGGTGCCGGAATCCATCCGCGCCACCTCCGTTGCCGTGGCGATGTCGGGGTTTGGCTTGCTGATTAACCGCTCGGCGCTGGCGACGCGGCATCTGCCTGCGCCAGCGGACTGGGACGATCTCACCGATCCCCGATATCAGGGGGCGCTGCTGATGAGCAGCCCGTCGCGCTCGGACACTAATCATCTGATGGTGGAGTCGCTGCTGCAACAAAAGGGCTGGCTTAAGGGATGGCAAACGCTGCTGGCAAGCGCGGGAAATCTGGTGACGATTTCATCCCGCAGCTTTGGCGTGGCGGATAAGATCAAAAGCGGGCTGGGCGTAGCCGGTCCGGTGATTGATAACTATGCCAATCTGTTGCTGAACGATCCGCACCTTGCCTTTATCTATTTTCCGCAGTCGGCGGTGTCGCCTACCTACGTCGCGGTGCTCAAAAATAGCCAGCACGCCAGCGAGGCGCGGCGGTTTATTCGCTATATGCTGAGCCCGGAAGGCCAGCGGATCCTCGCCGACGCGAATACCGGGAAATACCCGGTGACGCCGCTGACGGCTGGCAATCCACGGGCGGCGCAGCAGGAGGTGCTGATGAATCAACCGCCGCTGAACTATCGTCTGATCCTTAAGCGTCAGCGTCTGGTTCAGCGGATGTTTGATACGGCGATCAGCTTTCGTCTCGCCCAGCTGAAAGATGCCTGGCGAGCGCTGCACAGCGCGGAGGCTCGCCTTAAGCGTCCGCTGCCCGAAATACGCGCGCTGCTAACCGGCGTCCCGGTCGATCCGGCAAGCAGCGAGGATGAAGCCTGGCTGGCTAAGTTCGATAATAAGAGCTTTGCGGAGCAGCAAATGATGGAGTGGCAGCTCTGGTTTCTCAACAACCAGCGGCAGGCGATCAATAAACTGGAAGAGCTGAAATGATGGCCCGTTCCATACTGCAACGTCTGCGGCAAATCAGTATCAGCAGCAGCCTGCGCGGGGCCTTTCTGATGGGCGCGCTGCTGACGCTGATTGTCAGCAGCGTCAGCCTCTATTCATGGCATGAGCAAAGCTCGCAGATACGCTATTCGCTGGACGAGTATTTTCCCCGCATCCACTCTGCTTTTCTGATTGAAGGCAATCTCAATCTGGTGGTCGATCAGCTGAATGAATTTCTGCTGGCGCCGAATACAACGGTGCGTCTGCAGCTGCGTAACCAGATTATTCAGCATCTGGATAAAATCGAGCGGCTGAGCCAGGGCTTGTCGCCCGCGGAACGCCAGCAGCTGGCGGTGATTTTACAGGACAGCCGCGCGCTGCTCTCGGAGCTGGATCGCGTGCTCTACAACATGTTTCTGGTACGCGAAAAGGTGGGGGAACTCTCGGCGCGTATCGACTGGCTGCACGATGATTTTACCACTGAGCTGAATTCACTGGTGCAGGACTTTACCTGGCAGCAGGGAACGCTGCTCGATCAGATAGAAGCCCGCCAGGGCGACGCGGCGCAGTACCTGAAGCGTTCCAGAGAAGTCCAGAACGAACAGCAGCAGGTCTATACGCTGGCCCGCATTGAGAATCAAATCGTTGACGACCTGCGCGACAGGCTTAATGAACTGAAATCCGGAAATGATGACGGCATGCTGGTGGAGACGCATATCCGCTATCTCGAAAACCTGAAGAAAACGTCGGATGAAAATATTCGCGCGCTAGACGACTGGCCGAGCACGATCACGCTGCGACAAACGATTGATGAGCTGCTGGAAATCGGCATGGTGAAAAATAAGATGCCGGATACCATGCGCGACTACGTGACGGCGCAAAAAGCGTTAGTGGACGCCAGTCGCGCCAGAGAAGCCACGCTGGGGCGTTTCAGGACGCTGCTTGAAGCCCAGCTTGGCAGCAGTCATCAGCAAATGCAGATGTTTAATCAGCGTATGGGACAGATTGTCCGCGTGAGCGGCGGGTTGATTCTGGTGGCGACGCTGCTGGCGCTGCTGCTGGCGTGGGTGCTGAATCATTATTTCATCCGATCGCGGCTGGTGAAACGCTTTACCGCGCTGAACCAGGCGGTGGTGCAGATTGGTTTAGGCCGGACGGATGCCACCATTCCGGTTTATGGCCGGGATGAGCTGGGGCGTATTGCCGGTTTGCTTCGCCATACGCTGGGTCAGCTTAACGCGCAAAAACAGCAGCTTGAACAGGAGATTGGCGAGCGAAAAACGATTGAGGCCGATCTTCGTGCCACCCAGGACGAGCTGATCCAGACCGCTAAACTGGCGGTGGTGGGGCAGACGATGACCACCCTGGCGCATGAGATCAACCAGCCGCTGAACGCGCTGTCGATGTATCTGTTTACGGCAGGACGGGCGATTGAGCAGGGACAGACGGCGCAGGCGCGGGCGACATTAAGTAAAGCGGAAGGGTTGATTAACCGCATTGACGCGATTATCCGCTCGCTGCGTCAGTTTACCCGCCGCGCTGAACTGGAAACGCCGCTGCATCCGGTTGATTTGCGTCAGACGTTTACGGTGGCGTGGGAACTGCTGGCGATGCGCCATAAGCCGCAGCAGGGGACGCTGGAGATACCGGATGAAACCGTCTGGATCCGCGGCGATGAAGTGCGGGTTCATCAGGTGCTGGTCAACGTACTGTCGAATGCGCTCGACGCCTGTCCGAACGCGGCGAAAATAACGGTGAGCTGGCAAATCCACGGCGACACCCTGTGCGTGTTGATTGCCGATAACGGTCCCGGCTGGCCTGCGGCCTTGCTACCGTCACTGCTGAAGCCGTTCACCACCAGCAAAGATGTGGGGCTGGGGATTGGGCTGTCGATTTCTGTTTCGCTGATGACGCAAATGGAAGGGACGCTGCGCCTGGCGTCGACGTTAACGCGCAATGCCTGCGTGGTGCTGCAATTTAATTTAACGGATGTAAATGATGTTGAGTAATGAGTGTTCGATTCTGCTGATTGATGATGATCGCGACGTGCTGGATGCCTATACGCAGCTGCTTGAGCAAGCGGGTTATCACGTCCACGCCTGCGATAACCCCTTTGATGCGCGGGCGTGGGTGCAGAAGGACTGGCCCGGCATTGTGCTGAGCGATGTCTGCATGCCCGGCTGCTCCGGCATCGATTTGATGACGCTGTTTCATCAGGATGACGAGCAGCTGCCGATTCTGCTTATCACCGGTCATGGCGACGTACCGATGGCGGTGGATGCGGTGAAAAAGGGGGCCTGGGATTTTCTGCAAAAGCCGGTCGATCCGGGTAAGCTGCTCTCGCTGGTGGACGCCGCGTTGCGCCAGCGGCAAGCGGTGATCGCGCGTCGCCAGTACGGCCAGCAAAAATTACGGGTTGAGCTGATCGGGCGCAGCGAATGGACGGAACAGTATCGCCAGCGTTTACAGCAGCTGGCAGAGACGGATATTGCGGTCTGGCTTTACGGCGAAGCGGGAACCGGGCGTATGACCGGCGCACGTTACCTGCACCAGCTGGGGCGTAACGCCGAAGGCCCTTTTGTCTACTGCGAACTGACTGCGGCCAACGCCCATAAGCTGAATGACGCGATCGCGCAGGCGCAGGGCGGAACGCTGGTATTAAGCCACCCGGAGCACCTGACTCATGAGCAACAACATCTGCTGGTACAGGCGCAGAGCCATGAGAAGCGGCCTTTTCGCCTGATTGGTATCGGCAGCGCGTCGCTAGTGGCGCTGGCGGGCAGTAGCCAGATCGTGGCGGAGCTCTATTACTGCTTCGCGATGACGCAAATTGCCTGCCTGCCGCTGTCAAGGCGGCCTGATGATATCGAGCCGCTGTTCCACCACTATTTGCAAAAAACCTGTCAGCGACTGAATCATCCCGTCCCGGAGGTGGATAGCCATCTGTTAAAAGGGATGATACGTCGGGCGTGGCCGAACAACGTCCGCGAACTGGCGAACGCTGCCGAACTGTTTGCGGTGGGGGTATTACCGCTCGCGGATACGGTGAATCCGCTGATGCATGTCGGCGAGCCGACGCCGCTCGATCGACGGGTTGAGGACGTAGAGCGGCAGATCATCACCGAAGCGCTGAATCTCCATCAGGGGCGCATTAATGAAGTGGCGGAGTATCTGCTTATTCCGCGTAAAAAACTCTATCTCAGAATGAAGAAATATGGCCTGAGTAAAGAGCACTACAAGGGCTTTTAGCGAAAATTGAGGGGGAGGGTGTCTATTTCCTTGCCCCTGATTTTTTGCGTTTTATTAATCGTATGACAAATAGTGGTTGTTATCTCTGCACGTGAATTATATAAATATCCAGCACGTTAAGTACACCCATACAAATAATAACGTATTAAAAATGATACTTTAAAAAATAATAAGATTTCAGTACTAATTTTGATGCGTTAAAAGGTGCCACTATAAATCAGGTTATGTGATCGCTGTTAGTGAATCAGCATAGTTGCATTTTATAAAATAGCCAAACAAACACAGCGTTTTATTACCTGAATCAGAGTCAAATTAATTTGACCCTACTCTATATTACTGAGGCCATATTATGGAAACCGTTCAAAATACCCTCGTTGCTCGCGAGAGCAGCGGCTGGAGAAAAAGTGATACCGTGTGGATGCTGGGCCTGTACGGTACCGCAATTGGTGCAGGGGTGCTTTTCCTGCCAATTAACGCCGGGGTCGGCGGTTTAATTCCGTTAATCATCATGGCCATTCTTGCCTTCCCGATGACCTTTTTTGCCCACCGCGGTTTAACCCGTTTTGTCCTGTCGGGCAAAAATCCGGGAGAAGATATTACCGAAGTGGTGGAAGAACATTTCGGCACCGGTGCAGGTAAGCTTATCACGCTGCTTTATTTCTTCGCTATTTATCCGATTCTGCTGGTTTATAGCGTTGCTATTACCAACACCGTCGACAGCTTTATTACTCACCAGCTTGGTCTGGTGTCTCCGCCGCGCGCTATTTTGTCGCTGATTTTAATTGTCGGCATGATGGGGATTGTCCGTTTTGGCGAAAAAATGATTGTTAAGGCCATGAGCGTGCTGGTGTTTCCGTTCGTGTTCGCGTTGATGATATTGGCGCTGTATTTGATCCCGCAATGGAACGGCGCGGTACTGGATACGTTGTCGCTGAGCAGCGCTTCGGCAACGGGAAATGGTCTGTGGATGACCCTGTGGCTGGCCATCCCGGTCATGGTCTTCTCCTTCAACCATTCGCCGATTATCTCCTCATTTGCGGTGGCTAAACGTGAAGAATATGGCCAGGACGCCGAGCGCAAATGCTCCCGTATTCTGGGCTTCGCCCACATCATGATGGTGCTGACGGTGATGTTCTTTGTGTTCAGCTGCGTACTGAGCCTCTCCCCGGAAAACCTGGCGGAAGCGAAAGCGCAGAACATCTCCATCCTCTCATATCTGGCGAACCACTTTAACGCGCCGGTGATAGCCTGGATGGCGCCGATCATCGCGATGATTGCGATTACTAAATCCTTCCTCGGCCACTACCTCGGCGCGCGTGAAGGCTTCAACGGCATGGTGATTAAGTCACTGCGCGGAAAAGGCAAATCGATCGAAATCAACAAACTGAACAAGATCACCGCGCTGTTCATGCTGGTGACCACCTGGATTGTTGCCACCCTGAACCCCAGCATCCTGGGGATGATTGAAACGCTGGGCGGCCCGGTCATCGCGATGATTCTGTTCCTGATGCCAATGTATGCCATCAACAAAGTACCGGCCATGCGCAAGTACAGCGGCCACATCAGTAACGCGTTTGTGGTGGTGATGGGACTGATCGCCATCTCCGCTATTTTCTTCTCTCTGTTCAGCTAAGTTTTCAGCGCCGCCTGTCACCGGCGGCGCATCCGTTTTGCTATGTAACCGCGTGGGTGCCATATGATTAGCGTTTTCGATATTTTCAAAATCAGCATCGGGCCGTCCAGCTCGCATACCGTTGGGCCGATGAAAGCGGGAAAACAGTTTGTTGATACCCTGCAGGAAAAAGGCCTGCTGCATAAAGTGACTCGGCTGGTGGTGGATGTGTATGGTTCCCTCTCATTGACGGGTAAAGGTCACCATACCGATATCGCCATTATTCTTGGTCTGTCAGGGTATCTACCGGATACCGTTGATATCGACGCCATTCCGGGCATTATTCGCGATGTCAACACCATGCATCGTCTGTTTATTGAAGAAGGCCAGCGCGAGATACAGTTCCCGGTGGCGGAATGCATGCGCTTTCACAATGAGTTTCTGCCGCTGCACGAAAACGGGATGAGCATTACGGCGTTTTGCGATGGCAAAATCGTCCACTTCCAGACTTACTATTCCATCGGCGGCGGTTTTATCGTCACGGAGGAAAACTTTGGTAAGAACCTGGAGGCGGAGGTTGATATTCCGTTCCCGTTCTATTCTGCCCGCAACCTGCTGGCGCACTGTCAGAACAACTGCCTGTCGATTTCCGCCGTGATGATAAAAAACGAGATCGCCCGCCACGGCCGGGAGACCGTTGAGCAAAATATGGCGAAAATCTGGGAGACCATGAGAAACGCCATTAACCGGGGGATGAATACGGAAGGTATTTTACCGGGGCCGCTGAAAGTGCCGCGCCGGGCTTCTGCGCTGCACCGCGTGCTGGCACCGCAGAGCCAGTCGATTACGCCACTGAGCGCGATGGATTGGGTCAATATGTTCGCCATGGCGGTGGGGGAAGAGAACGCGTCGGGCGGGCGAGTGGTAACCGCGCCGACCAACGGCGCCTGCGGCATTGTCCCGGCGGTACTGGCCTATTACGATCGTTTTATCAAAGAGGTGACGCCGGAAATCTATATGCGCTATTTCCTGACGGCGGGCGCAATAGGCATTCTGTACAAGATGAATGCCTCCATTTCCGGGGCAGAGGTCGGTTGTCAGGGTGAAGTGGGCGTGGCCTGCTCGATGGCGTCAGCCGGACTGGCCGAGCTGCTGGGTGGCAGTCCGGAGAAGGTGTGCATCGCCGCGGAGATCGGCATGGAGCATAACCTCGGCCTGACCTGCGATCCGGTGGCCGGCCAGGTGCAGGTGCCGTGCATCGAGCGTAACGCGATTGCGGCAGTGAAGGCGATAAACTCGGCCAGTATGGCGATGTACCGTACCAGCGATCCGAAAGTCTCACTGGATAAAGTTATCGAAACGATGTTTGAGACGGGCAAAGATATGAACGCCAAGTACCGTGAAACCGCCCGGGGCGGTCTGGCGATTAAAGTCGCGGTGTGTGAATCCTGAGCCCCCTAAAAACCGCCTGCCTGAGCCGCAGGCGGTTTTCTCTTCCCTGGACTTTAAAATCGCCTGAAGCCTGTTATTTTTTCTCTCCGTCGGACGGCGTAAAAGACCACACCACGCTGTTAGAAGCCGATGAGGTGTACCATTCGTTAATCGTGGCGTCAGCCTCGTTGGTCTGGGCAGCGGCGGGCAATTTCTCTTTTGGCTGATGCGTTTTTTTCCGAATACGGATACGGGAAGGGGTTTCGGCATTGAGCTGCGCCTTAAATGTACGCATGTGCGAGTCAAATAAAATCGACTCCAGCTGATGCAGCCGATCGAGACCGCGCAAAATACCAATCAGCGTACTGAGGGTAACGGATTCGCCTAATTCAACGCGTTTAATGGTTGCCGCGCCGACCTGAGCGCGTTCGGCCAGCTCAATCTGTGACAGGCCCAGCTGTATACGCGTTTCTTTAATTCTTCGGCACAGTTCAGAAATAATTTCACTGTCGGGCATGGTACTGAAACGCATCTTAATTCCTCTACTGCGTAATAAAACCTGACTAATTATTTAGCAAGCCAATTTATAAATAAAGCGAATAATTTCTCTTTTGCGATAGCGGCGACAATGTTTTTTGCCAATGCCATCAAAGAGTTGGGTATAGGGTCGCTCCTGCGAATCCCGCGGTTTCAGGCGCCGAATAAAGAGGCTTCGGATCAATCGCCTGGGGCGATACTCCGTGGCGCAGGGATGAGCCTCCGTCTCTGCCATAATGCAATTACGGCGAATTATGGTTATATATATCCCTTTCTGCGGCCCGGTTTCGCCGCAGCCACTCTTACGGATGATAACGATACGCCATGAATCTTCGTGAAAATATTGTGAGCCAATTCAGCCTGCTGTCGCCCGAACTCCAGCGCGCGGCGGAATTTTCCCTGCAAAATGCCAACCAACTGGTGGTGCAATCAATGCGCGCCTTCGCCGCGGAAGCCGGCGTTAAGCCTGCCACGCTGCTACGCCTGGCGCAGCGTCTGGGCTATAACGGTTGGCGGGAGCTGAAAAGCGCATTTATCGACGATCTCGGCTTAGGAAATGATACATATGTATCTAAGGCTGAAAAATTGATCGCCAAAGGGACGCAGCCCGCGCTGTACGAAGAGGTGTTCCTCGCGCATCAGGCCAATCTGGCATTCACTCAGGCAGAGAATCAACACGCTATGCAGCAAGCGGTTACGTTGCTGGATGAAGCGAAGCAGGTCTATATTTGCGGCTTCCGCGCCAGCTTTCCTATCGCCTGGTCGTTGTTTTATGTCTATCGATTGTTCAATCGCCAGGTGTCGCTGATTGACGGGCTGGCCAGTAATATCGAAGTCTTCACCCGTGAGATCAACGCGGAAGACTGCCTGCTATTGACCAGCTTTTCTCCCTATTCCCGCGAATCTCTCGACGTTCTCAATGCAGCCAGGCAGGCCGGGGCACGGATTATCGCCATCACCGACTCTCCGGTTTCGCCGCTGGCGCAAACGGCGGACTGCACGTTGCTTTTCTCCCTCAGCAGCCCCTCTTTTTTCCCTTCGATAGTGTCCGGTATGGGCGTCGCCGAGTGTTTGCTGGCGATGCTGGTTGCCCGCCACGGTAGGGAGGCGGTGAATAAAATTGAGAGCGCAGAACGTTATCTGCAACGCTCCGGGGCGTATGTGATGCCCGATAAATCCTGATAAATGATTCATTTGCTTTTATCATAAGAAAATTAAATACATTTGAATCATTATTGAATTGACGAGATTCAAATGGATCCTGCAAGATGCTTTCAACTTACGCGAAAGCGATTTCTAAAGCAGGATAAAAGCATGAGTCAAATCATTCACCGCAGCCTCCGTACCACCCCGGCAGTGGCAGTCAGTGCCCAGGGCGCTTACATCACCGATGCCAGTGGTCAACGCTATCTGGACGCCTGCGGCGGGGCGGCGGTTTCTTGTCTGGGTCATGCCCACCCGGATGTGCTGGCAGCGATGCACCGGCAGATCGATCGGTTGGCCTATGCCCACACCAGCTTTTTCACCAGCGATACGGTGGAACAACTGGCAGAGCAGCTTGTCCGCACCGCGCCCGGTTCCCTGAACTATGCCTATTTCGTCTCCGGCGGATCGGAAGCGGTTGAAACGGCGCTGAAGCTGGCGCGCCAGTATTTTGTGGAGATCGGGCAGCCGGATCGCACGCTATTTATTGCCCGTAAACAAAGCTACCACGGCAATACGCTGGGTGCGCTGGCCGTTGGCGGTAACGAGTGGCGCCGCCGCCAGTTCGCGCCGCTGCTGATGGATGTGGTGCGCGTGTCGGCCTGTAATGAGTACCGTGACCGTGAGGCGGGTGAAAGCCAGCAGCAATATACCGAGCGCTTACTTGGCGAACTCGAAGCGGCAATTCTGGACGCCGGGCCGGAAAAAATTATCGGTTTTATCGCCGAAACGGTGGTTGGCGCAACCACCGGCGCAATGCCGCCTACGCCGGGTTATCTGCAAGGCGTTCGTCGGCTGTGTGATAAATACGGCATTCTGTATATCGCCGATGAGGTGATGTGCGGCATGGGCCGTACCGGCACGTTGCACGCCTTTGAACAGGATGGCGTTGTCCCTGACATCGTGACCATCGCAAAAGGTTTAGGCGGGGGTTATCAGCCCATTGGCGCAGTGCTGGCCAGTGAGCAAATCGTCGCCGCGCTGCAAGCCGGTAGCGGAATGTTCCAGCATGGTCACACCTACATCTGCCACCCGACAGCCGCAGCGGCTGCGCTGGCCGTGCAGCAGGTTATCGAGCGAGATCGTTTGCTCGAGCAGGTGCAGCAGCAGGGCGCGTATTTGCAGCAGGCGCTGCATGATGTGCTCGGCGGATTACCGTATGTCGGTGATACGCGCGGTCGCGGTTTGTTCGCCGGCGTGGAGCTGGTATGCGATAAAGAGCGCAAAACGGCATTCGATCCGCTGCTGAAGCTGCATGCGGCTATCAAAGCGCAGTGCATGGCGCACGGGCTGCTGGTCTATCCGATGGGCGGAACCATTGATGGCCAGCGGGGCGATCATATTCTGATTGCGCCGCCGTTTATTGTCAGCCGGTCAGAACTCGATTTCGTGGTGGATACCCTGCACAAGGTCATCAGCGAAGAGACGCATAAACTGATGAGACGTCAGCCATGAACCGTTTACCTGCGCTGTCAGAACAGCAGTGGAGCGATGAACAACGCCAGCTTGCGGAGGAGATTATCAACGGGCCGCGCGGCGCGCTGCTGCCGCCGTTTGAACCGTTGTTGCGCAGCCCGGAACTGATGGCCCATGCGCAGCGAATGGGGGAGTATCTGCGCTACCGTAGCGCGCTGGGGCAGCGGTTGTCGGAACTGGCCATCCTGCTGACCGCACGTCACTGGTCGCAGCCGGTTGAGTGGGCCATTCATGCGCCAATAGCCAGGGAAAAAGGGATCCCGGCGCAGGCGGTGCAGGCAATCAATGAACGGCGTCAACCAGAGGCGCTGGCGGCTGATGAATGGGTGGTTTACCATTTTTGCCAGCAGCTGCATCAGCATAAAAAAGTCAGCGATGATATCTGGCAACAGGCAATCGATCTCTGGGGGGAAAAGGGCGTTGTCGATCTGATAGGCATCAACGGTTATTACAGCTTTCTTTCAATGATTATGAACGGCGCGCAGACGCCAGTACCCGACACCAGGGATTTTATTCTTCCCGCATAAATAATTCGCACGCCTTTATTTTTATATCGCGTGCGAATGTAGGGATACTGTTTTTATTCTCAACGCCAATATCAGTTTTAGGGTATTGCGCGAAAACTCCTGTCTGCTGTCTTAATTACGCTGAGGATTATTATGTCTGCATTATTGAAAAAATTAAAGATTACCCTGGCACTGGTTGCCTGTTCGGCGAGTTTTGCCGTCATGGCACAAGATAAATTATTAATCGGTGTGGATACCGCCTTCGTTCCCTTTGAATTTAAACAAGGCAATAAATATGTTGGTTTTGATATCGATTTATGGGAAGCCATTGCGAAGAAAATGAATGTCAGCTACGAATTACGCCCTATGGATTTTGGCGGTTTAATTCCTGGGCTGCAATCGCGTAATTTAGATGTGGCAATGGCCGGGATCACCATTACCGATGCCCGCAAACAGGTCGTTGATTTTAGCGACGGTTACTACGATGCAGATCTCTTAATGGCGGTGAAAAGTGGTGATGATTCCATCACCAAATTCAGCGAGTTGGCCGGTAAAAAAGTGGGGCTGAAGCAGGG
The DNA here is from genome assembly GCF_040062275.1 of Klebsiella sp. GW_Kp182. NCBI lineage: Bacteria > Pseudomonadati > Pseudomonadota > Gammaproteobacteria > Enterobacterales > Enterobacteriaceae > Klebsiella > Klebsiella sp. GW_Kp182. The sequence goes on along the minus strand of NZ_JBEAFQ010000007.1, from coordinate 167,832 downwards.
CACCGCCGCGGCCAGTTTTATGAAATCCAAATATAAAGCCAATTATGTCGAATTCCCCAATATTGATAACGCCTATCTCGACCTGCAGGCAGGCAATCTGGACGCGGTCGTTCACGACTCCCCGAACGTGCTCTACTACGTGAAAACCGCAGGTGGCGGTAAGGTTAAATCGACCGGGGAAACGGACAGCATTCTGCCGCAGAAATACGGTTTTGCCCTGCAGAAAAACAGCAGCCTGACGCCGAAGGTCGATGCCGCGTTAAAGGCATTACGCGCGGATGGCACCTACGACAAGATTTATTTCAAATGGTTTAACAAGCAACCTAAATAATCCCCGCCGGGCCGGGTAACCCCGGCCAGAACCGAGAGTAATAGACTGCATTATGAATTTCGAAACGAAATATATATGGGAATCCCTGCCGTTATTATTACAGGGGCTGCAGCTGACAATATTGATCTCTATGGTCGGTTTGGCGGGCGGCTTTATCATCGGTCTGCTGGCAGGAATCTGTCGTGCACTGGGAGGCGGTATCGCGAAAACGTTATCATTAATTTTTGTCGAGCTGATTCGCGGCACGCCAATTATGGTACAGGTGATGTTTATCTATTTTGCCTTGCCAATGATTCTGCCTGTTCGTATCGACCCTATCACGGCCGCGATGGTCACCATTATTATTAACTCCGGCGCGTATATTGCGGAAATTACGCGCGGCGCAATTTTGTCCATCAATAGAGGATTTAAAGAAGCCAGTCTGGCGATGGGATTATCGCAGCGCGCAACGCTATGGCATGTGATTATGCCGCTGGCCCTGCGCCGCATGATCCCGGCGTTGGGCAACCAGTGGATTATCAGCATTAAAGACACCTCGCTGTTCATTGTTATCGGCGTCGCGGAATTAACGCGCCAGGGGCAGGAGATCATCGCCGGGAACTTCCGTGCCCTTGAGGTCTGGACAGCGGTAGCCCTGATTTATCTTGCCGTCACCCTGTGCCTGAGCTTCCTGCTGAAGCAACTGGAGAAAAGGATCCATATTTTATGAGCATGGTTGAATTTAGCGCGGTCGCTAAACATTTCGGCACCACCCAGGTGCTGCACGATATCAATCTGGAAATTGATGCCGGTGAAGTGGTCGTGATTATCGGTCCTTCAGGTTCAGGTAAATCGACGCTGCTGCGTTGTATCAACAAGCTGGAAGAGATCTCCTCCGGCACTTTGTTGGTTGCCGGAATGCACCTGACCGATCCTCACGTCAACGAGTGCGAAATCCGCCGCGAAGCGGGGATGGTATTCCAGCAGTTTCATCTGTTTCCGCATCTGACGGCGCTGGAAAATGTGATGTTTGGGCCTATTCGCGTACGCAAAATGAGTCAAGCGGCAGCCCGCGAACAGGCGCTGGCGCTGCTGGAACGTGTCGGCCTGGGCGAACGGGCCGAGCACTATCCGTCGGAGCTTTCAGGCGGCCAGCAGCAGCGCGTGGCTATCGCCCGCGCGCTGGCGGTGAAACCGAAAATGATGCTGTTTGATGAGCCAACCTCTGCGCTCGATCCGGAGTTGCGCCATGAAGTATTAAAAGTGATGCGTTCACTGGCGGATGAAGGGATGACGATGGTTATAGTGACGCACGAGATTGGCTTTGCACGCGATGTGGCCTCTCGATTGATTTTTATCGATGGTGGAACCATTGCTGAAGATGGCCCACCTGATATCCTGCTGAATGCCAGTAGCAATCCGCGCCTGAAAGAATTTTTACAGCACGTTTCCTGAACATAAGTGAATCCATCCCATGAAGAAAATCGACATCAGTGGTTCCCCGTTTGAGATTGGCCTTCGCCTTGGCGAGCTTGGCCGTGAAGCATGGCATCAGAAACTGATGCTCACGCCATTGTGGCAAACGGTGATGACCCTGCAGGCATCCCCTGAGACCCGGTTAATGCGCACCGAGGTGCAGCGGCATTATCCGCTCATCTGGCAGGAGCTGGAGGGGTTGGCGCAGGGGCTGGAGGCTACTGTTGATCAGGTCTTTGCCTGGAACTGCCGTGGCGATCTGGTGCGCTCAACGTCGGATGGCTGTACGACGGTGGCCGGGGTAAACGCCGCAGGCGAGCGGATTATCGCGCACAATGAAGACGGTTTTCCTCAGTTACGGGATGAATGCTTGCTGGCTACCATTACCCCGAGTCGCGGTCTGAGCTTTACGAGTTTTGCCTATCCGGGGTCGATTTGCGGCCACACCTTTGCGGTGAATGAAAAAGGTGTCGTTAACACGGTGAATAACATCCGTGCAGTGCATCGTCCGCAGGGATTACCGCGTCAGATCCTGGCTCGCGCCTCGCTGAATGCGAACACCCTCGACGAGGCCATCACTATACTTACCGGCCAGCCGCGATCCGGGGCGTTTCACCATACGCTCGGGCAGCTGGGCGATACGCGGCTGTTCAGCGTTGAGGCCACCGGTCAAGGCTGTTCCGTTCTCCCCCTGACGACGGTAACCGGGCATGCCAACCATCTGGTGCATGCGGCACTGGCTGGCGTTGAGCAGATCGTTACCGACAGTTCAGCGTCGCGGCAGTTACGCCTCGTGCAGTGGCGGGAAACGCAACCTCCGTTTGACGCCGCGGCGGCAAAAGCCATTCTCTCAGATACCCATGACGCCGAACTGCCAATTTACCGGCTGGCTGCCGACGATCCGGATGAGGAGAACACCCTCGCCACGGCAGTTTTCACCCTCGATGCCAACCACGTCAGGTGGCAAATTTTCGACATTAACCGCGACGATGCTAAATTTCAGGGAGAAGTGCGTGGGTGAGATAGCAGGTCGTCAGTCATAAAGGGCAGGGTAGTACCGTTGGCCCGGCGTTCGATAGTACCGTCCGGATACTGCCAGATATCGGCGTCTTGAGCGATGTCCTGAAGCGCAGTGTCCGGAATTTCAGGTTTGTGTCTCTATACGATTCGGGCCATCGCCGTTTCTCATCTGCCTCGTGCGTGCCGAAGCATACTCTCACGGACATACTACGAAAAACAAAATGTCTTGTTCAGTTAAGTATGGCTTTCAGGACATCGCCTGTTAATTAGCCCTTACACCTTAGTTGATGATTTCAAGGTTACCGCTGTTTCTGCTTTCTTATCCTTTCGTATGTCGCCTGCATCTCACTAAAAAATTTATACAACTTTGTCAAAGTTACACTTTTTTACGTATTAACTTTTTTTTGCCGCGCTTAAAAACGCTTGACAAAATCAACGCCAAAGTTAAATTTGAGCGACTGCTCTAATTTTATGTCATGCATTTAGAATGGTAAAAATGGTTCTTAATGATTTACAAAACACTCTATGACAAGGGGAATAGCGTGATGCCACTTTTTTTCCAGGAAACTCAGTTGAAGAGAGCAAATATGATTACCCTTGCTCTGGCTTTTACTTTCTCTATTTTTTCCGCACCAACCTCAGCAAATGCCTCACCATCAAAAAGTTATCGTATCGCTGTTTATAGGGGAGACGCCGGGTGCGCGGGGTGTTCAGAAATGGTGGTGAAATCGCTCGTCGGTACTGGCCTGCCGCTGAACATCGCTTATGTGGGTGAAAAAGAAACGCTGAAAGTGAATGAGCAAACGCTTAAAAAATTCGATATCTACATTCAACCCGGCGGCGGTCAGGATATACCCGGTTCTTATGACGTCATTGGTGATGATGGCGCTGAGGCTATCCGTCAATTTGTGAAAAGCGGCAAAGATTTTATTGGTATTTGCATGGGGGCATATCTTGCCGATAAAGACTGGATTGGGCTCATTGATGCTCCCCTTGAGTCAGAAGTGGGAAGACCTGGTTCACGCGCCTATGATGAGGGGGATTACACCTTGCAAGTGAAATGGAATAATAAACAGGAACCTTTTTACTATCAGGATGGCCCCTATCTGAACAACACAACCTCAAACGCTGGGTTCCAGGCGATAGCTTATTACGACAATGGGGATGTCGCTATCGCCAGATATCAATATGGGGAAGGACATGTCATATTATCAGGCCCTCACCCTGAAGCCGATGAGACATGGATAGATGCCCGCGTTGCGGGGAACACCACAGCGGAAAGTAAAATGAAACGTATTTTAAGCTATCTGGGCATAAACAAGCGCTAATTTCTACTGCGGGTTTTTCATGCGCTTCAGAAGGGTTTGCCAAGGATTTTAAAAGAAATCTCATATATTTCATTAAGAAAAGCGGTTCTTTTTTCTTTTGAATAATCGAGGATCAGCATACTCGAGTATCCATCTATTAATGCATTTATTTGTCTGGCGGATACCGAAGCGTTTATCGAGGAAAACTCGCCCTCATTAATTCCGGAGTCGATGATTTCTTCGAGTATATAGATCCATTGGAGTGATTGATTATGGACCAAATTAGCATAATCATCGTCGCGCGCGGCCATCGGCCAGAGTTCAAGGTAGAGCAGCCAGTGCGCTGATGGCGCATCAGGTAACAGCGTTTTGATATACAGCCTGACCCTGTCAGTTGGGCTCATACTTTCCGAGGCATTAAACGTTGCATGACATTCCTCGATGTCATTATCAAACATATATTTTATGGCCGATTTTTTTAATGTTTCCCAGTTACTATAATAATGATAGATGTGGCTCCTTGAAATATTAAGCTTTTGTGTAAGATCGCGGGTGGAGACATTGTTGAATCCTTTTTCTCTAAAAAGCTGCAGAGCGGCTATTTTTATTAGTTCCGAAAAATTTGTTGCTTTCAAAATTTAACCTTCATAGTGCGTAAAATTATCGTGTCGCAGAAAACGCTCTATCATTGCTCTGCACCTAATCAACAGCCAAATTTACTACACAGTCATGACCAGAGGCAATGACTGGGTTTTACACAGGACGGTGAACGTTACCATCATGGCGTGGCGGTTTCTTACATCTGCGATTGCTCCCTGAACGATTTCCGAGAGGCGTTCGTAGGTAGAGCAGGGAAGCCAGCCGGGTCAGCGCGGCACAAACCGGCGCACCGTTATGCCATTATACTATCTGTAGCGCTCGTAGGTCACACGCCAGCCTTCACCTTTATCGACAGGCGACAGTTCAAGTTTATTTCCTGTTAAATGAAAAGCGCGCTCCATTTTTTGACCAATTAATCCACTGGCAAGTGCAGAATTCACCGTTAAGATGAAACGCCCGGCAACATCGTCAATTTTAATATCACCATAAAGTGCTTCATAACCATTTACCGTATAGGCGGAGTCAGGTACTGTTTTGTCCGGATTGCTTGCTTGCGCAGACAAGGTTCCGGCATCGGTGATAATAAGTTGTCCGGTGTAAGGTATCTCTTTCAATTCTTCACCAGTCCCGGTTTCAAATTTGACCATTTTCCACGCGCCAATCAGGGCGGACTGGTTGCTGTCTTTCCCTGATAAGGCACCTTTCTCTGTACAAACCGGCTGGACACTATTGCCATTGGCCATGACGGGTATAACCCGGGTGGCCATAAAAAGAATGACCGCAACCTTGATGTAAAAACGCATATATATTCTCCATTGTTTTATGATTAGAAATCTGAACGGCTGATTATAGGATTTTGATTCCTGTGACCTTTTGAAGATAGCTGAATAGCTTATCCTGATAAGCGATATGACTAATTCTCCTTGTAGCTGATGCGATCATTCGGCTTCGTCCCGAATGGGGTGTGGGAATGCATATTCACTGTTGATTTTTACAATCAGAAAACTGACCAGGGCCAGTATCAGAATGACCCAAGGCAAACCATTGACGCCGGGGCCCTGAAGGATAATTCCTCCGGTAATCCCCCCCAGGGCAATCGCCGCGTTCCAGCTCACCACCGTCATGGAGATCGCTACATCAGCACCATCTTCCGCCGCATCGGCAAGTGCGGTATTCAACAGCGTTGCAGCACCACCAAATGTCACACCCCATACAGCGCTACCTACAATAAGAATGGCGGGTGTATAAGAGAACAGCCCCAGGAATAATGAGACGATAGAAAATATAGCCAGCGATGCCAGTACCATTTTACGTAAATATTAGTCGGTTGAGTGAGCTTAGGGAAAAACCCACTGGCGTCATACGCCTCACGGCGGCAGATGATGTTATCCAGTATTTGATCCGTCCTGTATTACCGGACTTTCTGAGTCGCTACCCAGATATTCAGATTGAAATCGGCATTGACTATGGATTTACAGATATTGTTGATCAGCGTTTTGATGCCGGGATTCGTCCGGGCGATGTTCTGAATAATGATATGATTGCCGCAAAAATAAGCCAGAACTGGCGCCAGCTTGTTGTTGCTGCACCAGATTATTTTAAGCGTTATGCTAAGCCCAGGAAGCCGCAGGATCTTTTGAACCACAACTGCATTAACGTCCGCTATTCTGATACGAGTGGATTGTACGCCTGGGAATTCGAGAAAGATGCTCAGAAATTCAGTCTGAAAGTCAAAGGGCAATATATTGCGAACAGCACGATTCATCAGCTCGATGCAGCATTAGACGGGCTGGGGATTGCCTATATTCCCGAGTATGTTGCAGATGGATATATCAAAAGCGGCAAGCTGATTGCTGTTCTGACCGAGTGGTGTCCATATTTTGACGGCTACCATATTTATTATCCTCACCGCCGACAGGATTCTCCTGCGTTTATGGCTTTTCTGCAAGTTTTGCGTGACAGGTACAATAATGGAATAAGATAAATTTATGAGTAAAGGATTATGTCCACGATAAGCACCTGGGTCGATTCCTGGGAGGCGGCCATGAGGGTAGGGAAGCGCCGTCCCGTCAAGTCAGCGTAATGCTCTGCCAGTGTTACAACCAATTAACCAATTCTGATTAGAAAAACTCATCGAGCATCAAATGAAACTGCAATTTATTCATATCAGGATTATCAATACCATATTTTTGAAAAAGCCGTTTCTGTAATGAAGGAGAAAACTCACCGAGGCAGTTCCATAGGATGGCAAGATCCTGGTATCGGTCTGTGATTCCGACTCGTCCAACATCAATACAACCTATTAATTTCCCCTCGTCAAAAATAAGGTTATCAAGTGAGAAATCACCATGAGTGACGACTGAATCCGGTGAGAATGGCAAAAGCTTATGCATTTCTTTCCAGACTTGTTCAACAGGCCAGCCATTACGCTCGTCATCAAAATCACTCGCATCAACCAAACCGTTATTCATTCGTGATTGCGCCTGAGCGAGACGAAATACGCGATCGCTGTTAAAAGGACAATTACAAACAGGAATCGAATGCAACCGGCGCAGGAACGCTGCCAGCGCATCAACAATATTTTCACCTGAATCAGGATATTCTTCTAATACCTGGAATGCTGTTTTCCCGGGGATCGCAGTGGTGAGTAACCATGCATCATCAGGAGTACGGATAAAATGCTTGATGGTCGGAAGAGGCATAAATGCCGTCAGCCAGTTTAGTCTGACCATCTCATCTGTAACATCATTGGCAACGCTACCTTTGCCATGTTTCAGAAACAACTCTGGCGCATCGGGCTTCCCATACAATCGATAGATTGTCGCACCTGATTGCCCGACATTATCGCGAGCCCATCTATACCCATATAAATCAGCATCCAGGTTGGAATTTAATCGCGGCCTCGAGCAAGACGTTTCCCGTTGAATATGGCTCATAACACCCCTTGTATTACTGTTTATGTAAGCAGACAGTTTTATTGTTCATGATGATATATTTTTATCTTGTGCAATGTAACATCAGAGATTTTGAGACACAACGTGGTTCCCGCCATGTGAAAATCCGGCCAGACCAACATCATTCTGGCGCTCCGAAAGAAGGGATATTCGCCGCCGTGACTAGCCTGAAGCGGATCGCATAATCTTTGGCCGCTTCGTAGTCGAGGAACATGGCATCGAGCGTGCCAATAAATTTTGAGCTTGATAGGATTTTGATGTTATGCTATGAAAAAGAATTATTTACAGGTCTGGAGGTAATTTATATGACGCCAAAAGAAATACTTTGCCAATGGGTTGACGCATTTAATAATGCAGATGTAGAAACTATTTCAGAATTATATGATGATAATGCAATAAACCATCAGGTAGCCAATGAGCCAGTTATTGGGAAAGAGGCTATAAAGAAAATGTTTGAACAAGATTTTTCTTTTCCAGAAATGGTTTGTATCGTTGAAAACATTTTCGAAGATGGACAATGGGCAATTTTAGAGTGGCGTGCCCCATTAGGTTTGAGGGGTTGCGGTTTTTTTCAAATAGTAAATAATAAAATTATATTTCAAAGAGGCTATTGGGATAAGCTATCTTTCTTAAAACAGCACAATTTACCTATTGAATAAAATTCATATATACCTTATATGAATAGCTTGCAAATTTCTTAAAGTGTGCATTAAGGGAAGCATAATAACTTCCCTTAACCTATCTGTGGATTCTTTACACCATCGTATAATGTGATCGTGCTTTTCCAGGTAGCCCCGGGTGGCCTCAAAATAGGTGAATGTCGATTCCGGTTTTACAAATCGAAGCTGCATCAGGTGGCTCGTCGCGTCGTCGACGTAGATCAGTGCGGTACAGGCGGGTGCACGGTTCTCGAACCAGTGATGGTCGCAGCCATCAATCTGGCTCAGTTCGCCGCAGCAGGCCCGGCGATAGCGTGGCTGCTGAATTTTCGGCGCACGTTGTTTGCGGGGGATCCGGAGACCGGCTTTGACCATGAGTGAACGGACGGTCTCTTTGGACAGGTGAACATCGTGCAGTTCTGCGAGTTTCACACATGCAAGCGTCGGCCCAAAGTCGGTATAGCGATCTCGGATTATATTGAGCGCGTACTGTGCAAAACCATCAGGCAGCTGGTTATTGCTCAGGGTTCCTCAACGGCGGTTAGCCATACAAAGCGGGCCAGATTCACGGTAACGCGACAGAAGACGCCGGCACTGACGAGCGGAGATACCGTGGCGCTGCGCGGGCATCTGCGTTGTCAGGTGCCGGTCGACAACATGGGTTAACTTCATCCAAAGTAAAAAACTGCGCTGAATGGGCCAGAGCAGAATCCCGGGATGGTTAATCTGAGTTCTGATCAAAACCGCATAATCTTGCTGCCTCTACCTTAGTGCGCATAATGTATATTATGTTAAATGCCATTAAAGAAGCCGAGTCTGCCGCAATGCGCCCCCATATCCTTACCTTACCCCGCGCTAAGCCGGGATATTCAAATCATTTCCCGTCGCTAAAGAACTAACGCCATCGTGTCATCCACCTGCCGCCGCAACGCCTGGGAGCGCCTTCCGTCACGCGCAGCTCGCACTCATATCGCGCAGACTCAGGAGTCTGACCCGGTGTGCCTGTTCGATGGCGTCGCTCCCTGCTGCTCTTTGGGCAATAATGAGCGAGGCGAGATGCCAAAGGCTTTGCGGAAGGCGTGGCTGAAATGAGAGAAATCAGAGAAGCCGAAATCCAGCGCCGCCTGGGACACGCTACTGACTCGTCCGCGTTCGAGGGCCTCTCGGCTCGCTCGCAGCCTCTCCTGCCAAATCACGGCCATCGGCGTTTTTTTGTGGCGGGCGAAAGCACGCGTGACGGTGCGAATGGATACATGGTGCGCCCGAGCCAGGCTCTCAATGTTCAAATCTGGATCGACAAGCTGCCGCCGAATGTAAATCATCATCCTGGCGTACAGATCGCGCTCAGCACTCACGTTATCCAGATCCTGCAATTCCAGACTCAGCACCAGCAGATCCAGCATCGTCTGGGAGAAACGGCCAGAAATATCTGGGTTGTCCAGACACGCGGGCATCGCTGTAGCCTGACGCAGCATTTCACGCAGTGGAATCACGCCGGGCCGACTGTCGTCCAGTACCATAGCGGTGAGCGTTTCAATCCTCGGCAAACGACAACTCAGCAGATGCCGCGGGATCCGCACCAGGTGGTTATCGCCACCACCCAGACTGAAACTGAACGTCTGCGCGGCGTCGTATAACACCAGACTATCCGCCGCCAGCGCCGCCTTGCGCCCTCCCTGTTCAAGCTGGCCGTACCCGCCTTGCATATAGCCCAGCCACAGATCGTCGTCTGGCCCCTGCCTCAGATAACGTGCGGTGCGTTCCCAGCGGTGCAACGGCGCGGACAACGAACAGATATCCACCATCCCCACCCCGCGTACCGCAAGCCGGGCGTCAAAGTCGACCCCAGCCATGGGCACGCTGGCGGCCGGAATGCAGTGACGCAACACCACGTCGTTCCAATACTCGAAGCGGCGCGACTCGGCAACGCCAATGGTCGAATAGTGGGAGCAGACCGCAGACGGCATGATGCTATTCATAATTGCTCACCTCGCACCTTAATTCCCGCATCAATAATAGACACGGGTTCACAGATAGCAACTATCGTGCCAGCACTCAGATGTCCCTCCAGCTCTCACTCGCATCCGCGCTAAGGCAGTGGAAATATCGCTGACGCTCCGTCGATGCGCCAGGGGTCCCACGTCGCGAATGGCGTCGAAAAAGCGAGAACCGCACTCAAGGTGTGCACATCTGCGCTATGACGGAGCATCACGCAATGGGCCTTTTCAGCCTGCCCGCCCGTTGTCCCTGCCAGCCAAACGACTGTCCTTATGAAACAAGTACGCAGCAAATTTCTCCCTAATATCTGTAACCGTAAGGTCTTCCGGCCACGTTGGTACCGGGAAATAAACAAGAGATATCAGACATGAGGGTAACGTTATGACTGTTAGTGGCACCACATCTCGTATCAGCCTGGTCGCCTGCACGCTCTGGCTGGCGACGATCCCGGCCCATGCGGTCGATCTCAACTCACAGGATCTCATTCCGGCTCCGGCCGGTACCGATGCCATTCTGGCGTATTTCACCTACGCCACGCGAGACAGCTTTACCCCCACAGGTGGCGACGAAATTAAGCAAGGCACCGGGCTGGACTCCTTCGTCAGCATCTTTCGTTACGTCCACTATATGGATGTGGGGGGCTTCACGGTCGCGCCGCAGGTGCTAATGCCCTACGGACGTCTTTATAACGGCTCCCTGGGCGGTGCCCGCCTCGATTCCGCCAGCGGCCTGGGCGACCCCATTCTGGCCGCCCCGGTCTGGCTGGTGAACAACCCCAGCACCACCTTCGCCCTCGTGCCCTACCTGTACGTCCCTGCCGGTTCCTACGATGCCGGGCGCACGCTCAACGTCGGTGAGAACCGCTGGAAGTTCGATCTGCAGCTTGGCGGCGTGCAGCAGCTTGGTAACGGTTTCGCCACGCAGCTGTCCGCTGATGCGATGTGGTATGGCGACAACGACGATGCCACGGGCATCGGCACCGGTCGCCTCAAACAAGACAACACCTATCAATTTCAGGGCTGGGTAAGCTGGACGCCGCCCGCAGACACCACCTGGACCGTCTCCGCTGGTTACGCCAAATTGTGGGGCGGTAAACAGCAGATCGACGGCGTCGAAAACGGACAAGCGACGCGTTCGGATCAGGTAAGGCTGGAATTGTCGAAATTCATCACCCCCACGGTGCAAGTGCAGGGCTTGCTCCAACGCGACATCAACGTCGATGGCGGTTTTAAGGAAGATCTCCACACCACCCTGCGCGTGATGAAACTGTTCTGATTGAACAGAGACCTATGCACCCCCTTCCACTCACATGTTACGGAGAAATCCACCATGAGCGAACAGCAGCAAAAGCCGTCTCTCTATGAACGTCTCGGCGGATATGACGCCGTCTACGCCTTCGCAGGCGAAGTGTTGAAGACCTGTATGAAGCATCCCGACATCGGCCATATCTGGGCGCACGTGTCCGAGTCTTCATTTCAGAAAGAGCATATCAACTTCGTTGATTTCTTGTGCAAGCACTGGGGTGGCAACACCGTCTATCGGGGACGAGATATGGTGACCGCGCACCGCGGCATGGGGCTGACCGAGGTGCACTGGAAAGCCGTATTCGAGTCTATAGACGAGTGTTACGAAAACTTCAATGTACCGCAGGATATTCGTGAAGAGGTCAACGCTTTCCTGACCCAATTCAAGCCCGCGGTCATCGGCAGTCCTTCGTATCGCGACGTGGTGCTCTCACATCCGGACATGGACGTGACCAAAGGCATGAAAAGTGTCGGTATCCACTGGCCTAAAGCCGATAAGCCGTCTTAACACCTTACGGACACCCACAGGCTGCGCGGGTGTCCATTTCAGCCAAACGACTGACCCGGATAACCAAGTCAGGATGGCATTCCGGGCTTATGTTCAAGACAGGCGCATGAGCAAACACAGAAAAAAGGAAACAACATGGCTATTCAACGTCCCACTGCTGAACAACTCCAGGAGCTTGCCAGTCGGCTGCATATCAGCCTGACGCCGGCGCAGGCCGAGGAATATCTGGCGGTGATGCAGGCTAACTTCGACGCTTACGATCTGATCGACTCCCTTCCCGACGATATCCCGGAGGTCCGCTATCCGCGCGCCGCCGGCTATCGTCCGACTGGCGAGGACAATCCGCTCAATGCCTGGTATTACAAAACGGAGGTAAAAGGTGCAGCGACTGGCGCGCTGGCCGGGCGGACCATCGCTCTGAAAGACAATGTCTCGCTCGCCGGCGTACCGATGATGAACGGCGCCTCCACGCTCGAAGGTTTCGTCCCATCCTACGACGCGACCGTGGCCACCCGCCTGCTGGATGCCGGGGCGACGATTCTCGGCAAAGCCACCTGCGAGCACTTCTGCCTCTCCGGCGGAAGCCACACTTCCGACCCGGCCCCGGTGCACAATCCCCATCGTCATGGCTATTCCTCCGGCGGTTCGTCCTCCGGCAGCGCCGCACTGGTGGCGGCTGGCGAAGTGGACATGGCGATAGGCTGCGATCAGGGCGGTTCCATCCGTATCCCTTCCGCCTTCTGTGGTACCTACGGCATGAAACCGACCCACGGTCTGGTGCCTTACACGGGCATCATGCCGATTGAGGCGACCATCGACCACGCCGGTCCCATCACCGCCAACGTGCGCGACAACGCACTGATGCTGGAAACCATCGCCGGGAGTGACGGGCTTGACCCGCGTCAGTACGCGCCCGTTGTAGAGAGCTATACCGCCGCCCTCGGAAAAGGTGTGCGCGGCCTGAAAATCGGCATTCTGACCGAGGGATTCCAGTTGCCGAATATGGACCCGCAGGTAGAAACGAAGGTGCGGGACGCCATCGCCCGCCTGCAAGCACTGGGCGCCATCGTTAGCGAAATTTCCGTGCCGGAACACAATCTGGCGGGCGCGCTTTGGTCGCCTATCGGCTGCGAAGGTCTGACCGCCCAGATGATGCACGGCAACGGCATGGGTTTTAACTGGGAAGGCCAGTACGACGTCAGCCTGCTGGACAAACACGCGCAATGGCGCGACAGCGCGGATGCCCTCTCCCCGTCGCTCAAAGTTTGCATGTTCGTCGGCCAGTATGGGCTGGAGCGCTATAACGGTCGCTACTACGCCAGAGCGCAGAATATCGCGCGTCGGGCCCGCGCCGGCTACGACCGGGCCCTGAGCGATTTCGATCTGCTGGTGATGCCTACCGTGCCTGTGCTCGCTCAGCCAATACCAGGCCCGGACTGCTCCATCACCGAATACATCTCGCGCGCTTTCGAAATGATCGGTAACACCGCTGCGCAGGACATCACCGGTCACCCGGCCATGTCTATCCCCTGTGGCATGGTCGACGGACTTCCGGTTGGCATGATGCTGGTAGGACGTCATTACGCTGAAAACACGCTCTATCAGGCCGCCGCCGCTTTCGAAGCCTGCGGTGACTGGCGGACGTTTTAACCTTAACTCTCGGGAAGCCTAAAATGAGCCATAAACACGACCACGACCATACCCAACCCCCCGTTGATATCGAGCTACGCGTCCGCGCACTGGAATCCCTGCTGCAGGAAAAAGGCCTGATCGACCCGGCTGCGCTGGATGAGCTGATTGACACCTACGAGCACAAAGTCGGCCCCCGAAACGGCGCACAGGTTGTCGCCAGAGCGTGGAGCGACCCGGAATACAAACGTCGACTGATGGAAAACGCCACTGCCGCTATTGCTGAACTGGGTTTCTCCGGAATACAGGGCGAAGACATGCTGGTCGTGGAGAACACGCCGGACGTGCACAACGTCACCGTTTGTACGCTGTGTTCCTGCTACCCCTGGCCGGTACTGGGTCTGCCGCCGGTGTGGTACAAATCAGCGCCCTATCGTTCGCGTATCGTCATCGACCCGCGCGGCGTTCTCGCCGAGTTCGGGTTACACATACCAGAAAACAAAGAGATTCGCGTCTGGGACAGCAGCGCCGAGCTGCGCTATCTGGTCCTGCCTGAACGTCCGGCAGGCACGGAAGGCTGGAGCGAAGCGCAGTTGAGCGAACTCATCACGCGCGATTCGATGATTGGCACCGGTGTGGTTAGCGCACCATAACGAAAGGAGAAAACCATGAACGGGATACATGATCTGGGGGGGATGCACGGCCTTGGCCCGATCCCTACCGAGGAAAACGAGCCCTATTTCCATCATGAGTGGGAACGCCGGGTATTTCCTCTGTTCGCCTCGTTGTTCGTCGGCGGACACTTTAACGTCGATGAATTTCGCCACGCCATCGAACGTATGGCGCCGACCGAATATCTGCAGTCGAGCTACTACGAGCACTGGCTGCATGCATTCGAAACGCTGCTGCTGGCAAAGGGGGTGATCACCGTTGAAGAACTGTGGGGTGGCGCGAAGCCTGCCCCCTGCAAGCCTGGCACACCTGTGCTGACGCAGGAGATGGTGTCGATGGTGGTCAGCACCGGCGGGTCTGCTCGGGTCAGTCACGATGTTGCGCCCCGCTTCCGGGTGGGCGATTGGGTACGAACGAAAAATTTCAACCCGACCACCCATACCCGCCTGCCACGCTACGCACGCGATAAAGTCGGTCGCATAGAGATCGCTCACGGTGTGTTTATCACGCCAGATACTGCGGCGCACGGGCTGGGCGAACATCCCCAACATGTTTACAGCGTCAGTTTCACCGCGCAGGCGCTGTGGGGAGAGCCGCGCCCTGACAAAGTGTTCATCGATCTGTGGGACGACTATCTGGAGGAAGCATGAATAATACGGTAGCACAACACGATTACGCCGCCCTCGGGTTACCGCGCGATGAGGAAGGGCCGGTGTTCGATAAGCCCTGGCAGGCAAAAGCGTTCTCCCTGATAGTCCATCTCCACCGGGCCGGGCTGTTCCCGTGGGCAGAATGGGTACAGACATTCAGTAAAGAGATCAACGCGGCGCCGGCGCAACCGGGTGAAAGCGCGAATGATGCCTACTATCGTCAGTGGACGGCGGCGATGGAAAACATGATGACGGCACTCAACCTGACGGTGCCGGATGAAATCAGCCGACGGACGCAGGAGTGGCGCAAGGCGTATCTCAACACGCCCCACGGCCAGCCGATTGTACTGGCGAACGCCAGTTGCCCGCCGGCACATAGCCATCATCACCTTTCGCCGGGCGTGCCGGTCACGGTGAGTCCGGCACTCGCTACCAACAGCAAAATCGATAATGGAGTTACACCATGAGTGATATCACCCTTAATGCCCACACCCCGGCTGCTCCCATTCCTGTCGCGAAACTGCTGCCCTGGGCGCTGTTCACCGCCCTGCTGGCGCTGCTGGCCATCTATTTCGTTGGCGCAGAGCAAGGCGCAACGTCGATGTTTTCCGGCACGCAGGTGCATGAATTCTTCCACGACGCACGTCATCTGCTGGGCTTTCCCTGCCACTGAGGAGGCGGAAATGATTGGCAAACTGTTATTTAAAGGGATGATGGCCGGCGTTCTGGCCGGGATGGTGGCATTTGCCTTTGCACACCATTTCGGCGAGCCGCAGGTCGATCGCGCGATTGGCCTGGAAAAAAGCATATCAGCTCACGCTCACCATCACGGCGCGTCAGCAGACGGCGAAGAAGAAGAGGTGTTTAGCCGACAGACCCAGTCCGGGATTGGCCTGATGACCGGCATGGCGCTGTTTGGCGCCGCGCTGGGCGGCGGTCTGGCGCTGGCGTGGGCCTTTAGCTACCAGCGCTTTGGGCCATCGGACCCGCGTGTGCTGGCGTTATGCCTGGCGCTGGGCGGCTTTCTGGCAATGAGCCTGATGCCAGGTCTGAAATACCCGCCCAATCCGCCCGCAGTCGGCAACCCGGAGACTATCGGCTATCGTACCGGGCTCTATTTCGTCATGATGTTGCTTTCTATCGGCATCGTCATCGCGGCCGCGTGGTTATCACATCAGCTCACGCCGCGCCTCGGCAGAGGGAATGCGATGATGTGGGCAACGCTGTTCGCCGTGGCGCTGATGCTCGTGGTTTGTGCCCTGATGCCGACAGTGAATGAAGTCTCCGACCACTTCCCGGCGGACCTGCTATGGCGTTTCCGCATAAGTTCCTTCGGCACGCATCTGGTGCTCTGGGGCGTCATCGGCGTGGCTTTCGGTGCTTTAGCCGAACGCACGCCGACGACACGCGAACATCGCCCGGCCTTCCGGCGCGGTTAACAACATGAGAGCGTCGCTAACGCTGATTTGTCAGGGAGAAACGGCAGCCTCCAGAGGTTCACACTTTCCCTGTGATGACCCTCTGGAGGCGCGGGAGTGGCAACGGGCGCGCCAGCTACAAAGCAGTGTCGCCCGTTATCACCGCGTCTGGTTCTCCCCGGACGCCGCCGCCAGGCAAACCGCCGCCGCGCTCTCTTTACAGGGTACGCCAGTGACGGAACTGGCGGAGCCCGACTACGGCATCTGGGCCGGTCGGCCAGTGCATGAGGTGATGATGCAAGACGCCGAAGCGTTCCAGGCCTGGCTGGAGGGTGCCGCTCCCCCGGGCGGAGAGTCACGTGCTCAGCTGCTGGCGCGCTGTGGCAGTTGGCTGGCTAAACACGTCGATATTCGAGGTCGCCACTGTGCCATTGCGCCTGCCGCCGCAATCCGCGCCACGATCGTCGACGTTCTCGGCGCCCCGCTTCACTCATTTGCGCGTATCGACATCCACCCGCTGAGCATCACCGAGTTGCGCAGCGACGGACGACGCTGGAATTTGTGTTTATTAAAGGGCCACATAAATAGTGAATAGACCACGTTCAGCCAGCGGACGGACGTCTGTCACATTTTTAACCCTTCCATAAATCAGGTCCGACACTCCCCTCGTGTCATTCATATACGCTTTCATCATGGGGATGATATTGAACCAGTGGTTTCAAGATTACGCGAACCACCATTGAGCTGAAGTACCAGCCAGTGATATAGCTACCTGTGGCTAGAGCAGGCCATTATTTGGTCGATAAGCCAGCGGCCTGCCTGGCCTGGCGGATTATCCACACGATACACTGCTGACATCAACATACTGACCCCACCCTGAGGTTCTTCCTCAATGGCCAGACGTACGAGGCGACCACTATCCAGATCGGTCTGCACGGTGTGGAGAGGCATTCCTCCCCAGCCCAGTCCATTAAGCAGGAATGCGCGCTTGGCAAACAGGTCAGCGAGTTTCCATGTTTTGGGAGACATTACGCCAAAATCGCGCCCTTTTGAATGTTCAGAACGATCGGTCAGTACCAGCTGAACATGCTTTGCGAGTTCACTCTGCGGGATTGGGCCTGGATACGCCGCCAGTGGGTGCTCTGCCGCAGCTACCATTGCAAAAGGAATATTCACCAAAGGTTCAGTGATGATTCCTGGGGGCGTCAATGGCAGGAAACCAACAATACCCACCGTGGCTCGTCTATCCAGAACGGGCTGGAAAGTAGCGCCAAGAGCTTCTACGTACACATGAAGCGGTACTGCCGGGAACTGTTGACGAAACTCTTTAGCGACTCCCGCAAGGGCATCAATGGGAAAAAAGACATCCACAACCACAGCCAGTTCGGGTTCCAGTCCGGCCGCCATGCCTTTTGCCTGCGATTTCATGGCATCCACAATAGAAACGGCTTTTCGCGCGCTGACAAGCAATGCCGAGCCTGCAGGTGTCAGCAATGGATAGCGCCCTGAGCGATCGAATAAGGTGACACCTAATTGCAGTTCCAGCCCACGCACAAGCTCACTGGCTGCTGACTGAGCCCGGCCAAGACGACGGGCAGCGGCCGAGAAGCTCCCTTCATCTACAGCAGCAACAAATGTTCGAAGCTGGTCGAGCGATATTCCGTCAAGCATAAACCCTCACCAATGTATCTGAATTCAAGATGGTATCCATAAGATTATAACGGCTGTTCAGATGCATTCGTAGGTGCAATTATGGTGGCGCACTATTTTTTACGTTGACCACAGTCCACTCACCGGAGATTTAATATGACTACTATTCTGCATATCGACTCGAGCATCCTGGGTAGCAACTCTGTCAGCCGCAGCCTGACTGCTGAAATCGTCGCTAAAGAAGTGAAATTAAACCCTGGAGCCACACTTCTGCGACGCGATCTTGTTGCGGATGAATTACAGCATTTGAGCCCTGCCCATCTGGCTGTGTTTCAGGGAAATACACCGACTTCAGAATCGTTAGCGAACGACATCGCTCTGGGCAGCACCTACATCGATGAGTTGTTCTCAGCGGATATCATTATTATTGGCGTTCCGATGTACAACTTTTCGCTTCCGAGCCAACTCAAGGCATGGCTGGATCGTGTACTTGTCGCGGGAAGGACATTCCACTACACCGCGAATGGTCCGGAAGGTCTGCTTCCAGCAGGTAAAAAAGTGTATATCGCTTCAACTCGCGGTGGCGTTTACAGCGGTACCAGCCCTGTCGCCCATCTTGACCATCAGGAAACGTTGCTTACCGCTGCGCTTAATTTCATCGGACTCTCTGACATCACCATTTTTCGTGCGGAAGGTCTTGCTCTGGGAGATGACGCCAGAGCAACGGCACTTGCCAGGGCGAAGAACGAGGTTGAAACAACGGTTATCTGACCCGTGACTGGGGTTACGTTGAAAAACCGACACAAGGAGTTAAATGTGGAAATAGGCATAAACAGTTTCGCTTCACTTTTACCTGAAAGGAACAATGGGCGTATACCTAATCCGGCGGAACGTCTTGCGGCATTACTGGAGGAAATCACTCTTGCCGACGAGGCTGGTATAGATGTGTTCGGTGTCGGTGAACATCATCGTACTGATTTCGCCGATTCGTCACCTGCAGTCATTCTTGCGGCCGCCGCCGCACGAACGAAAAAAATCAGACTAACCAGCGCGGTATCGGTTCTCAGTACGGTTGATCCGGTGAGGTTGTTTCAGGACTTCTCCACCCTGGATCTGCTCTCGCAGGGCCGTGCCGAAATCACCGTTGGTCGTGGTTCTTTTGCAGAAGCTTATTCGCTATTTGGTCACTCCAGGGATGACTATGACGCTCTATTTACAGAGAAGCTTGGACTTTTGCAGCAACTTGTCAGGGAAACACACATCACATGGTCAGGCCGTTACCGTCCAGCGCTTACGGGCCAGGGCGTCTATCCCCGGCCAATGCAGAATCCGCTGCCGGTTTGGGTAGGTGTTGGCGGAACACCGCACTCCTTCATCCGGGCCGGAGCTGCGGGTCTGCCGCTGATGGTGGCGATTATCGGGGGCAGACCCGATCGTTTCCGGCCATTAATCGACCTCTACCTGCAGGCCGGTATTCGTGCCGGCTACCATCGCGAACAGCTTAGGGTGGGGCTACATGTTACCGGCTTTGTGGCTGACTCCGCGAAAGCAGCAAAAGACGCGTTTTATCCAGGCTGGCTGCATGCTTTCACACAAGTGGGCAAAGAGCGCGGTTGGGGGCCAGTGACGCGTGAGCAATTTGATGCCTCCTGTAGCCCTGACGGTGCATACCTCGTTGGCGATCCGCCAACCGTGATAGCCAAAGCACAGGCAATATCGACATCACTGGGCGGTATTGACCGGCTGTCATTTCAGATGAGTGCTGCCACTGCAGGATCTGAGGCAATGGGTCATTCAATCAAACTTATCGGACACGAAGTGGCTGCGGCCCTTCGTGAAAAAAAGCACACAGCCAGAATTGTATATTGAAGGAAAATCTATCATGACCGATTCTCTTGAGAGCCAGGGCGTGAATCGCGCCATTGCCTACCGTACGAAGGGCCATCGATTAGGCCCCATTACGCGATTACTGAGCCCGGATGATCTGGGAGATGATATCAAGCCGTTTGTTTTTCTTGATTTGTTTGAGTTCTTCCCACCGTATAACCGTGGTTTTATACCTCATTCACATTCAGGTATTGCAACCCTTACGGCCTTCTTTGAAGGTGGTATGACTTACGGGGATACCACAGGAAAACAAGGTTCCATGTCTGATGGTTCTGTGGAGTGGATGCGAGCAGGTAGTGGGGTCTGGCATGCGGGTGAGCCCTTACCGGGGAAAGTCATGCGAGGTTTTCAGCTCTGGGTGGCTTTACCGCCTGAACTGGAACTGGCATCGGCAGAAAGCCTTTATTTCGAAGCTGAAGCTATTATGCACGATGGCCCAGCCCGTATTTTACTGGGACAGTACAATGGCAGGTCCAGTCCAGTTCCTTCACCAACATCAATGACTTATCTGCACGTGCGGCTTTCAGATGGTCAGAAGTGGACTTATCAGCCGCAGGCAGATCATGATATCGCATGGCTGGCAACTAACGCCGGGCAGCTGGAGATCGGAAATACCCTGCTCGAACGTGAGCTGGCAATTTTCGCAGAAGGTCATGGGGCTATCAGCATCACGGCTCATGAAGCGGCCGAATTTGTGATCGGTTCAGCGGTCAAACACCCTTACCCTCTCATCCGGGAGGCTTCCTCTGTCCATACAAACGCGGCTTCGCTGGCAGAAGGAGAACGAACTATCGCCTCTATTCGCAACAGCCCGTCATTCAGTGCGCTTACATCGCGCTGATAACTCTCATCGATATTCAAAGAAAAATCATGACACGCCGTAGTCATACTCATAAAACTGTCGCCATCACTGGCGGCAGTCCCGCCTGAAAATGTCGTATTTCTACGGCATGGCATTCACGAAGGTAATATCTCAACCGTAGCCGCTCTGGCGCGAGCTCCCGTCATTGCGGAAACATAGCTGCTGCCGGAATATTTAATCTGGTAGGCCCGATCGATTTTACTTTCAAGAGCCGGGTCCGCGGGTTTTGCGAACCGTACGTCGAATTCCTGCCCGATAGCCACTATCTTACCCGCCCGTTGAGACAGTGCTGCCTGATACCATTTTGAACGGGTACCGCTATAGGCACGGACGAAAAGTCGGTTATCCACCGTCACTTCCCAAATCCATGTTGGCGTGCCGGTGGTATTCATATCGGGACGGTACGGCGCGATTTTCAGGTCGTCCGCCGCATCTATTTTTGCTAAAAGCTCGCGGTTCCAGAGCATAAACCTTTCCTCTTTTCTATACGTTATTTCGTCTATTATAAAGTTGGTAACACTGCGTCGGAGAATATCGAACAGTGTTATGATTTATTTATTAAGGTATTTATTAAAAAATGCCGTGATGTTATCAAACGGAATCTTATCCATGCGGTCATATAAATCAACATGGGTGGCATCTTTCACAATCAGAAGCTCTTTAGGCTGATTTGCCGCTTCATATGCCGTTTTAGAGAAATAAAGCGAATGCGCTTTTTCACCATGAACAAACAGGATTGGGCGCGGAGAGATTTCCTTAATATACGTCATCAGCGGGAAATTCATAAAGGACATCGGCGTTGTCACGGACCATGAGTTTCCGGAGTTGACGGCACGTGGATGATATCCGCGTTTGGTCATATAGTAGTCCGCGTATTCCACGAGGAACTGCGCTTCGCCGCCCTTCAGTTTATTGTAAGCTGGCTGATAGGCCGGTTGACCGTTTGCCGCATCGTCCCAGCGCTGAAGGCTCATCTTCTCAAGCGCCTGCTCGCGTTGCGCCGGCGTTACGCTGTCATTGTAGCCCTTTGACATCACGCGGCTCATATCATACATGGTGCTGGCAACAACCGCTTTTACGCGTTTATCCACGGCAACAGCGTTCAGCGCGATCCCCCCCATACCGCAGATACCGATGACGCCGATACGTTCACGGTCCACATAAGATTGCAGCCCAATAAAATCGACGGCTGCCATAAAGTCTTCGGTATTAATATCGGGTGACGCGATATTGCGCGGTTCCCCACTGCTTTCGCCGGTATAAGACGGATCAAATGCCAGCGTCACAAATCCGCGCTCGGCTAAGGTTTGCGCATAAAGACCTGAGGCCTGCTCTTTTACCGCGCCAAAGGGCCCGGAAATAACCAGTGCCGCAAGCTTCTTGTTTCCGCGATCTTTAGGAAGATACACATCTGCGGCCAGCGTAATGCCGTAACGGTTTTTAAAAGTTACTTTTTGATGATCCACTTTGTCGCTCCTTGGGAAGGTTTTATCCCACGTCTGCACCAGGCGTACTGAAGAATCTGCTGTGCCTGCTGCCGGCTGGGCGACCGCAGATTCTGTGGAAATCATGGCCAGCGCTCCGGCAAGGAGTGCGCCATTAAAAAAGCGGGTTGAAGTTTTTAGCGTCATGATAGTCATACCTTCATTCAAATTGGATGCGGGTTGGGTTGTAGTCAGCGCCTCATTTCGGTATGGCTATTTTGGATGTCGCTAATGAAATCTGTTATTAAAATACTCTGCATTATTTGCCTGATCCTATTAACATGATGCCAAAGCGTATATTTCACTTTTCATAACGGGTAAGTTGACGACGTCGCACAGACTTAACAAATATGAGGCGTGACGGAATGATTTCAGACAAATCGGTTGAGAGACGACTCGGCGAGCTCTCCCGGGATATTGCTCAGCGCACGCCCGGTACCGGTGATTTTCCCACCGCGGTTGAAGGGCTGGAACTCTTCCGGCGCAACGAACCCGCCCCTCCGGTGAGCTGCCTGGTTCCTCCGAGTATCGTCCTGGTGGCTGATGGCGCGAAGATCATGTGGGTTGGCGGTGAAGCTTATGAATATAATACGGAAAAATTCCTCATCACCTCCCTCGACTTGCCAGCCAGTTCGGAAGTGTTACAGGCATCGCCATCACGGCCCTGCGTCGGCGTCGCCTATAAACTTGACCAGCGCGTACTGATGGAATTAATTGCCGAGGGATGCCTGCCGCCAGTCAAAAAACGAGATGCGGGAACGGGGGTCGGTATAGGAACCATGACTGATGTTTTACTGGAGCCTTTCTGCCGCCTGCTTTCACTGCTGGACGAACCCGAAGCCATTCCCGTTCTCGGCCCGCTGATTCAGAGGGAGATACATTACCGACTGTTGATGAGCGATCGATCCGATCGTCTCAGACAGATTGCGGCAGTCGACGGCCATGGCTACCGTATCGGTAAAGCTATCGACTGGTTAAAGACCAATATTGCTTCGCCTCTGCGTGTCGAAGAGCTGGCAAGTCGCGTGCAAATGAGCACGCCCTCCTTCCACCACCATTTCAGACAGCTTGCGGGAATGAGTCCGCTCCGCTATCAGAAATGGCTGCGTCTCAATGAAGCAAGGCGACTGATGCTGAATGAGCATTACGATGTCACCACAGCGGCCTATGCTGTCGGCTATGAAAGCTTATCCCATTTCAGCCGGGAATATACGCGGATGTTTGGGGAATCACCCAAGAGGGATATTACTGTGCTGAGAGAGTCTGCCGGTAGGCTTTAGTAAATTCTGCCCTGCTCTGCCTCCCCCGGTGAAATCTATTGTACGTGAAGGCTACAGGAGATGCTAAAGACCTGAACTCAAAATCAGACAGCCCTCGTCGGGCAGCCCGTAAAAAGTCAGCTAATAGATGCCATTGACATATTCACTTATGGATTATATTCGCGCATCACTGACATTATTAATCCAGTAACTTCATTTCCAGAGCCCGACTCATGGCTTGCGTACGACTATTGACTTTGAGCTTGGCGTAGATGTTCTTGATGTGCCATTTCACCGTCTCAGTAGAGATAGTCAGGGAGCGAGCGATTTCTTTGTTCATCTGACCGTCAGCAATGAGCTGTAATATCTGCAGCTCTCGCTCACTGAGCTCCTGGTTAACATCAAGGTTTTCATGCTCAATCCGCTTGCCTTCAGACTCGCTCCCTTTCCCGGGCCAAGGGTCATCCCCTTCGCTGGCTGCCGAGGTTTCGCGTACACGGACAAGCAGAGGCTGCAAGGCATCGCCAGCATCAAGAAAAATACGTTTGAGATGCTGTTGTGCCGCTAATTGCAGGACGGGCTGCAATGCAGCCACGGCCGCCGCGTTTTCGCCACTATTCCACAATGATAATGACCATAGCGTACGAAGACGCGCTGCGGAGAGCCGGTCTCCCCGACGCTCCTGCTCAGTCACGAGTTCGCCCAGCAAAAGGCTGGCTTGTGGCGCCTGACCTGACGCCAGAAGCAGGCGGCTGCGGCTGACATTGGCATGCTGAGCTATTGCGCGTTGACAGGGGTTTTCGGCATCAATTGTGGCACGGGCCGCCAGTTGTTCGAGTTGCCGATGCAGCAGCTCCGCGCCTGGATAATTCGCGCGCTGCAGGCGCACTCTCGCCTGCTCTGCTAACAATAAAGCCTGCGGCCTTTGCCATCCTCGAGACACCGCTAGTCGCTGCGCGTGTTCCAGCAGCCGTTCTGCCTCATGCGGCATATCGTCATTCAAGGCCTGGCGCGCAAGGTAGGTATAGCAGCGACTCAGGGCGTCGGGTGGACCAAACCGATCGATGAATTCGAGTCTGTCTGCTAACAGCGTATTTAATGAGTCCAGGTTCATACGTTCGTAAGCCATTTCCGCCAGCAGCGGCGCAAGCGTCGCGCCGCTGGTCGACTGAGGGCCGGTATAACGCTCAGCCTGGCGCAATGCATTCTCTGCATGCCCCCAGGCGTTCTCCAGGTCACCCTGACCAAGATGGCACTGAGTGATGATAAAAGCGCGATAAACCGAGACAAATAGATTGTCTAGTGGACTTTCCGGGCAAGGCATATGCCGTTGAACCTCAAGAGCGTCGCTATAGCGCTGGTTAACCACGTGGCAGTAGCTCAGAATATTGCATATGAGACCGTCGACCCAGGTGTCTCCGCAGGGCACTTTAGCCAGCAACGGCTCAACAATCGCCAGGCTTTCCGGGATTTTCTCGGCAAAAGCTTCGCAAATTGCGCGCACGACACGTAATTTGAGCCAGGCGTTGGGGGTTATATCATCACGATGATTAACGACCATTTGGTCAAGATTATCAAGTAACTGCCTCGATTCATCGAAGCGAAAATAGTGCGCCAGCGCCCAGGCCAGATTGATTTGCAGGTCAATGCGCGAAGGGTCAGTACTCGCAGGTAAGTGATGCATCCAGGAAACCAGGGTATCTATATCCCCTTCTTCCGCCAGCGACTGCGCGCCCGCGCCATCCTGCCCGGGATTATGGATCGGCTTGCCCGCTGCCAGTGCGTGGCGTACCGCCTCGGACCACAATCTCTGCTCAACGAACCAATGACTGGCTAATTCATGTAAGTGCTTGAGGTTGATATCGTTGTTCTGCTGCAATATCGTTCGCAGGGTTTCCTGCAAAAGAGGATGGTAGCGAAACCAGCAGCCTTGTTCGTCCAGGGCTGACAAAAAAAGATTGTGCCGCTCAATCCATGCCAGTATCGCTTCACTATCATCACGCTCTGTAACCCCGTTACATAACCCGGCATTTAAACGATTAAGAAACGATGTTTTGACGAGAAAATCAAAAACTTCCTGTGGCAATGGGTCAAGTACCACCTCTTTCAGATAACGGGCGATAGCGCGGGTTCCACCACGAATATTGCGCAGCAGATGTTCTGGATCATTGAGCAATTCTGGGGATAACGAAGCGATTTTCATGCCGGCGATCCACCCCTCTGTCGCGGAAAGTAGCCGCTGTACATGCTGATTACTGAGCGGTATGTCAATCGTCTGGCTGAAATAGTTTCTGGTTTCTTCAAGCGTAAATTGCAGGTCTCGATCGTAGATTTCCACCAGCTGGTCCTGTGCCTGAAGCAGGCTCAGAGAGAGACTGGGGTGGAAACGGCTGCCAATGATCAGGTGCAAGGCGGCAGGAGCATGCTTGAGCAAATATCCCAGGGCTTCATATACACCAGCATCATTAATCATATGGAAGTCATCAACGATCAGATACAGGTCGTGCGGACAGTAATGCAGTTGGTTAATCAACCCGGCCAGCAGCTGTTGAGAACTGGAAGGCGTCTGTTCTTCTATGTTGCGCCAAAAGTCGGCGTCCCAATCGCCATAGAGCGGCCGCAATGCTTGCAGCAGATAAGGAATGAACTGCCATACGCCATCATCATCCTCATCGAGGCTAAGCCAGGCAACGCGTTCACCCTGGGCAATCATTTGCTGATACCACTGCGCCAACAGCGTGGTTTTGCCAAATCCAGCACCCGCGCAAACGACGCCCAGACGGCGTCGCTGCATGCGATCGAGGAGGAGCAGAAGCCGTGAGCGCTGTAGCAGCCGTATCGAAGAGCGTGGTGGAACGAATTTGGTCAGGATTAGCGGCAAATCTCTCGTCAGCCGCAATGGCCCGGAGACCAGTGAAGTTGCCTGGCGACTTTTCAAATCCGATGGCTTCATCCGTAGTTATCTACTCGTATTATTTTTTTATCAATTGTACGCCAGAGCCCGGGATGGCATGGAGCCACCCCTCTCGATAGATACATAAAATTTATAAAGTTTGACCTCAAGCATGAAAACCCCCTCCTACCCCCCCATGAAGGTGGCTTCGCACCTCCTCGTCGCACTCGTAGATTCATTGCATCGGCGTGGTTAAGGGGCTTCCAGCCTGTCAAACCCCCGCCTGACGACCTTTACTGAGGAGAATTAAGTGATGCTTAACAAACAGGCTTTACTCCAGGCTTACCGTAAGATGCGCGAAATCCGGACGTTTGAGGAGCGTTTGCATCAGGAAAACACCAGCGGGGATATTCCGGGCTTCATTCACCTTTATACCGGTGAGGAAGCCATTGCGGTGGGGGTCTGCGAAAATCTCACTAACGCTGATTTCATTGGGTCCACGCACCGTGGGCATGGCCACTGTATTGCCAAAGGCTGCGATATTCACGGCATGATGGCTGAAATATTCGGTAAGGACAGCGGATTATGCCGGGGCAAGGGAGGCTCTATGCATATTGCCGATCTGTCGAAAGGTATGCTGGGTGCGAACGCTATCGTGGGTGGCGCCCCTCCGTTAGCCATCGGCGCTGCTCTGACGGCCAAAACCCTCAAGACCGGTAACGTTGGGGTCTCTTTTACCGGTGACGGCGGTTCTAATCAGGGCCTGGTATTTGAAGCCATCAACATGGCAGTGGTGCTGCAACTCCCTGCCATCTTTATTTTCGAGAACAACGGTTATGGCGAAGGAACTGGCCATGACTACGCCGTCGGTGGTCGTGATATCGCCGGGCGCGCCGCGGGCTTCGGTTTACCGGCAGTGACGGTTGATGGCACAGATTTCTTTGCCGTTTACGATGCCACCTCAGAGGCCGTCAAGCGCGCCCGAGAAGGTGGAGGCCCAAGCGTGATTGAGGCCAAAGCTTTCCGCTGGCACGGTCACTTTGAGGGCGATCCGGCGCTTTACCGCGCTGAGGGCGAAGTTCAACGTCTGCGCGAACAACATGATCCGCTGAAGATTTTCACCGCCAGGGTCAAACAACACATCTCCCTTGAGGAACTGGCGGCGATCGATGCGGCGGTTGAAGCACTTGTCGATGATGCTGTATTCAAAGCGCGCGCCGCTGCCTATCCGGCTCCGGAAGACCTGCTTACAGACGTTTACGTCTCATACTGAGGGTGATAACAATGCCTATAAAAACCTATCGAGAAGCGGTCAAGGAAGCCCTGGCCCAGGAAATGGAGCACGACGAACGCGTCGTTCTGATTGGTGAAGACTTGCGCGGCGGTCACGGCGGAAATGCGCCCGAAGAAGCAAGGATAGAGGCCTTTGGAGGTGTGCTCGGAGTCACTAAAGGGCTGTGGACGCAGTTCGGCTCCGACCGGGTGATCGACACCCCCATTACGGAGTCGGCGATCGTCGGCATGGCTGCCGGCGCCGCTGCAACGGGTCTGCGGCCGGTGGCGGAGCTGATGTTTATGGATTTTTTCGGTGTTAGCCATGATGCGCTGTACAACCAGGCGGCAAAGTTTCGCTATATGTTTGGTGGCAAGGCCAAGGCGCCGCTGGTGATGCGGGGCATGATCGGTGCTGGTTTTTCTGCAGCAGCCCAGCATTCGCAGTCACCCTATAATATTTTTGCTACCACACCGGGGCTCAAGGTGGTTGTGCCATCGACGCCTTATGATGTCAAAGGGCTGCTGATCCAGTCGATTCGCGACGACGATCCGGTGGTGTTCTGCGAGCATAAAATGCTCTATGACCTCAAGGGCGAGGTACCGGACGAGATTTATACCCTGCCCCTGGGCGTCGCCAACTATACCCGTGAAGGTGAGGATGTCACCATCATCGCGTTGTCTGCAATGGTACATAAAGCAAACCAGGTCGCCGACAAACTGGCCAGGGAGGGGATCTCGGTGGAGGTGGTCGATCCACGTACAATCTCGCCTCTGGACGAAGAAGGTATTCTGGAATCAGTGGCTTCTACCGGCCGCGTGGTCATTGTCGACGAGTCAGCCGCGCGTTTTGGCTTTGCTCATGATGTCGCAGCGCTGATTGCTTCCCAGGCATTCCATTTCCTCAAAGCGCCTGTTGTTCTGGTGACACCACCACACACCCCGGTACCGTTCTCCCCTGCTCTCGAAAAACTCTGGATCCCTGGCGTTGAACGTATCGAAGCTGCCGTCCGTCAAGTGCTGGAGGATTAAGCTATGAGCGATATCAGGACACTTGAAATGCCGAAGTGGGGCCTTTCAATGGAGGAAGGCGTGCTCGCGCGGTGGGCCATCCAGGAGGGTGACCGCTTCGCCAAAGGGCAGGAAATCTGTGAAATTGAGACCAGCAAAATCGTCAATGTTCTGGAGGCCCCCTTCGCCGGTACGCTACGGCGGATAATCGCCCGGGTGGGAGATACCCTCCCGGTCGGCGCTGTTTTGGCGTTGGTAGCTGACTCTTCGGTAAGCGATGCTGAACTGGATGCCTTTGCCGCCAGTCTGGCCGCGGCGCAGCCAGCAGCGCCTGCCACGCAGACTACCGAGCCTGCTGTAGCGGCCGTCGCGCCCTCCATTGTACCAGCCCCCGCCAATAAGCCTGCGGCATCCATTGGGCAGACCGAGGTACCCACCAGCCTGCAAGGCATAACCGATCCGACTCAGGTGAATGCCACTCCCCATGCGTTACGTCAGTCTGCGCGGTTGGGCGTTGACTTGAAAAAGGTCCAGGGTAGCGGGCGTGGCGAGCGTATCTCTGTCGCTGACCTGGAGAGCGCGATCGTTGCCGCAGGCGGCCGCATCGCCTCTCCGCCGCCGCCCGTTCGTTCCGGCAAAGCGCCGCGATCGCATACCGATGATAGCCAGGTATCGGCAACCCCGTTGGCGCGCCGTCTGGCCAACAAACTGGGGATCAACCTGCACGACTGCCGCAAAAGCGGTTCACTCGGACGGGTGAGCCGTGATGATGTGCTGGCGGCCGCTTTGCTGCTTGATGGGCTACCCCAGGCCGGGGCTCCACAAGCCACGTCAGCGACAGCCTTTGAGACGTTGCCGATGTCCAGTATGCGGCGAGCGATCGCTGGCCGTTTGCAAATGTCCAAGCAACATGCACCCCATTTCCGTTTGACCGTCGATCTCGATCTGGAGCGACTCTTAGCATTGCGTAAGGAAATCAACAGCGAAGTACCCGGCGTCAAGATTTCGGTTAACGATATGCTGGTTAAGGCCTGCGCCATGGCGCTGATAACCGTGCCGGACGTCAACATACAGTTTGATGAGGCTACCCAGAGCATCCGCCGTTTTGCCGATGCCGACATTTCCGTGGCCGTTGCGCTGCCAGACGGGTTAATTACCCCTATCGTACGTTCGGCCAACAGCAGGTCGATAAGCGACATATCAAACGAAGTTCATTCTCTGATAACCAAAGCCCGGGCGGGCATGCTCAAGCCCGAAGAATTCCAGGGCGGCACCTTTAGCGTGTCAAACCTGGGCATGCTCGGAGTACGGCAGTTTGATGCCATCATAAACCCACCCCAGGGCGCGATCCTTGCGATTGGCGCAGGCGAGCCCCGAGCGGTAGTTCGCGATGGACAAATCGTCGTCCGCCATCAACTGACCGTATCGCTGTCCTGCGATCACCGGGTCATCGATGGGGCGTCAGGCGCGGCTTTTCTCCAGGCGCTCAAGCGGCTGGTTGAAACACCGACGCTGTTGTTTATCGAGGAGGCGAGCTATGCACGAAAAATATGATGTACTGATAATAGGTGGCGGGCCTGGGGGGTATGTCGCCGCCATTCGTGCCGGCCAGCTAGGGCTTCGTACAGCATTGGTGGAAAAGCAGCATTTAGGGGGGATCTGCCTGAACTGGGGATGCATTCCAACCAAGGCGCTGCTGCATGGTGCAGAGGTGGCGCACAGTATTGCGCATGCCGATCGGCTGGGTTTTAGTCTCAGAGAGGTGAGTTTCGATGTGCAGAAACTGGTGCAGTTTAGCCGCGCCGTGTCGCAACAGCTGACCGGAGGTGTCGAGTACCTGCTGAAGAAAAATGGCGTTACTGTCATTACCGGCACCGCCCGGCTACGTGGAAAGGGGCAAGTAACGGTCGCCGATCCCCGAGGGGAAGAGCGAGACTATCGCGCTGGTCATGTGATCCTTGCGACTGGCGCCCGGCCGCGAGCGTTACCAGGAGTAGAGCCAGATGGTGAGCGAATCTGGACCTATTTTGAGGCCCTGCAGCCTGAGCGCTTACCGGAGTCTCTATTAATCATCGGATCAGGGGCCATCGGAGTCGAGTTCGCCAGCCTTTATAACGATCTTGGCAGTAACGTGACGCTGGTCGAACAAGCCGCGCAGATTCTGCCCGTTGAAGACGCCGAAGTATCCGCTACCGTGCGTAAATCGTTCGAAAAACGCGGTATACACGTCCATAGCCAAACGCTGCTGACGCAGGTACAGCGCACCGATACGGGCGTGCGCTGCACCTTGAAAACCACCGGCGCCGAACAGACCCTTGAAGTCGAACGTGTGCTGTTGGCAGCGGGCGTACAGCCTAATGTGGAAGGCCTGGGGCTGGAAGCGCTGGGAGTCGAGTTGGACCGCGGGTTTATCAAGACGGATGCAGCTTGCCGAACCAACGTATTTGGGCTCTATGCTATCGGCGATGTGGCCGGCCCGCCGTGTCTGGCGCACAAAGCCAGCCACGAAGGCGCGATCTGCGTCGAGACGCTGGCTGGCGTCAAAGGCGTACGCCCTCTTAACCGCGACTATGTGCCCGGTTGTACCTATGCCCGGCCACAGGTTGCCAGCCTGGGCTTGACAGAGGCGAAGGCTCGCGAGACGGGACGGCCAATCAAGATCGGTAAGTTCGCATATCAGGGGAATGGTAAGGCGCTGGCCAGCGGGGAGACGGAGGGTTTTGTAAAGACTGTTTTCGACGCCGAAACCGGCGAACTGCTGGGCGCGCATATGGTTGGTGAGCAGGTCACTGAACAGATCCAGGGTTTTGGTATCGCGCATCATCTGGAGGCCACAGATGAGAGTCTCTTATCGATGATCTTTGCTCATCCAACACTTTCTGAAGCCATGCATGAATCCATCCTTGCCGCCAGTGGTCAGCCGCTGCATCAATAATGACAATATAAACCCGGCATTCAACGCCGGGTTTGTCTGAGGCTTTAAGGCCGTCTGAAAAGGGCAATGCTGCGCCCGGCCAGAACAAAATCAATTGTCTCGGTAATGATGACGCCGTCCGTTTTTTCTTCAGCGGTCGACAGCTCAAGAACCCAGCCGCCTTCGCCAAACTGCGGGATCTGGAACGGAACATCGCCCTCAAAGGGATTGAACAGCATCAGCACGTCATGCCAGATGCCCTCCTCCTGTTCAAGATCGGGTCGGCTGATGGCGAGACCTAACGTCGAACCTTCATCCCATTGTTCAGATTGCTGCAGACCGCCGCCGGCGTTAAACCAGCGTATCTCGAGCCCGTCACGCCAGCTTTCACGGCGTAAAAGCGGTTGCTCCGCACGCAGCGCTATCAGACGCTGGGTGAAATGGCGCAACGCATGGTCCTGATCGGACAGTGCTTCCCAGTTGACCCATGAAATCTCGCTGTCCTGGCAGTAGCCGTTATTATTGCCCTGCTGAGAACGGCCAAACTCATCGCCGGCCAGCAGCATCGGCGTACCGTGGGAGAACAATAACGTGGTCAGGAAATTCCGCTTCTGGCGTTCGCGGACGGCGACGATATCCTGGTTTTCCGTCGGGCCTTCTTCGCCATAATTGCAGGAGCGGTTGTCATTATGCCCGTCGTTATTGTCCTCACCGTTGGCTTCATTATGCTTCTCGTTATACGAAACCAGATCGTTCAACGTAAAGCCGTCATGGGCGGTAATAAAATTGACGCTGGACCACGGACGACGGCCGCGTAAATCGTACAGATCGCCGGAGCCCAGTAAACGGGCGGCAAAGTCGTTGGAAACATTATCCCCCTTCCAGTATTCCCGCACCGTATCACGATATTTATCGTTCCACTCGCCCCAGCCAGGCGGAAAACCGCCTACCTGATAACCCCCGGGACCGATATCCCAGGGCTCACCAATCAGTTTAAGCTTCGATAAAACCGGATCCTGGGTTATCGCATCGAAAAAACCGCCTCGCGGATCGAAGCCTTCGGGTTCGCGCCCGAGAATGGTCCCCAGATCAAAACGAAAGCCGTCGACGTGCATGGCTTGAGCCCAGTAACGTAGCGAATCCATGACCATCTGCAGCACCCGGGGATGCGAGGTGTTCACCGTGTTCCCCGTCCCGGTATCATTTATGTAATAGCGATGCTGATCCGGCATCGTCCGGTAGTAGGAAAAATTATCAATGCCTTTAAATGAGAGCGTCGGTCCCAGCTCATTGCCTTCCGCGGTGTGGTTGTAAACCACGTCAAGGATCACTTCGATACCGGCATCATGAAATGCGCGCACCATGTCGCGGAAGCCCGCGATACCCGCGGGTCCATAGTAACGGGACGCGGGAGCGAAGAAGCCCAGCGTATTGTAGCCCCAGAAGTTTTTTAGCCCTCTGTCGAGCAGATGCTGATCGTCCGGAAACCAGTGTACGGGAAGCAGCTCAACGGAGGTGATGCCCAGGCTCTTGATATAATCGACGGAAGCCTGATGCCCAAGCCCCTCAAATGTGCCGCGCAGCTCCGGGGGAAGCGCCGGATTGCGCTGGGTAAAACCCTTCACATGCGTTTCGTAGATAACCGCATGCGGCCAGGGGACGTCGGGACGATTTTCCCCCTGCCAGTCGAAGGCATCCGGGTCGACAACCTTGCATTTTGGCGTAAAAGGCGCGCTATCGCGGGTATCAAAGCTCAGATCTTTCTCCTCATGGCCCATCTCGTAGCCGAAATGCGCATCGTTCCATTCAATATCGCCTTCCAGCTCCCGCGCGTAGGGATCGATAAGCAATTTGTGTGGATTAAAGCGATGGCCGTTCTCCGGATCGTACGGCCCATAAACCCGATAACCGTATAAGGCTCCGGGCTGCAGACCGGGTACGTAGCCGTGCCAGATTTCGTGTGTATATTCAGGTAGTTCAAGCCGGGCTATTTCCGTTTTTCCGCAAGGATCGAATAAGCACAGCTCAACCCGCTCAGCGTGCGCTGAAAACAGCGCAAAGTTCACGCCCTTTCCGTCAAAATTAGCCCCCAGCTGCTGGCCGTCCCCGGGCTCTATTGCAAACGTTTCTTTCATTGACACTATTCCTCTCTACTTTTCTTTTCACTAATAAGCGTTACTAACCACCCCGTTGCTGACGCCAGATCGAGCGCCTCTTCGACCAGACGGTTTTCGCCGGTTAACGCATCGCGATAATGTCGTCCTGCCAGATCTTCGGGTATGGCTACCGCAGTGTTGCCCCACAGCCTGACCGGGGAATCAGCCAATCCGTGCGCCGCGACGTCAAACGCCAGGCGAGGAACCACCACGATAAGGGCCTCCTCGTCGTTGATGCGCGCGTAGGCGATAAGATTCTCTTCCCTGTCACCGGTGACCTTTAATGGTACCCAGTCACCATAATGGAAGAGCGCGGAATGCCGCTGCCTTAACCTGAGAAACGACGCGGTGACGTACTGCTTCAGCTGTCCGTCTCGCCATGCGTTTTCGCTATTAAACAACTCAGGGCCTTCGCTATCGAGGTTATGCGCCAGGACGGCGAAGTCAGGTTCACGTCGGTTATCCGGATCGACAAGGCTGAAGTTCAGCGCCTCGCTCCCCTGATAAATATCCGGTACGCCGGGCGCGGTCAGTTTGATGACCGTCTGGCTGAGGCTGTTCACCAGGCCGGCACGGATAAAAGGCTGCAGGGCGGTGTGAAAATCGTTGAGAAAGAGCGAATTATCCGCAGCGAACAGCTGTTGCGCATAGTTCAGCACAACGCTTTCATAGCTTTCATTGCTGTCGATCCAGTCGGTTCTTTGCTTGGCCTCGCGCAGCGCTTTTTCCATAAAAGCAAGAAAACGCGTCTCGAGTTCTTTCAGCCCTGCGGTATCGTCGGGCAGCAGCGTTGCAGGCCACACGCCGGCGAGCGCCTGATAGATCATCCACGTATCCGCCGCGTTCGGCGCCGTACCGTCGTTCAAAAAACGCACCTGGGTTTGATTCATCTGACGCCAGCGCGCAAGGTTTTCCGCCCACAGCTGCGGGGCTTCCGTTAGGGTGTAAAGGCGGGCGCGCGCATCTTCCCCGCGTTTAGTATCGTGCGTCGACGTTCCCAGCAGCGCGTCGGGCTGGCGGGCAAGACGAATGCGCATCTCCTGGTGAAAACGAGAGAGAGAAAAAGCGCGAGGAGTAGGATCGGCCCCGACTTCGTTCAATGCCAGGTCGAGGTTATGGCGAAAGAACAGCGTATCCTCGACCGATTTAGCCATCAACGGCCCCGTCAGCTGCTGAAACCGGGTTCTGAAGAGTGACGCGGTGTCGAGGCTACTTTCGTGCAGATTGCCGGTCAGGATGGCGATAATGACCTCAAGCGCCCTGGCATCGGGTTTGTCTTCCCGGGCGTTCACCTGGTCAACCACCCGGTTTAACAGCGTAATATCGCCTGCGGTCAGTCCTTCGGCGGTGCCGTAGGTACGATAGACCGGGAAGGACAGCAGCAGTTCACGCAAGGCATGGCGCAGCGCGTCGCTCTCAACCGCCATGCTATTACGCTCCGCCAGTTCGGTGGCCAGCCGCAATAAGGTGGTAAATTCACCCTCAAAATTGCGATCCACCATCAGTCCTTTCGCCTCGCGCAGCGCGGTATGGCGATCTATTGCTCCGCCGAGCGCTTCATCATGAACCTGCTGCAGCTGATCGAGGTTATTGTCA
Organism: Klebsiella sp. GW_Kp182; assembly: GCF_040062275.1. Classification (NCBI taxonomy): domain Bacteria; kingdom Pseudomonadati; phylum Pseudomonadota; class Gammaproteobacteria; order Enterobacterales; family Enterobacteriaceae; genus Klebsiella; species Klebsiella sp. GW_Kp182. The sequence continues at coordinate 132,343 of NZ_JBEAFQ010000007.1, read as the reverse complement.
TCCACCAGCACTTCCGCCAGCGAAGCGATAAACTCATATCCTGTGGTGCCGGAGACGGGCCAGTCGGCGGGCAGCTGCTCGCCTTTGGCGAGGATTTTTTCCACCGTAATGTAGCACTCTGGCCCGGCTGCCTGGCGCAGGCGCTGCAAATACCCCAGCGGGTCGGCAAGGCCATCGATATGGTCAATGCGCAGACCATCGACGATGCCAGAATGCACCAGTTCAAGGATAAGGCGGTGGGTGTCGTCAAACACCGCCGGGTCTTCAACCCGGACGCCAATCAGGCCGGTAATTTCAAAAAAGCGCCGCCAGGAGAGCTGCCTGGGCGCTTCCCGCCAGGACATCAGCCGCCAGCTTTGCGCCTCGTGCAGCGCCAGAATGGCGTCGCGGTCCGGGGATGTTAGTAGTTGCTCACCTGTCGCCAGGGTTTGAGGATTCAGGGGCCAGGCCTGGTCATAGTAGACGAACGCCGGCTTCCCGGTTTCCGGATCGCGTTTTAGCGCGAGAGCCCCGCTCTCCAGCTCCGCCTCAAAGGTATCCCCCAGAAACGGCAGCGTAACGGGACGCGTCCAGTCAATATCGAAATAATGGGCCCAGGCGCTGTTTTTGCCCTGCTCGATGACGTCCCGCCACCAGCGATTCTCCAGCGAGGTCGCCATATGGTTGGGAACAATATCCAGAATCAGGCCAATTTGCGCGTTTCGCAGCGCCTTCACCATCCGGTCAAACCCTTCGCGGCCCCCGATGGCCGGATCGATCTCGTTAGGATCGGTAATATCATAGCCATGGGTTGACCCGCTGGTTGCCGTAAAAATCGGCGAGGCGTAAAGATGGCTGATACCCAGGTCTTTGAGATATGGCGCCAGAGCCGCCGCGCGTTCGAAGGTCATGCCGTTACGGAACTGAATACGATAGGTTGCGGAAGGGATCATGATGAGGCTTCTCCATGTGCAAAACGGACAACAATACTGTTTGGCGATAACGCCTCCTGCCGCTCCGGCCAGCTAAAAATGACCTCGCCCGGTATTTCCGGCATCGCGGCCCGCTCCTCGCCGATATTCAGCGCCACGGAGAGCGTGCCGCCGGAGAATTGCCAGCTCACCGCCAGCGCCTGCGCCGCCGCGTGCAGGATCATGCCCTCCGCGGCCCCTCCCGCCGCGAGCAGCGGGACGATGTAGCGATGGCGCAGCTGGATAAGGTGGCGCGTGAAGCGTAGCCAGGCTTTCCCCTCCTCGCTTGCCGCCTTCTGCCAGTCGAGCTTAGAACGGATAAAGGTCCGGGGATCGTTCGGGTCAGGGACTGATGCATCGTGTCCCGCGTGCCCGGCAAACTCTTTAGCCCGCCCTTCCCGCACCGCCTTCGCGAGGTCGCCATGAAAATCGGTAAAGAACAGAAAGGGGTTCGTCTCCGCAAACTCTTCGCCCATAAACAGCAAAGGAATGTGGGGCGACAGAAGCAATGCCGCGAGCAGAACGCGCGTTTTCCCGGCGCCGGCAAGAGAAATCAGCCTCTCCCCCTGCGCACGGTTCCCGGTCTGATCGTGATTCTGAATAAAGTCGACAAAAAACTGCGGCGGCTGAGCGGCGCAGGCCACGCCGCGTGGCTTTCCGGTTTGCGCAGAAAGCTCACCCTGGTAGACAAACCCTTCGGCCAGCGCCCTTGCGACATTCTTTGCCGGCTGATGCGCAAAATCCTGATAATAGGCGTGCGTTTCGCCGGTCGCGAAAACGTGGGCGGCGTTATGAAAGTCATCGTTCCACTCGGCGGTAAAGAGCGGCGTCTGTCCGTTCTCATCGCGCGGATGGAGGAAAATCACGTTCCGGCTGTCTTCAGTGGTGAGGTGGATGTGGCGGTCGGGAATCGCGGCGCGGATATTTTCGGCTATTTCTATCAGTACATGCCTGGCGGAGCGATCTTCAATCTGATCGATAGCATCAAAGCGCAGCCCATCAAGCTGGTATTCGGTCAGCCAGAACAGCGGCGCCTCGGTAATATACTGCCGCACGGCCTCGGTTTCATAGGCGATAGCGTTACCCCACGGGGTCATCCGGTCCTGATGAAAAAAGCCCGGCGACAGCAGAGAGAGATAGTTGCCTTCCGGGCCAAAATGGTTCAGTACGATATCGAGAACCACCGATAGCCCTAACCCGTGGGCGGCATCAATAAAGGCGTGAAAATCCTCCGGTGCGCCATACGCTGCGTGCGGCGCATAGAGTAATACGCCGTCGTAACCCCAGCCGCGGGAACCGCCAAACAGGGCTACGGGCATGACCTCTATCTGGGTGATCCCCAGCTCCGCCAGATAAGGCAGCTTTTCGATGGCGGCCAGAAAGGTGCCATCCGGCGTAAAGGTGCCCGGATGAAGTTCATATATCACGGTTTCTTCCCACGGACGCCCTTTCCAGCCAGCGTTAACCGGCTGAAAACGCCTGGGGTCGATGACCACCGAGGGGCCGTTAACATCATCGCGTTGCGCGCGCGACGCCGGGTCCGGAATGCGCGTGCCGTCGGCTAAACGGAGCATATATTCATCACCATGCTTTACGCCGGGGACGTCAATCTGGAACCAGCCCTCTCCCGCAGCGTCCATCGGAATATCCCGGCCCGTCAGGCTCAGCGTCATCGTTTTTTGACCTTCGGCCCAGACGCGAAAGCGGACCGTGTCCGCGGCAATGAACTCCGCCCCCCAATGTTTTTTAAATACTCTGGATTCCATTAAATATCCTCAAATGACCTGTGGAAAATGCGGCATGAATATAAGATTAGACCAGGTTTAAACGCGTGCGCTGTTGATGGCGAGGCTGTTATTTTTAAAGACGTTGTCTATGATTAATAAATCGCTTAAAAAACAAGGAATGCTATGCAGATTCGTAAAGGATTAAATTCCGACCTGGCTCGCCTGGAATATTGTGATTTTTCCTTCACCGTCAGCCAGATTGCCACCGGCCCCTTTGTCAATAATGATCTGAAAATTGAAACACTTCCCAGCGCTTATAATAAAACCTATGAACTGGACATCCAGACGCTGGAAAACCACTGCGTTAATCCGGATGCTATATTTTTAATCGCGGAAACCGACGCGGGGCAAGTGGCCGGATTTATCACCGCTTCCTTGATCTGGAACAAATTTATTTCCGTGGATTATATCGCCATCGAGCGCTCACAGCGCAGAACGGGCGCGGCCAACAAGCTCATGGCGGCAGCCCATATATGGGCTCGGAGCATGAGCGCGGCGGGATTAAAGCTGGAAACCCAGAACGTCAACGTTCCCGCCTGCCTTTTCTACCGAAATTATGGCTTTACCCTGGGCGGATACGATCGTTATCTCTACAGCGCGTTACCGGAAAAAGATGAAATTGCGCTGTTCTGGTATTACATGTTGACTTAAAAGCCAGGTAAATAATTCCTGGTTTTACGATGTTAATTATTCCTGGTTTGCGCTTTTTTTATCGCCCAAACGCAGTCATTGACTAATCTTAAATTTCATTTATTAAGGAGGCCGGTATGACAACAGGAAATAACCCAACGCTACACTATCCACTTCCGCCGTTTGTCGAGCAGCCGCAGCAGCCCCCGGGGCTGGCATCCGAAATGAAGCCCCTTCCCGATCACGGTGAGACCAGCTATACCGGTTCCGGAAAGCTGGCGGGGAAAAAAGCGCTGATTACCGGCGGTGATTCGGGGATTGGTCGGGCTGTCGCGATTGCCTACGCGCGGGAAGGCGCGGATGTCGCTATCGGCTACCTGCCGGAGGAGGAGTCCGACGCGGCTGCCGTTATCGCGCTGATCCAGGCCGAGGGAAGAAAAGCCGTCGCCATTCCCGGCGATATTCGGATTGAGTCATTTTGCGATACCCTGGTTGAAAAGGCGGTCGCTGAGCTGGGCGGGCTGGATATTCTGGTTAACAACGCCGGCAGGCAGCAGTATTGTGAATCCATTGAGACGTTAACGACCGCCGCGTTTGACGCCACGTTTAAAACCAACGTTTATGCGCCATTCTGGATAACCAAAGCCGCGCTTCGTCATCTCTCTCAGGGGGCGGCGATCATTAACACCTCTTCCGTGCAGGCGTTTAAACCCAGCGAGATCCTGCTGGATTATGCCCAGACCAAAGCCTGCAACGTGGCGTTTACCAAATCGCTGGCTAAGCAGCTTGGTCCGCGCGGTATCCGCGTTAACGCCGTGGCGCCCGGCCCGTACTGGACTCCGCTGCAGTCAAGCGGCGGCCAGCCGCAAGAGAAAGTTCAGCAGTTTGGTGAGGATACGCCGCTCGGCAGACCGGGACAGCCGGTCGAGATTGCGCCCCTTTACGTTCTCCTCGCCTCAGATGCCTGCTCGTACGCTTCCGGTCAGGTCTGGTGCTCAGACGGCGGTACCGGCGTCGCATAAAAGAAGCGCTCGTCGCTGTCGCGCGCTGTTCCAGCTCGCCGCAGCGGCGAACGCTAGCCGCAGAGAAGAAACTGGATGAGGGTAATCAGCAAATAAAAACCGCAGACGATTTGCAAAACTCTCCAGCCCCACCTGAAATAACGCCACTGATAATGCTCCCTGGCATTCGCCTGCGCAATAGCGGGTTCCAGGACCTGCTTTTTCTGCTTCCTTCTAAGCATGCTCCAGCCCCACCCGATAATGGTCAGGATGACGATAACTTTATAAAGGATAATGTTGTCCATGCCGCCGCCATTTCATGATGGGATAAATCTCCCCGCCAGTGTAGCGCACTTCCCGCCTCGTTACCTGCATTCCTTATTTACGTTTAAATGCGTTTACGATGGAACACTCTTGCTTTGTCAGCGCCGCTGACGCAAGCCTCACCCTGGAATAATCTTATATATGTCAGAAAGGTGAATTGGGGCTTTTCTATTTATTAAATATGTAGTAACGAGGCGCGGGTAATATTAGCAGTCTTATTATTCAAAAAGTTAAAATTTGCAAAAACAGGCGCAACCGCTAAAATAATTATGAGCTAACTCACTAAACAGGGAGATATTATGGGTTTTTGGCGAATTGTGTTGACGATTATTCTACCCCCGCTTGGCGTACTGCTGGGTAAAGGCTTTGGTTGGGCGTTTATCCTCAATATTATTTTAACGATCCTCGGCTATATTCCAGGCCTTATCCACGCTTTTTGGGTTCAGACCAAAAACAGCTAATCAGAGCCATTATCACCGGTCATCAAACGGAATCAGAGAGTTCGCAGGAGCAATTTTATGCTTAAACACTTAACCGCTATCGCTTTTCTGGCTGCATCCACCCACGCCATGGCGCAAACCGATATGACGCTGGACGGTCTGGCCAAAAAGGAACCGGCAGCCTTTAGCCAGATGGTTAAAGGGCATAACCTGCCCGCCTGGATAAAGTCCGGCGGCACGGGCTCGCCTGCCCGGACGGTGAAGCTTGGCGCCGAGGTCTATCAGGTATTCAGCGTCTGCAAACCCCACGACTGCGCAGCGGAGCGCTTCGCCGTGCTGTGGTCGGAAAAATCCGGACAGATGTCCGGGCTTTATTCCGCCGTTGACGAAAAAACCGCCCAGGAGACACTGACCTGGCTGAATGTTAGCGATGAGCGCTCTATCGATGGCAAGACGGTGCTCTTTGCCGCCCTGAGCGGCAGCCTGGAGAACCATCCGGATGCGTTTAACTACCCGTAGTAAAACGCTGAGGCAATAATTTCGCGCCTTCTGCCGTACAACCCCAGGGTCTGGACGGCAGAATCTCTCCCCCGACGTTCAGCGTAGCCTACAGCGAGATGCCGGCGAACGACATAAACCCCAGCGACATTAAGCCGGCGGTAATAAATACGCTGCCTAAACCGCGTAAGCCTTTCGGCATATTGGCATATTTCAGCTTTTCACGAATGCCGGCCAGCGCCACAATCGCCAGCGCCCAGCCAATACCGCATCCGGTGCCATAAGTCAGTGATTCAAGGAAGCTGTATTCACGCTGCACCATAAAAATCGTCGCGCCGAAAATGGCGCAGTGGATAGTTAACAGCGGCAGGAACGGCCCCAGAGCATGGTTTAACGCGTGGAAATATTTGTCGATCACCATTTCGAGGATCTGCACCAGCGCCGCAAGAACGCCGATAAACGTGATGAAATCGAGGAAGCTCAGGTCAACCCCTTCGATCAGGGCGTTCTCTTTCAGCAGGTAATGGTAAATCAGGTTGTTAATCGGCGTCGCAATGGCCAGCAGCGCCGTCACGGTTACCCCGAGGCGAAATGCGACATCGATTTTTTTGGAGATAGCGAGAAAAGTACACATCCCGAGGAAAAAATTGAGCGCCATATTTTCAACGAAAACCGCGCGGATAAAAATATTGAGATGAGATTCAAACAAGACAACCTCCATGTTGTTGAGTTGTTTCTCAATAATGCCAAATTTTCAGCTTGAACGGGTTATTATTACTCGGTTTTGCCGAGTCGATCACCTTTTAATTTCCTGTGTTTTGCGTGGGCAAGAGCGTCGCCTTTAGCGCCTTCATGACTCGCTAAACGAGCGAGGAAGCATCTGAATAAACGCATCGACCGGCACCGGTTTAGAAAAGTAATAGCCCTGATAGAGGGTAATCCCCATATTTTTGAGCATCGCGAGCTGCTCCTTATCCTCGATGCCCTCAGCAATAATCTGGCAATGAAACTTCCTGGCCAGATTAACCATATTCTTCACCACCAGCGCGGAAGCCGTGTTGGTCACAATGTTGAGGGTAAAGACCTTATCGATTTTGATAATCTCAGGATTAAATTGCTGGATGTAGCTGTAGTTCGCGTAGCCGGTACCAAAATCATCCAGCGAAAACTGGACGCCGATACGCCTGAGTTTGTCCGTCACCGCTGATGTTTGCCGGGTATTTTCGATCGACTCGCGCTCGGTTATCTCCAGAACAAGGCGGACTTGCGCCTCTTTCATCTGCTGGATAAACGTCTGGCACAGGGTCACTATTTCGTCGTCCTGAAAGTTTACCGAACTGGTGTTAAAGCAAATAAACAGACCTCCAGGAATAACGGATTGATGGCGCCGAAGCTGACGGATCACCTCGGCAAAGCAAATCGCCGTCACGTCTTTAATCAAGCCGGTCTGCTCTGCCACGGAAATAAATTTATCCGGCGCAATAAATCCCTGCTTCGGATGTTCCCAGCGCACCAGCACCTCACCGCCGATAACCGCTCCGCTGTCATTGTTGATAATTGGCTGAATATAGGGCTTGAGCTGCTTCAGTTCGATAGCCTTTCTGAGCTGATACTCAATCGTATTACGGTAGCGGAGGTAGTTCCTGAATAAAAAGGTGAGCAGCAAGGAGGCCAGAATAATGGCGATAAGCGTGTGTTGCTCATAGCGGATAAACGCACCGACGCCAGAGGCGTAGCCGCGGTCGGCAATAACCGAATAGGTAAACAGCTCAGAGGCCAGGCGCACGGGAACCTTGATATCCGGCGTCGCCGTCACTTCCCCTTTGCGGGTCATTATCCGATCGCCAACCTGAAGATAGAGATGCGCATCGCCATCAAGAACGGTCAAAATGTTGTATAAATAATAGCCGTCAACGCCAACCAGAATCGTATTTCCCCGCTCATCCTGTTCGCTGTAAACCATCAAGGGATGAAACGGCGTGATTTCGCTGCCGCTCAGCAGGCGCAGAGCGCCATGCGTATACTGGCGACGATCGAACTGAAATTTACGCCCGCCAAAAACCGAGGTGCAGTATATTTCGTTATCCTTACCTAAATTCACCGTGCGCACATCGGGAATGGTGGCCACCAGCGTGCGCAGCTCCGTCAGGACATTCTCGCTACAGCTTTTACCATAAAAAGGCTCAGCCAGATCGGCTGCCTGCTCCGCATGGGAGACAGTCACATCGAGGCTGGCTATCGCCTGCTGCAGGCGCGAATGGATATCTTGATCCACCTTTTTTTGCATTTGCCAGTAGCAAAGCCCGGTGCCCAGGCTCAGCAACGCAATCAGAAACAGGAGTATCCACAGACGATGGCGTGATGATGAATAGTTCATTGTGCTAATCCAGTTTGACTCGCCGGAAAAGGCCAAAGGTCAATTGTTTGGCCAAATTTTAATAAATCCTGTTTATACTCGCCCTGAACCGATCAAGTTTTAATGCATATCAATGATATATCATGGCAAACCATTGCGCGGCGCAGGAGGCGTTTTCTGCGTCTGAGGTTTGCGTGCTTATGCTGCCGCATCTGTAGCTAAATGATTGACTTATAGCCGAATAATACGAAAATGACTCTTTTGTGCGATGACCAGAAAAGCTGGCAAATATGATGACGATCCGCTCTCGTAAGTTTATTCTGAACAAGGTGAAAATATCCGCGGTAGCTATAGCTGCCGCGCTGCTGTTGGCCCACTGCGGTAGCAAACCGCCCGTTTCTCTTGTCACGCCCATGCCGCCCGCGGCCCGCCAGCCGACGTTGCCCAAGAGCCAGGAGCCGGTGCGCGGCGTCTGGCTGACGACCGTGTCGCGCCTCGACTGGCCGCCGCTGGAATCCGTCAATGGCGGCATTAGCGCCGAACGCCGCATCGCCCTGCAGCAGCAGGCGCTGGTTGCCAAGCTGGATAATTTAAAAAGCCTCGGCATTAACACCGTCTTCTTCCAGGTGAAACCGGATGGCACCGCGCTCTGGCCATCGAAGATTCTGCCGTGGTCCGATATGCTGACCGGCAAAATCGGTGAGGATCCGGGCTACGATCCGCTCAAGTTTATGCTGGATGAAGCCCATAAGCGCGGCATGCGCGTTCATGCCTGGTTTAACCCCTATCGCGTCTCGGTCAATACGCGGCCGAAAACCGTCACCGAACTGAACAGCACGCTGTCGCAGGTTCCCGCCAGCGTATACGTCCTGCACCCTGAGTGGATTCGCACCTCCGGCGATCGCTTCGTGCTCGATCCGGGCATTCCGGAAGTCCGCGACTGGATCACCAGCATCGTGGCCGAGGTTGTGGAGCATTACCCGGTTGACGGCGTCCAGTTCGACGATTACTTCTACACCGAATCACCGGGATCGGCCCTTAACGACAACCGGACGTTCCAGCAGTACGGCCAGGGCTTTGCCGCGAAAGCGGACTGGCGGCGGCACAACACGCAGCTGCTGATTGAGCAGGTTTCCCGCACCATCAAGCAGCTGAATCCCGATGTTGAATTTGGCGTCAGTCCGGCAGGCGTCTGGCGCAACCGCTCCCACGATCCGGCGGGTTCAGATACCCGCGGCGCAGCGGCCTACGATGAGTCGTATGCCGATACCCGCCTCTGGGTCCAGCAGGGATGGCTGGACTACATCGCGCCGCAGATTTACTGGCCTTTCGCCCGCGACGCGGCCCGCTACGATGTGCTGGCAAAGTGGTGGGCTGACGTGGTGAAACCCACCCGTACCCGCCTCTATATCGGCGTGGCGCTGTACAAAGTTGGCGAGCCATCGAAGAACGAACCTGACTGGATGATTAGCGGCGGCGTGCCGGAGCTGAAAAAGCAGCTTGATCTGAATGAATCCATGCCGCAAATTCAGGGCACGATTTTATTCAGAGAGAATTACCTCAATCAGCCGCAAACCCAGCAGGCCGTTAACTACCTGAAAAGCCGCTGGGGAAGCTGATGCACTCACCTGACAGGCCAGGAGCCTGGTATCAACCCCACCGGAGGATGTATGTTGAAAAAATCGATCGTCGCCTTTTCCTTGTTCTGCGCTCTGACGCCCGCCGTTTTTGCGGGCAACAGTGAAAATGAACAGCTGAATAAAAAGAATGTTATTGATTTTTATAATAAAGCGTTAAATGACAAAGACTTTGCCGCCGCCAGACCCTATTTGGGAGACCGCTACGTACAGCATAACCCGATGGCGAAAGACGGCGTTGGAGGCTTTGAGCAATTTATCGCCTTCCTGAAGAACAAATATCCCGACTCGCACAGCGAAATTAAGCAGGCGTTTGTCGACGGCGATCATGTGATCCTGCACGTTGAGGTCACCGGTCGCGAGCCGGGCGTGACGCGGGCGATTATCGATATCTTCCGCGTCGACGAACAGCATAAAATCGTTGAACACTGGGACGTGACTCAGAACGTTCCGCAAAAAACCGCCAGCGGCAACGGCATGTTTTAAATCCTGAGCAGGCGTTTCCTGCTCATCCCCCCTCGCTTTCCCCGTTTACTCTTCGTACAGATGAACGCTTGTTTAAACAGTTTATTTACTTTACTGTAAAGTAAATAAACTGGCGGAGTGAATCTGATGATTAACAAAGAAAAATGGGGAAAGCTTTTTTATTTCATTGCATTAGCCATTTTCCCCTGCGCGATGAACGCCGCTTTACCCAGCCTGCCCGCGCAGGGCGCCCCGCTCTATGACGCCTGCTCGCACCTACAAGAACCGTCCGAGGCCTGGCGCTGTCGCGCCCTGCTCATTAGCCAGCGCGTGGAACAGCGGCAACGCTATCTGCACTTTTTACTGCAGCAGAATATTTTCAGCATTGAAACCTACGACTATCTGTGGAGTGAGTACCAGCGTACGACGTCATGTTCTGAGATCGGCGCCTTCTTGATGAGCAAAGTCCACGATGAGGCATTCCATGGGCTGCCCTTTACCCCGATTCCGCCCGACGATGCGATAAACGCGCCACCCGCCGTGTTTGCTCTGCAAGCATCCCTTAACTGACCGAAGGTGCACCACGATGCTGGCTCGCTTTTTTGTGTTTCGCCCGGTTTTCGCCGTCGTCATCGCCATCTGTATTATGGCGGCCGGCGCCCTTGCCCTGCTGACCCTGCCGGTTGAACAGTATCCGGATATCGCCCCGCCCGGCGTCAACGTCACGGCAAACTACCCCGGCGCCTCGGCTGAAACCGTGGAAGACAGCGTGACGCAGGTGCTGGAGCAGCAGATTAAAGGCATCGACGGCCTGCTTTATTTTTCCTCCAGCAGCAGTTCAGCGGGCCAGGCGCGCATTAGCCTCAGTTTTGATCAGCGCATTAACCCTGACATGGCGCAGGTACAGGTGCAAAACGCCGTCAATCAGGCTATCACGCGCTTACCGCAGGAGGTGCAGCAGCAAGGGATCGCGGTGACCAAATCACAGGGAGACAGCCTGATGGTGGTGGCCCTGTATGACCAAAGCCGGTCGTTAACCAGCCTCGATATTAGCGACTTTCTCGTCAGTTCCCTGCAGGAGCCGCTGAGCCGGGTTGAAGGCGTCGGAGAAACCACCGTTTTCGGCGCCCAGTATGCAATGCGCATCTGGCTCAATCCGCTGCAGCTGACCAGCTACGGTCTGATGCCCTCCGACGTGCAGGCCGCCATCGAGGCGCAGAATTCGCAGGTCACCAGCGGTGAAATCGGTTCGCTGCCCACGCTGGAGGGGCAGTATCTGAACGCAACGGTCACCACCCAGTCCCGCCTTGAGCGTCCGGAACAGTTCGAAAATATTATCCTGCGTACCCACAGCGACGGCTCGGTGGTCTATCTGCGCGATGTCGCCCGGGTGGAGATCGGCGCGGAAAACTATCAAAACCAAACCACGCTCAACGGTTTCCCCTCCGCCGGGATCTCAATTCAGCTGGCATCGGGGGCTAACGCGCTGGCGACGGCGGAGAAGATCCGGGCGGAGGTCGAACGCCTGACGCCGCGCTTTCCGCAAGGCGTTGTCGCCGCTTACCCGCGCGACAGCACGCCGTTCGTGACGGTCTCTATTGAAAGCGTGGTGCGTACGCTGATTGAGGCGATTCTTTTTGTGGTGGCCGTCATGTACCTCTTTCTTCAGAGCTGGCGGGCTACGCTGATCCCGACGCTCACGGTGCCGGTGGTTCTGCTCGGCACCTTCGGCATCCTCAGCCTGCTGGGCTACAGCATTAATACCCTCACCCTGTTTGCGATGGTTCTGGCAATCGGTTTGCTGGTTGATGACGCCATTGTGGTGGTGGAGAACGTTGAACGCCTGATGGCGGAGGAGGATCTTACCCCGCCTGAAGCCACCCTGCGCTCGATGAATGAGATCACCGGCGCGCTGATTGGCATCGCGCTGGTTCTCTCTGCGGTATTTATCCCGATGGCGTTTTTCGGCGGCTCGGTGGGGATTATCTACCGCCAGTTCAGCGTCACCATCGTCTCGGCAATGGCGCTCTCTGCGCTGGTGGCGTTAACCCTGACGCCGACGCTGTGCGCCCATCTGCTTAAACCCGGGCACCTTAAAAAAGGGCGATTCTTCACCTGTTTCAACCGCGGCGTCGCCGCCAGCCAGAACCGTTACCTCGCCATACTCCGGCGGATAATCGTTCGCCCGCTCCGCTTTGTGCTGCTGGCCCTGACGCTGACGCTTTTAATGCTCTGGCAGTATCAGAAGCTGGCCAGCGGCTTTCTGCCCGAAGAGGATCAGGGCGCGGTGATGGTTCAGTTTACGCTCCCATCCGGTTCGCCGATGGCGATGACCGAGGCGGTCGGCGCGGACATTACCCGCTATTTCATGGCCGAGGAGGAGGATAACCTCAACGTCATCTTTATGGTCACCGGCAGAAACAACGCCGGCAGCGGGCAGAACGTCGGGATGGCCTTCGCCGAACTAAAGCACTGGGACGCGCGCCCCGGGGAACAGAACAGCGCGCAGGCGATTATCGCGCGGGCGAACCGGTACTTTTTAAAAAACGCCCGGCTGGCCACCATCAGCGTCATGTCGCCGCCTACCGTACGCGGACTCGGGCAGTCGAGCGGCTTTGAACTCTGGCTGCAGGACAGCGCGGAAAACGGCCGCCAGGCGCTCATCGAGGCGCAAACCACCCTCCTCACTGCCGCCAGGCAAACCCCGACGCTGGACGCCGTGCGAATTAATAGTCTGGAGGAGAAAGCGCAGCTGCAGGTGGATATCGACAGACAAAAAGCCCAGGCCCAGGGGCTGGATCAGGCCGCCATCAATAGCACCCTTTCTGCGGCCTGGGGCGGCGTGTACATCAACGATTTTATCGACCGCGGGCGCGTTAAGCGCGTGTATATGCAGGGGGATGCGGCCTGGCGTTCGACGCCGGATAATTTATCCGCCTGGTTTGTCCGCGGCGACAGCAACAACATGGCCTCCTTCGACAGCTTCTCATCATTCCGCTGGACCACCGGGCCGCAAATGCTCCAGCGGTTTAACGGACTGTCGGCCGTGCAGTTTCAGGGAAACGCGGCGCCGGGCGTCAGTTCCGGTGCGGCGATGGCGACGATGTCCGAACTGGTGGGCGAGCTGAGCGGGTTTGAAAGGCAATGGAGCGGTTTATCCTGGCAGGAGCAGACCTCCTCAGTGCAGACGTTATGGGTATACCTGGCGTCGCTGGCCTTTATGTTTTTGTGTCTCGCCGCCTTATATGAAAGCTGGTCGATTCCTGTCGCCGTACTGCTGATCGTCCCGTTAGGCATTCTTGGGGCCGTGAGCGCTTCGTTGCTCGCCGGATACGAAAACGATATCTACTTTCAGGTCGGTATGCTGACGACCATGGGGCTTTCCGCCAAAAACGCGATTCTGATCGTTGAGTTCGCCCTGGCGCGGTTTCAGCAAGGTAAAACGCTGGCCGACGCGGCGCTGGAGGGCGCTCGCCTGCGCTTGCGCCCCATCGTGATGACCTCACTTGCATTTGTTGTCGGCGTTATCCCTCTGGTACTCTCTACCGGCGCCGGCGCTTCCAGCCAGCGTGAGATTGGCGCCGCGGTGATCGGCGGTATGCTCACCGGGACGCTGCTGACCTTGCTCTTCGTTCCACTCTTTTTCCTGCTGGTACAGCAAGGAATGATGCGCCTTAAAGGGCGCAAACGGTAAGGACTCAATTGATGGGAAATCAACGCGGGCGGCCAATGAAAGCCCGCCCACGCATTTTACAAACCGCCCGTGAGCTGTTTCTCAGCCACGGGCTTGATGTGTCGCTGGATACCATTGCCGCCGAAGCGGGTACCACGCGCCCGACCCTGTACAGCCATTTTCCCGGCGGCAAAGACGCGCTGCTGCTGGAGACGTTCGCGTTTCTCAATGACACCATGCAGCCGCCCCTGCGCCAGCTTTTGCAGGATCGTCAGCAGGATCTTCCCGCGCTGCTGCGCGGGTTTGCGAAAGTGGTGCAACAACACTTTTATGCGCCGGAGAATATTCACTTTCAGCGCCTGCTGATCCAGGTGCTGGTGCAAAAGCCCGAGCTTTACGTCACGCTCGAACAGCGCCCCTCAGGCCGCGTACTGCAGGCGCTGAGCGATATCCTGGCGCAGAAACAAGACGAAGGTCTGCTGACCCTCAGCGAGCCGGAGCTAGAGGCGACGGCGTTTCTCGGCGCGATTATGGGCTATCCGCTGCCGGGGGCCTTAATTGCGCAAAAAGCGGTGGCGCCAGAGAGGCTGGAGCAGCTCGCCGAATGCGCGATTAGCGCCTTCCTCACGGCCTGGGGCTACAGGCAATAATTCAATCAGCGGCTTAAACGCACCTCTCCGGCCCCTGCAGCAGGAGCCGGAGAATGCCTAACTGGCCAGCAGTTCATCGTACAGCGCGCGCAGGCGGGTACGAAGGTAGAGTACCGCTTTATGCTTACGTGAGAGCAGCGCCTGTTCGCTGACGCCGGACTCCTCTGCCAGCTCCCGGTAGCTGTAGCCATGCAGTTCGGTTTTCTCAAAGGCTTCACGCTGGGCGGGCGGCAGCTCCGAGAGCGCCTGACTTAATTCCTCCCAGAGCAGCGCTTTCAGATACTCATCCTCCGGCGTTTGCGCAACGCCAAACAGCGTTTCGGCCAGCTCATCCTCGGGAAAATCGCCCTCCTCCTCGTCGCTGAAACCGCCCGCCAGCGGCAGCTCGCGCTTTTTTCTTGCCCTGTCGGTCATCTCGTTACGCGCCGCCCGGAACAACCAGGCGGCGATATTCTCCACCGGCTGCTCGACGCGAATGAGCTGATACGTCACTTCCTGCAGGATATCGTCCGCCTCATCGCGCAGCGGGGTCCGTCCGCGAATAAAAGCCTTCAGCCGCGACCGGCAGGCATCGAGGGCGGAAACAAGCCGTGATGGCGCCACGATCCTGTTTTTCATTGTGCTCACTCGGGATCCGCGCTTTTAGGCGAACTCTCCTGCTGCGGAGCATGCTCGCTGCGGCGGTCGCGCCAGCCGCAGTGGCCGCGATGCCCGCGGTGGCCAAAGCGCTGCACAAACTCATCGCGCTGCTCCGGGCTCATGTTCATCCAGCGTTCATGCATCCGACGCCGGGCGTGCCCCATGCCAAACATGCCCGGGCGAAAACCGAGGCCGCCGAACAGGATCCGCGACAGCGCCAGAATCCCTAACGCCTGCCAGAAGCCAATACTCTTCACCCCAAGGATGGCCGGCAGCAGCGCATTCCACAGCGACATCACCAGCAGCCCAAGTATGGCGATTAGCGCCACGCCGATAAGAAGCGGCTTCGCCATTCTGTGGCGGCCAAAGCGGTGATGGTGGTGCTGACCGTGCATATCGATATCTCTCATCGTCTGTTTACCTCATTACGCTATTGAATAATTACCCTGTGCGGAGGTAGACGAATGAGCGGGCAAAATATTGCTGAGAAGAGTAAAAAAATTGACACACTTTATTTGTATGACAAATATTTTTTATGTGATCTCTATCACCTACATGCAGGCGCGACGGCGGTAACGTTACCCGGTGATTCATTGAAAAAGAGGAACTTATGAACGCGGTAAAATCACTAAAAGCCGACTGGGCGATTATTACGCTGATGATTGTTGTCGCCGTCGTTATGTATGGCTATCTGATCCCCAAATACTGGTAATCGACGCCATACCTGTACTGAACCGCCCCTTGCTCAGGGCGGCTCATCATCCCTTCGCCGCTACCGCTTATCGTTGAGCGTCTTAATCAAAAACGGCACTGAGTCGCGTAAAGACGGGTTAACCGTACCGCTATGATCCAGCCCCTCATAAATATGCACGTCCGCACGGGTTCCCGCGCTTTTCACCGCGTCCGCAAAGCGTTTTTGCATTGCCGTCGGCACGTTAATATCCGCGCTGCCGATACCGATAAACACCGGGTGATCGATTTTCAGCGTCGGGTAGAGCATGGCGCCCACGCTGGCGTTTAACAGCGAATCCACCCCCGGCTTCAGGGCGTTAGCCGCATTCAGACCGGCCTTCATCACTTCATCGTTGAGCGGCGTAATGCATAAATTGCTCGCCTCTTTCAGCAGCGGCAGCGCTTTATCCTGGAAATAATCAGCCGGATTGAGCTGCGGGTTGCTATCGGCAGCCGAGAGGTAAATATAGAAAATATAGGGTATTTTCGGGTCGCCGCCGATCGGCGCTTTGCCGCCTGCCGGCGGAAGAATGTCGGCTGCGGTGGTCCCCTTCTCAAAATACGGCGTCCCGGTCAGCACCGTTGCGCGAACATTCAGCTCCGGCGCGTAGTGGGGTTGATATCCGGCGCTGGCGAACGCGGCGTGCGCGCCCTGCGACTGTCCGACCAGAATGAGTTCATTTTTCAGCGGGAACTGTTTCAGGGCGGCGCGAACGCTATCAAGCACGCTCCACGCTTCGCCGCGGGCATTAAGATAATGGTGCAGGCCAGACGAACCCAGACCGGCATAATCCGGCGCGACCACCGCGTAGCCCAGCGACAGCCAGGTGTTCAGGTACTGCTTATCGCGATCGCTGCGCGGGTTTAACGACGGCGCGCAGTGATTAGCCACGCCCACGGTACCGTGGGCCCAGACCACAACCGGCCATCCCCCTTCCGGGGTGGCGCCAAACGGAATAAAGACCGCGGCGGTATCTTCGCGGGCGGTTTTGCCGTCCACGCCGCTGCGGGAGGGATAGCGCAGGAGATACTGCTTTGCCGCTTCGCTTAAGCCATTTCCGGCGCTGAGCGGAGAGACCGCGTCGCTATTATCGGCGGCGGCGCTGGCCGGGACCGCGCTCATGGAGAGCAGTAGCAGCGCAGAGGTGGCGGCGAGGAATTTTTTTGAGAGGGAATACGTCATAACATCCTGTTCCTGAGTGGGGATGCACTTAGTGTAGACCCTGGCGGTTGAATATCAGGTCAATGAAGCCAGTGCGGCGAAATGATTTTCCTGAAGTCTGACCCGCCTCGCTGTTTGCCTGTTACAATAATGATAGCTTTTTATCATTACCCTCAAGGGAAGAGAATCATGTCAGCAAAAAAAGTCACCATGGCGGATATCGCCAAAGAGGCCAGAGTCGGTATCGCGACGGTGGACAGGGTGCTCAATAAACGCACGCCCGTGAAAGAGAGCACCGAACGTAAAGTGCTGGAATCCGCGCGGCGCTTAGGCTTCGCGCTGGAGCAATCCCGCTATCGGCTGGCGGCGGATCGGCCGGCGGTAGCCCTCAGAATGGGCTTCATTCTGCTACAGCAGTCACACTCGTTTTACCATCAGCTGGCGCAGGCGCTGGAGCAGGCGGCGTTACCGTGGCATAGCCCGGCGCAGGCCCCCGCTTTTCTGCATTATGATATTAACGCCATCGACGATATGGCCGCCGCGATCGCCCGTCTGAGCGATACGGTCGACGTTATCGGTATTGTTGCGCTGGATAATCCGCTTATCCGCCATGCGGTCGTGCAGGCCATCGAGAAAGGCGTCCGCGTCTTCACCCTGCTCTCCGATATGAGCATCCCGCAGCGTACCGGCTATATCGGGCTGGATAACCAGAAAGCGGGCCGCACCGCCGGTTGGGCGGTGGACAGGCTGTGCCACGACGACGGCGAAATTGGCATTATCGTCGGCGATAATCGGTTTATTTGTCAGGAAAGCTGCGAGATAAGTTTTCGCTCCTACCTGCGTGAACAGGGCAAAGGCGATCGGGTGCTTGAACCGGTGCGCAGCCACGAACGCGCCGATGTCGCGCGCCAGGTTACGGAAGAAATGCTGCAACAGTACCCCGCTCTGAAGGCCATTTACGCGCCCTGCGGCGGCGTGGAAGGGATTGTCGCCGCCCTGCGCGCGCGCCAGCGCCAGCATCAGGTCACCCTGATTTGTCATGGCCCGGTGGATAGCGGCGAGCTGGCGCTAATTGACGGCACTATCGATCTCATGCTTACCCATCGGCTTGACGAATTTGCCGCCGCCACCATCAACGCGTTTGTCCACGCCGCCAGCCAGCCGCAGGTGGCGTTTATCAACGCTCTGCAGCCGTTTGACCTCCTCACTAAAGAAAACCTCTGATTGCCGCAGGCGCGGGTAAAGTCGCCGCGCCCCGCTTCAGCGCTGCTTTTGATAAAAAGCCATCATTTATACTATCAAAATAAACCTTGAATCCCATCAAAGAATTTAAATTTCATCATTGTTGGATATGAAATTTTCATTCAATACTGGTCATGTTTTCTCCTCATCTGAAAAGGAAGCCATCATGACCATACATATTGCCAACGCGCCGTGCAGCTGGGGCGTCGATGATCCCAAAAACCCTTACCTGCCGCCGTGGTCCCAGGTACTGGAAGAAGCGGCGACCGCCGGTTATAAAAGCATTGAACTGGGCCCGTGGAGCTATCTGCCGACCCGGGCCGATGAACTCAGCGCAGCGCTGAATAAACAGGGGCTGTCGCTGGTTGCCGGAACGATCTTCGACGATCTGGTCAGCGAAGAGAACTTCGCGAATATTGTCGAACTGACGCATAACCTCTGCCGCAACCTGTCGCAGGTGCCGTCGGCGGAAAAGACGCCGGGCAACCCCTTCCAGCCGCCTTATCTGGTCATTATTGATTTCGGCAATCCGCAGCGGGCGAAATATGCCGGGCGCGGCGAGCTGGCTCCCCGCCTGTCACCCGCCGACTGGCAGCGGATGGTCGACCACATTGTGACCATCAGCCGACTGGCGTGGCAGGAGTACGGCGTTCGCCCGGTTATCCATCCTCATGCCGGCGGCTGCATTGAGTTTGCCGATGAAATCGATCTGCTGGCGGCACAAATCCCCCATGACGTAGCCGGTTTATGTCTCGACACCGGCCATCTCTTCTATTCGGGCATGGACCCCATCAGCTGGCTGGATCGCCATTTTGACCGCCTTGACTACCTGCACTTTAAAGATGTCGACCCGCAGGTGTTCAGGAGCGTGATTTCCCGCGGCATCGACTTCTTCTCCGCCTGCGCGGAGGGGGTGATGTGCCCGCTCGGCAGCGGCGCCATTGATTATCCGGCGGTGCGCGCCTTTCTCGACAAGCGGGGCTATCAGGGCTGGATCACCATTGAGCAAGAGCGCGATCCGCGCAACGTCGAGGGCAGCCTGCAGGCGGTCACGGAAAGCCTGCGCTACCTGCGCTCGGTTGGTTTTTAATCGGGAGAAAACACATGATTAACGGTATTAAACCTGTTGGCCGCTCCTTGCGCTGGGGCATGGTGGGCGGCGGCGGAAGCAGCCAGATTGGCTATATTCACCGCTCTGCGGCGCTGCGTGACGGATCGTTTACCCTGCTGGCCGGAGCCTTTGATATTGACCCCCGGCGCGGGCGCGAGTTTGGCCAGCAGCTGGGCGTGGAGGCCGGGCGCTGTTACCCCGACTACGAAACGTTGTTTCGCGAAGAGGCGGCGCGGGAAGACGGCATTGAAGCGGTCTCCATCGCCACGCCAAACAACACCCACTACGCCATTTGCCGCGCGGCTCTGGAGGCCGGACTGCATGTGGTCTGCGAAAAACCGCTCTGTTTTACCGGCGAAGAGGCCGATGCGCTGGTGGCCCTGAGCGAAAAACAGCGCAAAATCATCGGCGTCACCTACGGCTACGCCGGGCATCAGCTGATTCTCCAGGCGCGGCAGATGATTGAACAGGGGCTGCTGGGCGAGATCCGCATCATCAATATGCAGTTCGCCCACGGTTTCCATAACCAGCCGGTAGAGCAGGATAACCCCAGCACCCGCTGGCGGGTGGACCCGAAATTTGTCGGTCCCAGCTACGTGCTGGGCGATCTGGCCACCCACCCGCTGTTCCTGGCGGAGACCATGGCGCCGAAGCTCAATATCACTCGCCTGATGTGCTCCCGCCAGAGCTTTGTCAAAAGCCGCGCGCCGCTGGAGGATAACGCGCATGTGCTGATGGAGTACGACAACGGCGCCGTAGGGTCGATGTGGTGCTCGGCGGTCAACAGCGGCTCAATGCACGGACAGAAAGTCCGCATCGTCGGGGAGAAAGCCAGCCTGGAGTGGTGGGATGAACAGCCGAACCAGCTGCGCTACGAAATTCAGGGCGAGCCGGTGCGCATCCTCGAACGCGGAATGTCCTATCTCGATCCGCTGGCACTGCAGGACGACCGGATCGGCGGCGGCCATCCCGAAGGGCTGTTTGAGGCCTGGTCGAATCTGTATCGCCGCTTTGCCATCGCCATGGATGCCACCGACCGTCGCGACGCCGCTTTGCTGGAAAACTTCTGGTATCCGGATGCCAGAGCCGGGGCGCTCGGCGTGCACTGGGTCGAGAAGTGCGTACGTTCAGCAGACAGCGGCGCCAGCTGGGTAGAATTTCACTGATCCTTTGATAATACGCGCCCGGCAAGGCATCAGCCGCCGCCGGGCTGCCACGATGCAAAAAAGCCCTTTCTCGCGACACTCACACGTGACAACGTCACCTTTCCTCATAAAATTCACAGCATTGTAATCAAAAAGGGAATGTCGTATAACAGGGGCCAAACCGAGGGGTGTCCCGTGAGGGCTGAGATGGCGTAAGCCGAACCCTTTGAACCTGATCTGGGTCATGCCAGCGAAGGGACGGGTCGGCATTTCCGCCAGTTTTGCGCCATTGCCTGTTCACACTTCTTTCAGCACGCCCGGATCTCCCTTTTTTCAGGAGGTCCTGTGATTCTTCCCGCGTTTACCCAGGGTATTTATGGTCGTCTGCGTCAGCAGGCCGGCGCCGACTGGCAGCACTACGTCGCCCACCCCTTCCTGCGCCAGCTCGCCGACGGTACCCTCCCCGAGCCCGCTTTTCGCCGCTATCTGACGCAGGACTATCTGTTTCTGATCCACTTCGCCCGCAGCTACGCCCTGCTGGTCAGCAAGCTGCGCACCCTGGCGGAAATGCGCGCTGCCGCCGCGTCGATGAACGCCATTCTCGACGAACTGCCGCTCCACGTTGGCTACTGCCGGGAATGGGGGCTGGATGAAGCGACGATGGCCGCCGAAACGGAAGCCGCGGAAACCGTCAACTACACCCGCTACGTACTGGACATCGGCCACTCCGGCGACGCCCTGGATCTGCTGGCGGCGCTGATGCCCTGCGTTGCCGGCTACGCGGAAATCGGCCTCGGCCTGCTGCACGATCCGGCGACCCACTTAGCTGACAATACTTATGCCTCGTGGATCCGCAACTACGGCGATGAGGGTTACCTGAACGGCGTCAATAACGCCATCGGCCTGCTGGAAACCCTCTGGCAGCAGCGCGGCGGCGAGGCGCGTTTCGCTGAACTCAGCGCTATTTTCACCACCGCCACGCGTCTGGAGGCTAACTTCTGGCAGATGGGCCTTAACGCCGTCGCGGAGCGCCCGGCGTGACGGCTCCCGGAATTGAGGTGCGCGGCCTGGGCCTGCGCTTTGGCTCGCGGCAGATCTTCGACAATCTGACGTTCACTATCCCCGGCGGCCAGTGGGTATCGCTGCTGGGGGCCAGCGGCGCCGGAAAGACCAGCCTGCTGCGTATTATCGCCGGGCTGGCAAAAGCCACCGCCGGTGAGGTTCGCGCCAGCGACGGGCAGCCAATAGACAAGCGGCTGGCGTGGATGGGGCAAAAAGATCTGCTGTATCCGTGGTTAAGCGTGCGCGATAACGTCTCGCTTGGCGCGCGTCTGCGCGGGGAGCGCGTGGACCATCGGCGGGTTGCCGCGCTGTTACAGCAGGTTGGCCTCGAACACTGCGCCGGCGACCGCCCGGCCGCCCTCTCAGGCGGCATGCGCCAGCGTGCGGCGCTGGCGCGTACGCTCTACGAAGACCGGCCCATCGTGCTGATGGACGAGCCCTTTTCCGCGCTCGACACGATTACCCGCACGCGCATTCAGACCCTGGCCGCCGGGCTGCTGGTAAACCGCACCGTCGTGCTGATCACCCACGACCCGATGGAAGCCTGCCGCCTGAGCCACCGTCTGCTGGTCCTTTCCCCCGCTCCCGGCGGGATTGACGACGGGCATCACCTCTCCGGCATGCCGCCGCGCGCGCCGGACGACCCGGCGCTGTTGGCCAGCCAGGCGGAGCTGCTGCAACAGCTCATAAGGGCTAACGGATGAGCGCAAAACTGTTTCGCGCCGCCGTGGTGTTCTGCGGCCTGCTGCTGCTCTGGTGGCTGGCGACCCGCAGCGGCATTCCCGCTTTCCTGCTGCCTTCCCCCTCGGCGGTGGCAAGCGCTCTGTGGGTCAACCGCGCGTACCTCGGCGAACACACGCTGATCACATTAAGCGAGATCCTCAGCGGCCTCGCGCTCGGCGTTCTGCTCGGCGTGATCCTGGCGCTGTGCATGATTGTCTCGCCTCGCCTTCAGCGCTGGCTGATGCCGCTGGTGCTGACCAGTCAGGCGATCCCGGTTTTCGCCCTTGCCCCGCTGCTGGTGCTGTGGTTCGGTTTCGGCATGAGCGCCAAGGTCATGATGGCGGTGCTGGTGATTTTCTTTCCCGTCACCTCGGCGTTTTTCGACGGTCTGCGCCGGGTTAACCACGACTATCTCGATCTGGCGCGCACGATGGGGGCCTCTTTTGGCGCGCAGCTGCGCCACGTTCGCCTGATGGCTGCCCTTCCGGCCCTCGGTTCCGGCCTGCGGATGGCGGCCGCCGTCGCCCCCATCGGGGCGATCATCGGCGAATGGGTCGGTTCAGCCGAAGGATTGGGCTACGTGATGCTTAACGCCAACGCCCGTCTGCAAACCGATATCTGCTTTGCGGCCCTGTTTATTCTGGTGCTACTGACCGTCCTGCTCTGGCTGGCGGTGGATGCTTTCTTACACCGGCTGATTAACTGGACGCCGGAATAACGCTCTTAAATAAAAGGACTAATCATGCGTAAACGTGTTTATGCCGGTATGACGATTGCCGCGCTGTTCAGCGGTCAGGCGCTGGCCAACGAGAAACTCACTCTGGTGCTGGACTGGTATATCAATCCCGACCACGCGCCGATCCTGGTGGCCGAACAGATTGGCGCCTTTAAAGACGCGGGGCTGGACGTCAAGATTGTGCCGCCGTCCGACCCGGCGCTGCCGCCGCGGCTGGTCGCCGCCCGCCAGGCGGACCTGGCGATTACCTACCAGCCGCAGGTGCATTTTTTTGCTGATGAAGGGCTGCCGCTGGTCCGCGTCGGCACGCTGATTAATTCGCCGCTGAATACGGTGATCGCGCTGGATAAAAGCATAAAATCTCCCGCCGATCTGCAGGGCAAAAAAGTGGGGTATTCGGTGAGCGGCATCGAACAGGCGACGCTGGCCACCATGGCGCAGCATGCGAAAATCGATCCCAAAAGCATCAAGCTCATCAATGTTAACTTCCAGCTGACCAGCGCCCTGCTGGCCGGACAGGTCGACGCGGTCATTGGCGGCTATCGTAATATCGAAGCGCTGGAGCTGAAGCTGCAGGGGAAAGATCCGCAGGTGATGAACGTTGAGGATTACGGCGTACCGGCCTACGACGAGCTGGTGATTGTCGCCAACCGGGATGAAGTCCACGCGGCGAAAATCAGGGCCTTCCTCAAGGCGCTGCAAAAAGGCGTCGCTTACCTGCGCGCTCACCCGCAGGAAACCTGGCAGACGTTTGCCGCCGCGCATCCCGAGCTCAACACCGAACTGAACAAGCAGGCATGGCTGAAAACCCTTCCTCTGTTTGCCAGCGATCCCGCGGCGCTGGATAAACCACGGTATGAAGCTTATGAACAGTTTTTATATAACAATAAGTTGGTGAAAAAAGTCACACCTTTAACAAATTATGCGGTTGAGCTGCATTGAGCCATGCCATTGCTGGCGGAAACTTTTCGCCAGCAATGCCCGCGCGGCAGTATTAAAAAACGAGAAACTTCCTCACTAATAATTACAATTTTAAAGGTCTTTTATCCTTTAAAACACCTGATTTAAATCAAATGGTTACGTTGGTTTTTGCCAGTGTAAAAATAACGTAAATATACCTTAATCAATAAAACGTTGAATGCGTATCTAAAAAGCCATATATTGTGCCCGCTTTAATGCATGGCGATTCAATTTCTTACACCAATTTATTCAACCAGCGCTCAACCGTAACGCTGGTTGTGGGAGTGATATGATGACGGATAAAGTCCGTATTGATACTTTAGGCGCAGATTTATTAGATGCAAACAACGATACCTTTTTGGCCCGTCAGGCTGAATTCGAATCGAATGTCAGGAGCTACCCGCGCAAGCTGCCCCTTGCGATTACCAAAGCGGAAGGCGTCTGGCTGACCGATGCGGATAATAAACAGTATCTGGACTGCCTTGCCGGCGCAGGTACTCTGGCACTCGGCCACAACCACCCTGATGTGCTGCAGAGCATCCAAAGTGTCATTACCAGCGGCTTGCCGTTACATACTCTCGATCTGACCACTCCGTTAAAAGATCGCTTCTCTGAATACCTGCTTTCCCTGCTGCCGGGCGAAGGCAAAGAATACTGCCTGCAGTTCACCGGTCCGTCCGGCGCTGACGCCGTGGAAGCGGCGCTGAAGCTGGCGAAAAAATACACCGGCCGTTCTTCCGTGATCAGCTTCTCCGGCGGCTACCATGGGATGACCCACGGCGCGCTGTCCGTCACCGGCAACCTGTCGCCAAAAGCGGCGGTTAACGGCATGATGCCGGAAGTGCAGTTTATGCCTTACCCGCACCAGTACCGCTGCCCGCTGGGTATCGGCGGTGAAGCCGGCGTGAAAGCGCTGACTTACTACTTCGAAAACCTGATCAATGACGTCGAAAGCGGCGTGCGTAAACCGGCGGCGGTGATCCTGGAAGCCGTTCAGGGTGAAGGCGGCGTGAACCCGGCTCCGGTCGAGTGGCTGCAGCGCATCCGTAAAGTGACTCAGGAACACGGCATTCTGCTGATCATCGATGAAGTTCAGGCTGGCTTTGCGCGTACCGGTAAATTCTTCGCCTTCGAACACGCGGGCATCGAGCCGGACATTATCGTGATGTCGAAAGCCGTTGGCGGCGGTCTGCCGCTGGCCGTTCTCGGTATCAAAAAGCAGTTCGACGCCTGGGAACCGGGTCACCATACCGGCACCTTCCGCGGCAACCAGCTGGCGATGGCCACCGGCCTGACCACCCTGCGCCACCTGAAAGATAATAACATTGCGGATAAAACCGCCGCTCAGGGCGAATGGCTGAAAGGCAAGCTGGCCGAGATGCAGAAACGCTATCCGGTTATCGGCCACGTTCGCGGTCTGGGCCTGATGATCGGCATCGAGATCGTTAAACCGAACGAAGCGCCGGACCACATGGGCTGCTACCCGGCGGATGGCGAACTCTCCGCGCTGCTGCAGAAGAAATGCTTCGAAGCGGGTCTGATCCTCGAGCGCGGCGGCCGCCACGGCTGCGTGCTGCGTCTGCTGCCGTCCCTGCTGATCAGCAACGCTGAGCTGGAAATTTTCTTCGACAAATTTGAACAGGCCCTGCTGGCCGCCGGCGTAAAACCGGTCTGAGTGGAGTAAGTGACCGCAATGTCCAAGTTGAATCCGATTCTTGCTGGTTCCGCGCAAAGTATTGATGCCTACCAGCAAGCGATCGCCCAGACCAGCCAGGCGGTAGCGCAGTGGCTGCAGCAGCCTGAAATGTATCAGGGGAAAAGCGTTGACGAACTGCGTGAGCGCATCACCCTTGATTTCAACGAACAGGGTCTGGGCAACCAGGCGGCGATTGAACGTGCGATCGAGTACTTCCTGAAAGACAGCCTGTCGGTACATCACCCGCAGTGCGTGGCGCATCTGCACTGCCCGAGCCTGGTGATTAGCCAGGCGGCGGAAGTGCTGATTAACGCCACCAACCAGAGCATGGACTCCTGGGACCAAAGCCCGTCAGCCACCATCATCGAGATCAAGCTGATTGAATGGCTGCGCGATCAGGTCGGCTACGGCGCCGGCGATGCGGGCGTTTTCACCAGCGGCGGCACCCAGAGCAACATGATGGGGCTGATGCTGGCGCGCGATGCCTTCTTTGCCCGCCGGGGTCATTCCATCCAGCAGGATGGTCTGCCGGGCGATATTCGTCAGTACAAAGTGCTGTGTTCAGAAAACGCCCACTTCTCGGTGCAGAAGAACATGGCGCTGATGGGCCTCGGCTACCGTTCCGTGACGCTGGTGAAAACCGACGAATTCGCGCGGATGGACGTGGCGGATCTGAAAGCGAAAATCGCCGAGGCGCAGGCTAACGGCGAACAGATTATGGCCATCGTCGCCACCGCCGGCACCACCGACGCGGGGGCAATCGACCCGCTGCGCGAGATTGCGGCCGTCGCGGCTGAGCACCAGATCTGGCTGCACGTTGACGCGGCCTGGGGCGGCGCCCTGCTGATGTCCGAGAAGTATCGCGATCGTCTGGACGGCATTGACTTAGTGGACTCCATCACCCTGGATTTCCACAAGCAGTTCTTCCAGACCATCAGCTGCGGCGCGTTTCTGTTAAAAGAAGCCCGCCACTATGAGCTGATGCGCTATCAGGCGGCCTATCTGAACTCTGAGTTTGATGAAGAGCACGGCGTACCGAACCTGGTATCCAAATCGCTGCAGACCACCCGCCGCTTCGACGCGCTGAAGCTGTGGATGGGCCTGGAGGCGCTGGGCCAGAAGCAGTACGCGGAAATCATCGATCACGGCGTGACGATGGCGCTTAACGTGGCGGATTACGTCAAAACGCAGCCGACGCTGGAGCTGGTCATGCAGCCGCAGCTGGCGAGCGTGCTGTTCCGTTCCCGTCCGCAGCAGATGGCGGGCAGCGACGATGCCGCGATCGCCCTGCTCAACCAGCGGGTTGGCGATGCGCTGCTGGCTTCCGGTCGCGCTAACGTCGGCGTGACCGAGCACAACGGCGTCACCTGTCTGAAGCTGACGCTGCTGAACCCGATCGTGACGTTAGAGGACGTGAAGGTGCTGCTGAGTCTGGTAGAGCGTACCGCCCAGGAGCTGCTGGCGCAGTAAATGTGTTTTCGCATTAACCTTGAAAGCCGATAACTCACCTTATCGGCTTTTTTAATGGTTTTTCGCCCTGAATTTGTGACGTTGTCACGATTTTTCTCGGAGGCATTGTATCCGTGCCGGGCGTGACATGGCGGGATGTTGTCGCACCGTGTATCGACTCTCCTTTCCGATACACGGTGCGACAAACTCACGATCGCGACAGGTAACGGGCCGCGGGTTCAGATTGCGCAAAGCCGGGGAGCATGGCCTGACGCGTCGCGTTCAGCGTCTGCCACTGCGTTTCATCATGCAGCGGCGGTATGGTCACCGATTCGCGGCGGTCGAACCCCACCAGGGCGGCATCCACCAGTTTATCCACCTCCATGACGCCGGGAATGGTATCCACGTCTTTGCCGCTGTGCTGCCAAATCTCGGTGCGCGTTGCCGCCGGCAGTACCGCCTGAACGTATACGCCTTTCGCGCTCAGCTCAACGTCGAGCCCCTGCGAGAGAAACAGCACAAAGGCTTTCGTGGCGCCGTAGACGGTCAACCCCATTTCCGGACCCAGCCCAACGACCGACGCAATGTTGACAATCGCCCCCTCTCCGGCCTCGGCCAGACGCGGCGCGATCGCGTTCGCCAGGCGAGCCACAGAGGTCACGTTGAGGGTAATCAGGCGAGTGATATCGTCACTGCTCTGGTGGAGGAAATCACCGGGAATCGAGGTGCCGGCATTGTTGACCAGAATCCTGATACGCGCGTCTTCCCGCAGCCGCTGCTCCACGGCGGCGATGTCGCTATCCTGGGTTAAGTCGGCCTGCAGGATGTCGACCTGAACGCCGGTTTCGTCGCGCAGCCGCTCGGCCAGCGCCGTCAGCCGCTCGTGATTACGCGCGACCAGCACCAGGTCATGGCCGCGGCGGGCAAAACGTTCGGCATAGACTGCGCCAATTCCGGTCGATGCGCCGGTTACCAGCACCGCTGATTCACTGCTCATAGGTGTACTCCTCAATTTATACATGATGGTCGTCATGTATAATGGCACGGGCTGGGTATGCTGTAAATAATGTTATATGATGGTCATCATAAATAATTTCGCAGCAGGACGACGCCATGAGAGTGAGCAGAAAACAGGTTGAAGAGAATAAGCAGACAATCCTGACCGCCGCCGGGCGGTTGTTTCGCGAGCGGGGTTTTGACGCGGTCACGGTCACCGATATTATGAAATCAGCCGGTCTGACCCACGGCGGATTCTACGGCTACTTCAAATCGAAGGATGACCTGATCGCCCAAACCCTCGCGGAACTGAAGATAGAGAACGACGCGGCGAAAAACGACGTCGTCGCGCAAATCGAGCGTTATCTTTCCCCCGAACATCGGGATAATTTTGCCAGCGGCTGCCCGCTGGCGGCGCTGGCGGCGGAAACCATCCGCCAGTCCGAACCCGCGCGTGACGAAATGAGTGCGCGGCTGCAGCAGCAGATAGCGCAGCTCAGTGAAGCGATGGATGATCGGGACGCTCAAGCCAGCCGCCGCGCGGCGATTGGCAGCTGGTCGGCCATGGTCGGCGCGTTAATTCTGGCGCGGATGACCGCAGATTCAACGTTTTCCGACGAAATCCTCGGTGAAACGGCGGCCTGGCTCGCGGAAAAACAGCGCTGAGGTTAAGCCGGGTTCAGGTCTGGCTGCAGGTAGCCTGCGACAAAGCGGATCAGAATCGCCGAGGCCACCGGGCTCTCCACAACGTCACGACTCATCCTGTCCGGGTCAACCCCCTCGTTGCGCAGCGCCGCCTGGCGGAACGCGATCAGCGAGCGGGCAATCGCCGGGGTGATCTCCGGATGAAACTGCGTAGAAACGGCATGCGTGCCGTAGCGTACAATCTGGTGAGGGTCGTGCTGCGACGAAGCCAGCACCTTCGCCCCTGGCGGTAATCGGGTGACCGTTTGCATATGCGTGAGGTGCGCGCTGAACGGCGCCGGGTGGTCAGCCAGCAGACGATCCGCCAGGCCGTGTGCGGACAGCGAAATGGTTTTACTCCCGGCTTCGCGTCCGGCTGGATGGTAGTCCACCTCACCCCCCAGGGCGTGCGCCATCAGCTGATGCCCGTAGCAAACGCCAAACAGCGGCATCTCTATCGCCATCGCCTCGCGGATCCAGGCCGCGGTCATTTCACTCCACGGCAGGCGTTCGGTCACCATATCCCAGGAGCCGGTAATCACCGCGATGGTCGCGTTATCCGGCACGGGAAGCGGCTCTCCGGCATAGACGCGCGCCACGCTGATTTTTTTGCGCCACGGCGCCAGTAAATTGCCAAACCAGAGGGGAAGATCGCCGTGGTCGGAGACGATTTCATCCGGCGGAGTCCCGGTTTGTACAAGAAGAAGCGTATTTCGGCTTAACGACATCAGAGCGCCTTTTTTCACAGCAATACAGAACGCTACTATGAGCAAAAGCGCCGGCGGCGGCAAATAACCAATCCGCTAACGCTTATGCTCAGAGTGAATAACGTTTACTGCGCGTCGGCGCTCTCCACCTGCGGCACCGTCGACGTCGCGCCCTGTTCCGCCGGCGCGTTGGCCGGGTCGAAGATATGGTCGAGGATGGCGCGCGCCGTCGGTCCCGCAACCACGCCATCGCCGCCGCCGTTCTCCAGAATCAGCGCCATCGCCACCTTCGGATGCTGATAGGGGGCGAACAGGGTATAGAAGATATGGTCGCGCAGGCGCACCGGGATCATCTTCGCGTTGTAGGTCTGGTTCTCCTTCAGGCTGAAGACCTGGGACGTCCCGGATTTTGCGGCGATCTGGTACGGCGCGGTATGGAACAGCTTATAGCCGGTGCCGTTTGGCAGGTTCGCCATGCCGTACATGCCGTTGCGCACCACGCCCCAGTACGGCGAATGCGGATCGCCAACCTGCGGCAGATCCTGCGGCGGCTGATAGCGCTCGACCTTATTACCCTGCTTCATGGAGTAAAGCAGATGCGGATTTTGCACTTTGCCGTTGTTAATCAGGGTCGTCAGCGCCTTGACCATCTGGATCGGCGTGGCAATCCAGTAGCCCTGACCGATACCGACGGAAATGGTATCCCCCTGATACCACGGTTTTTTATGCACCCGCTGTTTCCACTCCCGGCTCGGCAGCACCCCGGCATACTCCTCGTTAAGATCGATGCCGGTAGACTGACCGTAGCCAAACTTGCTTAGCCACTCGTGAATGCGGTCGATACCCATCTCAAACGCCACCTGATAGAAGAAAGTATCCGCCGATTCTTCTATCGCTTTGGTGACGTTAAGCATGCCGTGGCCGCTCTTCAGCCAGTCGCGGTAGCGGCGCTGGGTCCCCGGCAGCGTCCAGGTCGGCGCGCCGAAGAAGGAGGTGGTTGGCGTGATCACGCCCGCCGACAGCGCCGACAGCGCCATGTAGGGCTTCACCGTCGACGCGGGCGGATAGAGGCCCTGGGTGACCCGGTTAATCAGCGGCCGGTCCGGGTTATCGAGCAGCGAACGGTAGGCCTGATAGCCGATGCCCCTGACAAAGGGATTGGGATCGTAGCTGGGGCTCGACACCATGGCCAGCACGCCGCCATCGCGCGGATCGACGGCCACTACCGCCGCGCGCTGCCCCTTCAGCACCGATTCGATATACTGCTGCAGGTGCAGATCCAGCGTCAGGTAGATGTTCTTCCCGGCCACCGGCGGGACCTCTTTTAGCAGACGCACGACCCGCCCGTGGTTATCCACTTCCACTTCCTGATAGCCGGTGGTGCCGTGCAGCGCTTTCTCGTAGTAGCCTTCAATGCCCTGCTTGCCGATATTGTGGTCGGCGGCGTAGTTCTCTTCTTCCCCGGCTTTGGCCAGCTTTTGCAGATCGCTGTCGTTGATCTTCGAGACATAGCCAACCACGTGCGCCAGTTCGGCGCCGTAGGGGTAAGCGCGCTGCTGATAGCTCTCCACCGTGACGCCGGGGAAATGAAACTCATTGACCGCAAAACGCGCCACTTCAACATCGCTCAGGTCCGATTTTAACGTCACCTCTTTGTAGCGGCTGTTGTGGTGCATATCGTCGCGGAAGTCGGCGATATCCTGCGGGGTTAAATCAACGATCGGCGTCAGCTGCTGCAGCAGCGCCGTCATATCGGCGATTTTGCTCGGGATCACCTGCAAACGGTAGAGGGTAATATTTTGTACCAGCGGGATGCCGTTGCGGTCGAAAATCAGCCCCCGGCTCGGCGCGATGGGCAGCATTTTAATGTCGTTCTGGTTTGAACGCGT
The DNA here is from genome assembly GCF_040062275.1 of Klebsiella sp. GW_Kp182. Lineage (NCBI taxonomy): Bacteria > Pseudomonadati > Pseudomonadota > Gammaproteobacteria > Enterobacterales > Enterobacteriaceae > Klebsiella > Klebsiella sp. GW_Kp182. The sequence goes on along the minus strand of NZ_JBEAFQ010000007.1, from coordinate 100,999 downwards.
CTGATAAAAGTCGTGCTGATCCACCTGCAGGCGGTAAAGATTAAGGATCAGGATGGCGAAGCAAATCACCACCAGTAGAAACGCAATGACGGCACGGCGGATAAATAGCATCTTTTCCGCTGAATGGTCGCGAATTTCATCTCTCATTAGGGACATTAGCGGTCATTTACCTGGGTTACAAAGTGCCTGAAAAGGGAAAAGCGGGGAAGAATAGCGTTATCGCAGCGGGAGCCCTACCGAAAGGTTGCTAATGATCTGGCAGAAATGTTTCAGCATGTTAGAAATTTAAGGTGACACTGTCACTAACCCCCTCCATCGCTTCTTGATGGAGGGGGTTGTAGTTTAGCGTGCCAGCCAGGCGCGCCAGCCGCCGTAGGCGGTAATCTCCGTGGCTTCGCCTAATCCGTTGGCTTCGCAGATAAAGCCCGCTAACCGGCGTCCGTCGGCAAGCTCAACTTTTCCCAGGCCCAGCGGCGCGGGGATGGCCGCCAGCAGCGAACCGACCTCCGCGCTGGGTAGCTCCCACACTTCAACCGCGATCGACGCCCCGCCGCTATCGGCGCGAACCATCGCCGGGCGTTTGCCGTCCGCGAGAGCGTATAAACGATAGTGGGGCGCGCTGCGGGTCGCCTGCAGCAGCCGACCGCCCCGCGCCAGCAGCTGGCCGTTAAGCGGCAGGCCAGAAAGATGAGCGCCGCAAACAACCAGCGCCATTCGGTCATGCCCGGCGACGCGTTCAGGCGGCGGGGTCTCCAGCCGCGCTCCGCCCGGCAGCGGCAGCCGCTCAGCGCGCTGAAACGCATCGGCCAGGCCCAGTAAATACTGGTCGGTAAAGGCCCGGCCAAACAGCGTGACGCCCGAAGGCAATCCGTCCGGCATAAATCCGCATGGCACGCTCACCGCGGCATAGTCCAGCAGGTTCATAAAGTTGGTGTAGTACCCGAGATCGGCGTTGCGCGCGATCGGCTCCGCCTCCAGCTCGTCAAGCGTCACCGGGCGCGGATAGGTGGGCGTCAGCACGCAGTCCAGGGTCTCGAGTATCGCGTCGCACCGGGCTTTGTACTGCTGTAGCTGATAGATCGCCGTAAAGGTCGCCGTGGCGTCGGTGCCCGGCGCTTTTGCCAGCACGTCGCGAATAACCGGCAGTACCGCCTCCGGCTGCCGCGCCATCAGCGGACCGACCACCGCGTAGCGTTCGGCGACCCACGGCCCGTCATACAGCAGCCGGGCTGCCGCCAGAAACGGCGTGAAATCAATCTCAACTGCCACCCCGCCCAGCGCCGTCAGCCGTTGCCGGGCCTGGGAAAACAGGCGTTCGCTTGCGCGGCAGCCGAGGAAATTGAGCTCGCGCGGAACGCCAAAACGAAACCCCGCGGACGGCCTGCCGAACGCCTGACGGCTGTTCCACTGAGGATTACGGCGGCTCCAGGCGTCCTGCGGATCGCACCGTGCGACGAGCGCCAGCAGCTGGCTGGCCTCGTCGGCGGTGGGGCTGAAAAAGGTCACGCAGTCTAACGTACGACAGGCGGGGACCACCCCTGCGGTGGATATCAGCCCTTTACTGGCCTTCAGACCCACCAGGTTATTCAGCCCTGCCGGGACGCGGCCGCTACCGGCGGTATCCGTGCCCAACGAGAAGCTGGCAACGCCCAGCGCCACCGCCAGCGCGGAACCGGCGCTGGAACCGCCGGAGGGATACTCCGCATGATAGCTATTGCGGCAGCGACCGTACGGCGATCGGGTACCGTTCAGGCCGGTAGCGAACTGATCGAGATTGGTTTTACCGACCGGCACGGCGCCCAGCGCAATCAGCTGAGCGACAATCGTCGCGCTCTGCTCCGCCCGATACGCAAACGCCGGACAGGCCGCGGTGGTGACAATCTCCGCCAGATCGATATTGTCTTTGATGGCGAACGGCACGCCGTACAGCGGCAGCGCGGCCGGCGAAAGGCCATCCAGCGCCGCCAGAAATGGCTCCTGCTCCTCTTCGCTCAGAATATGGATAAACAACCGGAACTCGGGGTTAAGCGCCTGCGCCCGCTGGCGGATGTCCGCCAGCACGCTGCGCGGTGTGGTTTTACCGGTGCGGTAACGCTCCGCCAGGGTTGCCAGGCGTAAATCAAACGTCTGCTGCATCATGCCTTCTCCTCAATAATCACCGCCACCCGCTGCCCGGCGCGTACCGCGCTGCCCGGCTGCACGTGAACCTGTTGAATAACGCCATCGCAGGGGGCCAGCAGCGGGATCTCCATCTTCATCGACTCCAGCACGACCAGCACATCCCCCGCGCGGACCCGGCTGCCTGCCGCCGTTTGTACTTGCCACAGGTTTCCGGAAATCGGGCTTTCCACCCCCTGTTCACCCTGCCGCAGCGGCGCGTCTCCGCCCTCATCCACGGCGCTCTCCTGGCTGTCAAAATGGGCCTGCCCGCTGGCTATCCAGCGATCGCGTTCGGCGTTAAACGCCTGCTGCTGATGCTCGCGAAACGCGCCGATGCTGTGCGCTTCACGGCGGAGAAACTGCTGGTATTCCGCCAGCCGCAGCGTGCTGTGCTCAATGCGCAGCGGGTAGCGTCCGAGCGGGAAATCGCGGCGAATTTGCAGCAGCTCTTCGGCCGAAACCGGATAGAAACGCAGTTGGTCGAAGAAACGCAGCAGCCAGGGTTTGCCGGCAAAATCCGCTACCTCGCGATAGCGATTCCACATCTGCAGGGTCCGGCCAACGAACTGATAGCCGCCGGGCCCCTCCATGCCGTAGACGCACAGATAGGCCCCGCCGATGCCGACCGAGTTTTCCGCCGTCCAGGTGCGCGCCGGGTTGTACTTGGTGGTAACCAGGCGATGGCGCGGGTCAAGCGGCGTCGCCACCGGCGCGCCGAGATAAACATCGCCCAGCCCCATCACCAGATAGCTGGCGTCAAATACCGTATTCCATACCGCCTGTTCATCGGGCAGATCGTTGATGCGACGGATAAATTCCAGATTACTCGGGCACCAGGGCGCGTCCTGGCGCACGGTGGTCATATATTTATCGATTGCCCTGCGGCAGGCCGGATCGTCCCAGGAGAGCGGCAGATGCACCACGCGCGTCGGCACCTGCAGATCGTCGCTCAGGCAGACCGTGGACCACTCGCCGCGCACCCACGCCAGCAGCGTCTCAAGGGGCAACGTTTCCGGCTGAAAATGGATTTGCAGCGAGCGAATCCCCGGGGTGATATCGATCGCGCCGTCTCTTGATTGCGCTTCCAGGGCCTGCATCAGGGCGTGAATGCGGAAACGCAGAACCAGATCCAGCTCCGGCTCCCCGGCTTCCAGCAGCAGATGCGTATCGCCGGAGAGTCGCGCCACCAGGCGTTTGTCCGCCTCGCCGCAGGTCATCACGACAGGCGACGTCAGCGGCGCGGGCTGCCAGGCTATCGCCTGGTGACTTAGGGTCGCCAGCTCGGCGCGCCGCCCTTCCGCCAGCCGCCGGGCGGTGGGTAAATCCACCGCCACGAAACGCACCTTATCCCCGGCCTTGAGCTGGCCTAACTGCCAGAGGTCGGCTTCAATCACCGTGACCGGGCAGACAAAACCGCCGAGGCTCGGCCCGTCCGGTCCAAGGATCACCGGCATATCGCCGGTAAAATCGACCGCGCCCACCGCGTAAGGGTTATCGTGAATATTCGACGGATGCAGCCCCGCTTCGCCGCCGCTGTCGCGGGCCCACAGCGGCTTGGGGCCAATCAGGCGCACGCCGGTGCGGCTGGAGTTAAAGTGGACCGCCCACTCCGTGGCGAAGAACGTCGCAATATATTCCGGCGCAAAGAATTCCGGCGCGCCGTGGGGGCCGTAAATCACCCGCAGCGTCCGCACCTCAGCCAGCGCTGTGCGTAGCGCGGCGGGTAGTTGATCCCCGCATCTGGCGGCGGCGTGCGGCGCCAGATGCAGCACGTCGCCTCCGCGCAGCGCCCGTCCACCGTGGCCGCCAAACTGGCCGAGGGTAAAGGTGCTTTTACTCCCCAGATAGTCCGGTACCTGAATGCCGCCGCTCAGGCAGAGATAGCTTCTGACCCCCGCGCCGCTTATCGCGCCCAGCTTCAGGGTCGCCCCCGCCGGAATAGTCAATACGCAGTCCAGCGGCTGGTCTACGCCATCGAGCGTCACCGCCAATGGCGCGCCGCACACCACCGCCTGAACGTCGGTATTAAATTTCAGGGTCGGCCCGTTGAGGGTGATTTCCAGCGCAGCCGCTCCCTCGGCATTGCCCAGCAGGCGGTTACCGAGACGCAGGGCGCGATCGTCCATCGGCCCCGACGGCGGTACGCCCACCGCCCAGTACCCCAAACGTCCCGGATAGTCCTGCACGCTGGTCTGGGTTCCGGCGCTCAGCACCTCCACGGTCGCCGCGCGGTAGCGCAGCTGCTCAAGGCAGCGGGTCCAGGGCTCGCCTTCGGTAAAGGGCGCAAAGCCAAGAATTTGTTGCAGGTACACGCGGTTAGTTTCTACGCCGTACAGGCGGGTCTCCGCCAGCGCCTGCGCCAGGCCGGCGATAGCCTCATCGCGGCTGGGGCGCCAGGCGATCGCTTTCGCCAGCATCGGGTCGAAAAATGGCGGGACTTCGCACCCGGCTTCCACCCAGCGGTCAATACGCAGGGCTGCGCCGTCCGCCGGCGGAAAGAAGACGTCCGTTAACAGTCCGGGAGAAGGCTGGAATTGCCGCCCCGGATCTTCGGCGTAAATTCGCGCCTGGATAGCATGGCCCTGGGGCCGTAACCCGGCGGCCAGCTCAGGTAGCGGAGGCAGTTCCCCCGCCGCCAGCTCAATCATCCAGCGCACCAGGTCAACGCCCCACACCTGCTCCGTGACGCCGTGTTCGACCTGAAGCCGGGTATTTACCTCGAGGAAATAAAACTGCCGCGCCGCGCTGTCGTAGACAAACTCCACCGTCCCGGCGCTGCGGTAGCTCACTGCTTTACCCAACGCGATAGCCGCCGCGCATAGCGCCTGCGCCATCCCTTCAGGCAGATTCGGCGCGGGCGTCTCTTCAATCACTTTCTGGTTACGCCGCTGGACTGAACAGTCGCGCACGCCGAGCGCGATGACCTCTCCCCGCCCGTCGCCGAAGATTTGTACCTCCAGATGGCGGGCGCGTTCGATATATTTTTCGAGAAATACCCCGCCGTCGCTGAAGTTGTTTTGTCCCAGCCGCTGCACCGCGGCAAACGCCTCAATCAGCTCACGGGCGTCGCGACAGACGCGCATGCCAATCCCGCCGCCGCCGGCGGTGCTTTTGAGCATCACCGGATAGCCCACCGCCTCAGCCGCCCGGCAGGCTTCGCCGCTGTCGGCCAGCAGCTCGCTGCCTTCCAGCAGCGGCACGCCCTCGGCTTTGGCTAAGGCGCGAGCGGTATGCTTCAGGCCGAAGGTGCGCAGCTGTTGCGGAGTGGGGCCGACAAACGCCACCCCCGCCGCCTCGCAGGCCTCGGCGAAGGCCGCGTTTTCAGACAGAAAGCCGTAGCCGGGGTGGATCGCTTTGGCGCCGCTCTGCTGCGCGGCGGCGAGGATCTTCTCCGTCACCAGATAGGTTTGCGCCGCCGGGCCGTCGCCGAGGCTTAACGCTTCATCCGCGTCGCGGATATGCAGACTACTCAGGTCAGCTTCGGAATAGACGGCGACGCCTTTCACCTGCATCGCGCGCAGGGTGCGCAGAATGCGGCAGGCGATGGCGCCGCGGTTGGCAATCAGTAAGGTATCAAACATAAGCGCAACTCACAGGGTCGCGGGTCGTCCCGCAAAAAGTCGATGTTCCCCTGAGGTCGTCCCCGGGGTGAACCGGCGCTTAAGGTTTGCGCGTCGGCGTACTGTTCAGGCGGTCGGCGCGGACGGCGAAGAGCCGAAAGGCCAGCAGACGCCAGCGCTGCCAGCGGGTCAGTTCCATACCAGCACCTCGGCGGGCGTGGGGTTCCAGCCGTTGCAGGGATTATTTAACTGCGGACAGTTGGAAATCAGCACCACGGCGTTGCACTCGGCGCGCAGCTCAACGTATTTCCCCGCCGCCGATATCCCGTCCTCAAAGGTCAGACCGCCTTCCGGCGTCACCGGGACGTTCATAAAAAAATTAATGTTGGCGCCGATATCGCGCTTATGCAGGCGGCCATCGTGCAGGCAGGCGCAGAGGAAATTATCCCGACAGCTGTGCATATAGCGTTTATCCTGGGCGTAGCGCACGGTGTTGCTCTCCTGGGCACAGGCGCCGCCGAGGGTATCGTGGCGACCGCAGGTGTCGGCAACGATGGTCAGCAGTGGATTGCCCAGATTGGAATAGAGTACGCTGCCGGTGGTCAGATAGGCATTGCCCTGGCGGCGCAGCGTGCGCTGCGGATCGTAGCGTTCTCGGGGGTTATCGGCGTTGTAAAACAGGGTATCAATGGCCTGGTTGCCTTCGAGGTCAAGCAGGCGCAGGGTTTGCCCTTTTTGTACCTCAAACAGCCAGGGCTCCCCTGCCGGGATCACATGGCGATAGACGGCATCTTCGGGACGACGGTTACTGGCGATCAGGGTCATCGCAGCCTCCTTACAGGGCAAAAAGTTGGGTGTTGAGGAACGCGCGCTGGTTTTCATCGCGGGTAAAGAGCGCTTCCGCGGCCGCCTGCGCATCGTCAGCCTGGTACCAGCTCAGCTGGATCGGCCGCGGGGCGTACTCAGCGGCAGGGTCCTGAGGATGCGGCAGCGCGGTCAGCACCATGAGGACATCCATCGGCGCAAACAGCTCAACGTAATCTCCGGCGCGGCTGTTGGCGGAAATAAACTGAAAACGGCCATCCTCATCGACGGTGACTTTGCTGAAGAAGTTAACCACCATCAGCAGGTCCTCCAGGCCCAGATCCCATTTACCCATTTCAACCAGCAGGTTATCGACGCCGTTGCGGTAGAAGCCGTTGCGCAGCTCCTGGTAGCGTCCTGCGCCATATTTTTCACGCGTCTCGTCGGCGTTGAGTATCCCGCCGAACGGGTCGTGCCAGCCGCAGCTGTCGGCAACAATCCCGGCCAGAACGCGCCCCATATCGGAGTAGAAACAGTGCCCGGCGGTCAGGCGCGCGGTGTGCTGCCCCTTGAGGGTATCCGGCAGATTCAGGCGCTCACTCTTCTCATGGGGATTCAGCATCATCATGCTGACGTTGGCTCCGCCGTCGATATCGGTCAGGCGCAGAATCTGCCCTTTGCGCAAAATCAACGAGGTGTGCGCCCCGCCGGGTAGCCGCTCTTCGCGCAGGCTGGGGGATGAGTGAAAAAATGCGGTCATCAAACTATCTCCTTAATGCGTAAACGTTATTGTCGCTGCCGGTGGTTATCTGCGACATCCGCGCTTCATTGAGCGGAATATCGTAGGTAACGCGCGCCCCCCAGGCGTTGGGCGCCTGCGGATCGATGCGCACTTTGTCGAAAACCAGCAGCCGGGTGCCAAGGTTGAAGCCCTCCGCGAGGTCGTGGGTGACCATAAAAACCGTCATCCGCGTTTCGCTCCACAGCTGGAGCAGCAGCCCGTGCATATCCTTGCGAATACCGGGATCCAGCGCGCCGAAGGGTTCATCAAGCAGCAGTACGCGCGGCTGCATGACGAAAGCCTGGGCGATCGCCAGCCGCTGCTGCATCCCGCCGGAGAGCTGCGCCGGATATTTATTCAGCGCGTGCCCCAGCCCGACTTTCTCCAGCATCCGCTGCGCCCGTTCGCGCGCGTCGCGTTTCCTGCCGGCAAACAGCCGGCCAAACAGCGGTGACGCCGGGAGTTCGAGGCCAATGGCGACGTTATCCAGCACGTTGAGGTGCGGGAAAACCGAATAACGCTGAAACACCACGCCGCGGCTGCGGTCCGGCTCCGCCGCCAGCGGCTGGCCGTCGAGGGTGATTTCCCCGCGAGTCGGCTTTTCCTGGCCGAGCAGCAGGCGTAAAAACGTCGACTTCCCGCAGCCGGACGCGCCGACCATCGAACAGAACTCGCCCTCTTTCACCTGCAAATTGATGCGCTCCAGCACCACGTGGTCGCCGTACTCCTGCCAGATATTTTTGATGTCGATAAAGCTCATGCCCGGCCTCCTTCCGCCCACGGGAAACAGGCTTTGTGCAGCTGGCGCAGAGCCAGATCCATCAGCCACGCCAGCAGGGTTATCCAGATGACGTAAGGAATAATCACGTCCATCGCCATATAGCGGCGGACGAGGAATATGCGATAGCCGAGACCGGCGGTGGCGGAAATAGCCTCGGCGGAGATCAAAAACAGCCATGCGGAGCCCAGCAGCAGGCGCAGGGAGGTTATCAGCCGCGACAGCAGCTGCGGCAGCACTACCCGCAGCACCACCGTCCAGCTATTGGCGCCGAGGGTTTGCGCTTTGATAAACAGCTCCGCCGGGATTTCCCGCGCCCGCTGTTCAAGGTCGCGCGCCAGCATCGGCGTAATGCCAATGACGATAAGCATCACTTTTGATAGCTCATCCAGGCCGAAGACGATAAACAGCACCGGCAGGATCGCCAGCGGCGGGATCATCGACACCACGGTCATCAGCGGCGACAGCGCCGCGCGGTACATCGGGAACACGCCGGCGGCGATGCCGATGCCCAGGCCAATCAGCGACGAGAGCGCCAGACCAATCAGCAGGCGGCTCATACTAATCAGCGTGTCGGCCCACAGCAGATACTCGCCGCTGCGTTTATCCGGGGTGAAGGCCATCCGATCGATGGCCGCGATCATCTGCGACAGGCCGGGCAGCAGCTTATCCTGCGGGTTGGCTTCCAGCCGCACCGCCGAACCGATAAACCAGGCGGCGATCATCAGGACGAAGGGCAATAGCATCAGCGTCAGGCGCATACCCTGCCGGGGATAGCGGTTAATGTGGCGCATGGCGTGGACTCCCAAGGTCAATCATTACAGCTGCCCCGCCGCCGCCAGCTTCAGATAGCTGTCGTCAAAGCGCAGTTTGCTGTTGGCGGTATCGCCGACGGTGACGCCGCCGGGGAAGGTCATGCCGATAAAGTCAGCGCTCTGCGCTCCCTCTCCCAGCAGCCCTTTATCAAAAGAGAACTGCGCCACCCGCTGCATGGTTTTTGCCAGCGCCGGCGAGGAGATAAACGTCAGGGTATCGGCAGGCGTCCAGAAGAGATGGGTTGTTTTGAGCTGCGCCCGGTAGCCCGCGAGGTCGGTGCCGGAATCGGCGGCCATTGCGCTTAGCGCTTGCGTGTCTCCGGCCTGCATTTTGGCCATCATCTCGAACCAGGCGCCGGTCAGGGCTTTACCCAGCGCCGGGTTATCTTTCAGGGTCTGAGTATTCACCACCATCATGTCGATCAGCTCGCCGGGAACCTGCGAAGAGCTAAAGACCTCCGTGGTTTGCGGCGTCTTTTTGATAACCGAAAGCTGCGGATTCCAGGCCACCGCCGCGCGTACGCCGCTGGTGCCAAAAGCCGAGACGATATCCGCATCCGAGGTATTGACCACTTTGACGTCTTTTTCCTGCAGCCCGGCTTTTTCCAGACCGCGAACCAGCAGGTAGTGCGATACCGAAAGCTCCGGGAGATACACCGCCATGCCTTTCAGATCGCTGAGCTTTTTATCCGCCCCCTTCAGCACCACGCCGTCGTTGCCGTCGGAGTAGCTGCCGGTAATGAGCGCCGTGGTATCAACGCCCCCCGCCGCCGGAATGGTCAGGGCATCCATGTTGGTCATGGTGCAGCCGTCAAACTGGCCCGCGGTGTACTGGTTAATGGATTCGATGTAGTCGTTCAGCTGAACGATATTGATTTTGATGCCGTATTTACTGGCCCATTTATCGATGATCTTTTCGTTGCTGATGGTGCCCCAGGGCATCCATCCGGCATAGATAGTCCAGCAGATGTTGAACTCTTTTTTGACGGCGGCAAACGAGGGGACGCTGGCCAGCAGCGCCAGCGACAGGATAAGAGAGCGGAGGATCGGCGGTGTCTTCATGGTGGACCTCTGGTTAGCACGAGAAACGGGGGCAGCGCGACACCCAACGGTGCTGCTGTCTCCCGGGCTTTTGTCCCGCCGTGTAACCTCGCAGAGGTCGCCAGCTCTCGGACCAGACGTTCACCTGAGTGAACCGGAACCCTAGCCAGCTATTGTGTTATCTCAATTGTCTGTTGCGCTGCCTTCTGAACAGGAGTGTGCAAGGTCTATGCCAGGCGCGCAGCGCGCGTAAAATCAGCCCTACGACGGCAGGCGCCGCCGCGGCTCCCAAAAATGGGGAGTGATGATGGGGCATTGCATGGATTTGGTGCGTATGGCGTGAAGGCGGCGAGCGGTCGGGACGATAGCCGCTCGCCGGGAAACGCTTGCTAGCGCGCTTTTTCGCTCACCGTCATGGTGAATCGCGCGATCTTATCCCCGGCGTTAGCGTAGCTATGCGGGGCGTCGGTACGCGCGACGGCGGAATCCCCCTCTCGAATCAGATAGACCCCGTCGTTAACCGTCAGGGTTAAGGCGCCCTCGGTCACGAAAAGCAGCTCAGTCGTCCCCTCCCCGTGCCCCGGCGATGTGAACATCTCTCCCGGATTGAGGCTCCACTGCCAGAGCTCAACCATATCCGGACCGCTGGTACCGGCAAGGAGCCGCGCCTTGCCGCCCTGCTCGCCCTGCCACAGCGTGGGAATCTCGCCTTCTGCAATCACCTTTACCGGCGGCGCGGTGGCGACATTGACAAAATCGGCCACGGAAACGCCCAGCGCCGAGGCCAGACGGCACAACAGCGCAATGCTGGGATTGGCCCTACAGGCTTCAATGTCTACCAGCATACCTTTGCTGACGCCCGCGCGTCGCGACAGCTCATCCAGGGAGATCTTCTTTTCCGCCCGGTAGCGCTTAATGCGCGCCGCAACGGCTTCATTAATCATGGCGGCATCGGCGCCCGCGTCGGTCGTTATATTGACTTTATTGGTCATCGGTCGATATTATGCTTTAAAATGGTCGTTACAGGATTATCCAATGAATAGCGTATTACCGTCAATCAGCCCGCAGGTCTCCGCGCTGGCCCCCGGCTTTCGCGCCCTGAGCATTGATGTCGTTTCCGCTGTCGTACGCGCCCCCCTGGTCGGGTCCGATGCGCTCCGCTCCGCCTGCCAGGCGGTTATCGCCGGCGAGCCGCAGTGGGCGGAGGCGCACCTGCAGGCCTGGAACGAGGTATTCCGCGCCTTTGGCGCAAAACCCAAGCGGACGCCCTGCTCGGCGGAAGCCTTGCGCAGGCGGGTGCTGCGCGATGGCGAGATGGCTGCGATCGATCCCATCGTCGATCTCTATAATGCGGTGAGCCTGCGCTACGCCGTGCCGGTCGGCGGCGAAAACCTGGCGGCTTACGTTGGCGCCCCGCACCTCAAGCTCGCGGACGGCAGCGAACCGTTCGATACCGTCAAAGAGGGGCAGATCGTTCACGAATATCCCGATGCGGGAGAAGTGGTCTGGGGCGACGATCGCGGCGTGACCTGCCGACGCTGGAACTGGCGACAGGGAGTACGTACTCGTCTGAGCGTGGAGAGTCCGCGGATGTGGTTTATTCTTGAAAGCCTGCCGGAAATGCCGCTTAGCGCGCTGCAGGAGGCGGGAGAGATGCTGAGCAACGGCCTGCTGGAGATGATGCCGGAGGCGACGATCCGCTCACAGCTGATAGGGCCAGGGGCCTAAAGCCATTCCCCTGCGCCCGGCAGCGTAGCACCGCCGGGCGCAGCGATTACTTCCGCGCCTCGAAGGCAATTTTCACCGCCATCCCCGCCAGCACCGTCGCCATCAGCCAGCGCTGAAACTGCTGCCATAACGGGCGCCCCGCGAGAAACAGCGACACCTGCCCGGCCATCACCACAATCAGCGCATTAACCGCTACGCTAATGAGCGCCTGCGTCCCTCCCAGCACCAGCGACTGCGCAAGGATGCTGCCGTGTCCGGGAGAGATAAACTGCGGCAGCAGTGAGAGATACATGATGGCGATTTTAGGGTTCGCCAGGTTAGTAATAAAGCCCATCATAAACAGCTTACGGCCGCTATCGGCAGGCAGGTCGCGCACCGCAAAGACCGAGCGCCCGCCGGGCTTCACCGCCTGCCAGGCCAGATAAAGCAGATAGACCACGCCGCTGATGCGCAACGCGTCGTAAGCGTAGGGAACGGCGAAGATCAGTGCGGTAATACCGAAAGCGGCGCACAGCATATAAAACACAAACCCCAGCGCCACCCCGCCGAGGGAGACCAGTCCGGCCCTTCTTCCCTGGCAAATCGAGCGCGAAATCAGATAGATCATATTCGGCCCCGGGGTCAATACCAGGCCAAGGGCAACAAGCGCGAAGGTCAGCAGCGACGGTATCTCAGGCATAGCGTATCTCCGGTAAAGTGATGTGATGCCCAGGCGCGCGGCGGCGATCCCCATGCTCCCCGACAGTACCTGTCTAAAGCGCCAGTCACAGGGTGACGAACAGTATGACCGCGGTTGGCGATGCGCGACAACTCACCTGAACAGGTGGGCTAACTCTCCTTATCTTCAGCTTTTGCCGCCGCGCTGGAGCGGTAAATAAAGAACAGCGCCAGCCCCAGACAGACGATGGCCCCCAGCCGCCCCGCTGAAAAGGCAATGGCGTCGTTACCCAGCCAGCCAAAATTATCGATCAGCAGACTCATGGCCAGTTGGCCAAAAATCACCGCCACCGTGGCCGTCGCGGTACCGATACGCTGCACCGCCACCACCATAATTACGATATAGGGAATCCCGCAAAATGCGCCCAGCAGCTGCCATTTCGGCACATCCAGCAGCGTTGTCGACTGATGGGGGGCAAAATAAAAAATCAGCAGCGCCGTGATCAAGGCGCCCACCGCAAACGTGAGAAACGCGCTGCGAAATACGCCCACCAGGCTGCCCAAACGGCCATTAATCGCCGCCTGCATACTCAGCATCGCGCCGCCGACCAGCGCCAGCAAAATCATTATGCTACTCATGTTAACTCCTCAGCTTGTGGCGATCAGAATCAGGGCGACGATGATAAACAGCAGCGCGATAACCCGCCGTCCATCGATTTTACGTTTTGCCGAACCAAACAGACCGTAGTGGTCAATCAGCAGGCTTTTGCATACCTGACCGGCCAGAATGCCGATCATCGTCATGGCGATACCGATAACCGGTACGGCGATGGTTAAGATGACGACGTAAATGGGCCCCAGTACGCCTCCGGTAAGCTGCCAGCCCGGTAAGGAGAAGAACGAGGGACCCTGCCTGGGGCCAAACAGCAGCATCAGCAGAAAGGTTAGCGCGCTCCCGACGCTAAAAATGCTGAAGGTGGCCCACAGGTCCCCTACCTGACCGGCAAGCGGCCCGAGTAGTCCGGCTTCCACGGATAACCCCATGCCGCCGGCAATCACAAGAAAAATAAGTAATAACTGCATCGTTGATATCCGATTATTGATTGGGTGGCAGAGCATAAAGCAGCGAAGTAATGTGAAAAACGATACAATCAGGGAAACACTTTTGCGGATATTGCATTAATGAGCGATGCGGGTAATGTAAATTTTCGGGCGCTACAGCTGTTTATCGCCGTCTATGACAGCCAGAGTTTCTCCGTGGTGGCGAGGCGGGAAGGCGTTTCGCCCTCGATGGTGTCGCGCGTCATTCACCAGCTTGAGGATGCGCTCGGCCAGCAGCTCTTTTATCGTAATACCCGGGCGGTGGTTCCCACCGAAGCGGGACGCCTGTTTGCCGAACATGCCAGAGGGCTCGGCGAACGGTTCAGCGTTGCCAGGCGCGACCTGCAGGACCGTCGTCTTGAGCCGGGTGGACTGGTGCGGATCAACGCCCCGGTCTATTTTGGCCAGCGCCATATCGCGCCGTGGCTGCCGGGGCTGACGCAGCGCTATCCACAGATGCAAATTGCGCTGGCGCTGACCGATGATTTTATCGATCCGCACCGCGAAGCGACCGACCTGATTTTCCGCATCGGCAGCCTGCCGGACTCCAGCGTTCATGCCAGAGTACTGGGTATGCAGCATCACTATCTGGTTGCGGCTCCGGACTATCTGCAGCGCTGCGGCATGCCGGAGAAACCGGAAGATCTTCGCCATCACAGCACGCTGGTCTACAGCGGTTCAAATGGACCTAACCGCTGGCTGTTCCGCCTCGCGGAGGGAGAATGGGTTCACTATCCGCAAACGCCGCGGCTGGCATCAAATAACGCCGATGCGCTGCTGACCGCTGCGCTGGGAGGCATGGGGGTGGTGCTCTTTCCCGATTGGATGGTCAATGAAGCCATGGGGGCTGGAAGGCTGATTCAGCTGATGCCTCACTACAGCGCGGCGATCGGCAGCAGCCCCTCGCCGGTGTCGGCGATCTACCCTCACGCCCGTCATCCTTCGTTAAACGTACGTGCGGTAATAGACTATTTTATCGACGTTTTTGGTACGCCTTTATACTGGCAGCGCTAAGCCGTTTTACGCACTAAAATTGTCGTAACTCAAACAATCGGTCTTCGCTGGCGGGGATGATGTCTTAACGATTCCTTTACGCGTATGTTACGACTATTGTGGTTGAGTCAATACTGAACAATCAATCATTGAACAATGATATATGTTCGGTTTTTACAAAGGCATTGAACGGAAATAACTATTAAATCCGTAGACTCATTCAAATATCGCTTATTGGTAGCAGTGTATATCGTAATGGCATTCACAAAAGCAAACGGAGCCTGATATGAGCACGTCAAACGATCCTTCGAATACCCCGTCGGCAGGGAAATGCCCTTTCCACGCCGAGACGGCGACGCCCACCCAGAGCGCGGGCGGTGGCACCGGCAACCGCGACTGGTGGCCAAATCAACTACGGGTGGATCTGCTGAATCAGCACTCCAATCGTTCAAACCCGCTGGGCGAACACTTTAACTACCGCGAAGAGTTTAAGAAGCTCGACTACTCGGCCCTGAAGGCCGATCTGCGCGCCCTGCTCACCGATTCTCAGGAGTGGTGGCCAGCGGACTGGGGTAGCTATATCGGGCTGTTTATTCGTATGGCGTGGCACGGCGCCGGTACCTATCGTACCGTTGACGGGCGCGGCGGCGCGGGCCGCGGCCAGCAGCGTTTCGCACCGCTCAACTCCTGGCCGGATAACGTCAGCCTCGACAAAGCCCGTCGCCTGCTGTGGCCGGTAAAACAAAAATACGGGCAAAAAATCTCCTGGGCCGACCTCTATATGCTGGCAGGCAACGTGGCGCTGGAAAATGCCGGTTTCCGTACGTTTGGCTTCGGTGCCGGTCGTGAAGACGTTTGGGAACCGGATCTGGACGTCGACTGGGGTAACGAAACCGAATGGCTGGCCCATCGTCATCCGGAAAGCCTGAATCAGCAGGCCATCGGCGCGACCGAAATGGGGCTGATTTACGTCAACCCTGAAGGCCCCAACGCCAGCGGCGACCCGCTCTCCGCCGCCTCCGCGATTCGCGCGACCTTCGGCAATATGGCAATGAATGATGAAGAGATCGTCGCGCTGATCGCCGGCGGTCATACGCTGGGCAAAACCCACGGTTCCGCGGTGACCAGCCACGTTGGCGCAGAGCCGGAAGCGGCGCCGATTGAAGCGCAGGGACTCGGCTGGGCGAACAGCTACGGCAGCGGCGCGGGCGCCGACGCGATCACCTCCGGTCTGGAAGTGGTCTGGACGCAAACGCCGACCCAGTGGAGCAACTACTTCTTCGAAAACCTGTACAAATATGAGTGGGTGCAAACCCGCAGCCCGGCAGGCGCGATTCAGTTCGAAGCGAAAGATGCGCCGGAGATCATTCCTGACCCGTTTAATCCGGAGAAAAAACGCAAGCCGACCATGCTGGTCACCGACCTGACGCTGCGCTTCGACCCGGAGTTCGACAAGATTTCCCGCCGCTTCCTTAACGACCCGCAGGCCTTTAACGAAGCCTTTGCCCGCGCGTGGTTTAAACTTATCCACCGCGATATGGGGCCGAAGTCCCGCTACATGGGCCCGGAAGTGCCGAAAGAAGATCTGATCTGGCAAGATCCGCTACCGGCGGCGGTCCACACCCCAACCGCAGAGGATATCGCGACGCTGAAAACCGCCATTGCCGACGCCGGCCTTTCGGTCAGCGAGCTGGTTTCCGTGGCCTGGGCATCGGCCTCCACCTTCCGCGGCGGCGATAAACGCGGCGGCGCCAACGGCGCGCGTCTGGCGCTGGAACCGCAGAAATCCTGGCCGGTAAACGCCATCGCGTCCCGCGTGCTGCCGACCCTGCAGGGGATTCAGCAGGCATCCGGTAAAGCGTCGCTGGCCGATATTATCGTTCTGGCCGGCGTGGTGGGCATTGAGCAGGCTGCCGCGGCGGCGGGCGTTCAGGTTAGCGTTCCCTTCGCCCCTGGCCGCGTCGATGCGCGTCAGGATCAGACCGATGTGGAAGCGATGGATCTGCTGCAGCCGCTGGCCGATGGTTTCCGCAACTATCGTCGCGTTGGCGGCGGCATCTCTACCGAAACGCTGCTGATTGATAAAGCGCAGCAGTTAACGCTGACGGCGCCGGAAATGACGGTACTGGTGGGCGGTCTGCGCGTGCTGGGCGCGAACTTCGACGGCAGCCGACACGGCGTGTTTACCGACCGCGTGGGGGTGTTGAGCAATGATTTCTTCGCTAACCTGCTCGATATGGGCACCGTCTGGAAAGCCGCTGACGAGCACGCTGAGCTGTTTATCGGCCGCGACCGTAAGAGCGGCGAAGAGAAATATACCGCTACCCGCGTTGACCTGGTGTTTGGCTCCAACTCCGTCCTGCGCGCCCTGGCTGAAGTGTATGCCTGCAGCGATGCGCGGCAGAAGTTCGTGAATGACTTCGTTGCCGCATGGACCAAGGTGATGAACCTCGACCGCTTCGATCTGTAATCCTTTCCCCGGCAGAAATGCTAAACCCGGGCCAATGGCCCGGGCTCCTCTTATCTAATCCAGATTGTCAGCAGAATAATGATGGCCGCAATAATCGCCACCTGAATAAAGACTTTATCCAGCGATCCTCTGCGCATCGCGCCCCCTTTTTCAGAACAGGATTTGCCAGATAGCCAGCAACAGCACCAGCAGACCCACCAGGAAAAATATCAGCGCGATGAGGGTGTCCGGAGAACGATTCATCTCTGCGCCTCCTTATCATCAGAACCACTGACCAAAGCGTTTGATATAGAAACGCTTCATGCCCTGCGCGACCAGGCAGTAGCTGAGCAGCGTCGCGATCAGCCACGGGAAGTAGCTCAGCGGCAGCGGCTCCAGCCCGACCATCGCCCCCAGCGGCGAGAACGGAATGTAGATGCCCATCGCCATAATGACCGCGGTGGTGAGCAGCACCGGCAACGTCGCCCGACTCTGGATAAACGGAATTTTCTGCGTTCTCAGCATATGCACCACCAGCGTTTGCGACAGCAGCCCTTCAATAAACCACCCGGACTGGAACAGCGCCTGGGCTTCGACGTGATTCGCCGCAAACACGTACCACATCAGCGCGAAGGTGGTGATATCAAAAATGGACGACGTCGGGCCAATCCACAGCATAAAGCGGCCGATATTTTTCGCATCCCACTTGCGCGGCTTACGCAGGAATTCCTTATCCATCTTGTCCCACGGCAGCGAGAGCTGAGAGAGATCGTACATCAGGTTCTGGATCAGCAGATGAATCGCCAGCATCGGCAGAAACGGAATAAACGCGCTGGCCACCAGTACCGAGAAGACGTTGCCGAAGTTAGAGCTGGCGGTCATATTCAGGTACTTAATGATATTGCCAAAGGTCTCACGCCCTTTGATCACCCCTTCTTCCAGCACCATCAAATCCTTTTCCAGCAGGATGATATCGGATGCCTCTTTGGCGATATCCGCCGCGCTGTCGACGGAAATACCGACGTCCGCATCGCGCAGCGCCGGCGCATCGTTGATGCCATCGCCGAGGAAGCCGACGGTGTGGCCGTTTTTCTGCAGCGTTTTCAGGATGCGCGACTTCTGCAGCGGCGTCAGTTTGGCGAATACCGAACGCGTTTCCACTTCGCGCTCCAGTTCGTTATCCGTCATCGCTTCAATCTGCGCGCCGGTCAGGATACCGTGGGCATCAATCCCCACTTCCAGGCAAATACGCGCCGTGACCACCGGGTTATCGCCGGTCAACACTTTGACCGCCACGCCGTTATCGCGCAGCGCGGTAATCGCTTTTCCCGCGCTCTCCTTCGGCGGATCGAGGAAGGTCAGCATCCCTTCGACCGTCAGCCCTTGCTCATCCGCGGCGCACAGCGGGGTTGTCAGGGCGGAGTCATCCAGCTTGCGGGTCGCGACCAGCAGCACGCGGAAACCCTGGGCGTTGTAATCCTGCGTTTTGGCTAACAGCAGATCGCGGCGGGTTTCATCCAGCGCAACCACGCGGTCGCCTTCGCGCAGATGCGTGGCCACCATCAGCATCTCTTCGACCGCGCCTTTGCAGATCAGGCTTTTATCGCCGTGGCGGACATCTTCCACCGACACCGAGACCCGACGGCGGACAAAATCAAACGGCAGTTCATCAAGCTTCACGAAGCGCTCTTTGGTCGCTGGCGCAATCCGCCCCTCGCCAAAGCGCAGCACCGCCCGGTCCATCAGGTTGCGCGCCCCGCTCTGGCTGCTGCTGTTGAGCCACGCCAGCGTCAGCACCCGGTCGCTCTCGCTGCCGCTGACGTCAAGATGATGCTC
The DNA here is from genome assembly GCF_040062275.1 of Klebsiella sp. GW_Kp182. Lineage (NCBI taxonomy): Bacteria > Pseudomonadati > Pseudomonadota > Gammaproteobacteria > Enterobacterales > Enterobacteriaceae > Klebsiella > Klebsiella sp. GW_Kp182. The sequence goes on along the minus strand of NZ_JBEAFQ010000007.1, from coordinate 82,296 downwards.
AAGAATGATATTGTCCTGCGTCAGCGTGCCGGTTTTATCGGTGCACAGCACGTCCATGGCGCCAAAGTTCTGAATAGCGTTCAGCCGCTTGACGATCACTTTGCGCCGCGACATGGCGATAGCGCCTTTCGCCAGGTTTGAGCTGACGATCATCGGCAGCATTTCCGGCGTCAGGCCCACCGCGACCGCCAGGGCAAACAGCGATGCCTCAACCCAGTCTCCTTTGCTGAAGCCGTTAATCAGCAGCACAATCGGCACCATCACCAGCATAAAACGGATCAGCAGCCAGCTGACGCTGTTTACCCCACGGTCGAACGCCGTCTGGGTGCGCGTACCGACAATGGACTTCGCCAGCGAACCAAACCAGGTGCGGTTTCCGGTAGCCACCACCACCGCCTGCGCCCTGCCGCTGGTCACGTTGGTGCCCATCAGACAGATATTGCCCATCTCCAGCAGGCTTTTATCTTTGTTCGGCTCGGGAAGCCTGTCGCACCCTTTGCCGGACACGCTGGCCAGAACGTCATACTTTTCCACCGGCAGCGATTCGCCGCTAAGTATCGACTGGCTGACGAACAGGTCCCGGGACTCCAGCAGGCGGACATCCGCCGGAACCAGATCCCCCGCAGCCAGGAAGATGATGTCACCGGGCACCAGTTCCTCAATGGCAATCTCCTCCTGCGCTGGCCCCATGTTACCAGGACCGCGACGCAGTACCGTCGCCGTGGTGCGAACCATGGATTTCAGCGCCTGCGCCGCTTTGTTGGTGCGAAACTCCTGCCAGAAACGCAATAACCCGCTCAGGCTGACCATCGTGACGATAATGATAATCCCGGTCAGATCGGTCTCTTCGCCGTTACGCAGCGGTAGCCAGTAATCGGTCACGAAGCTGACGGCGGCCAGCGCCATCAGGACATAGATAAACGGGTTATTGAATGCCTGCAAAAGCTGGATTAGCGCCGGCGGCGCCTGCTCGTGCGCGACTTCATTGCGGCCATATTCATTCAGCCGTTCAAGGGCATCTTCGGTGGTGAGCCCCTGACGGCTGCTGTTGAGCCGCGCCAGCGTATGATCCGGGCTGTTAAATGCCTCGGTTTCAATGGCGAAGCTTTTTTTATGCTGCTTATCATTTTCTGACGCAGACCGGTTTATTTTCCGGTTTTCTATTTTCATGTCAGTCATGATTACTCCTCAAATTTAAGACGTCGTTATCCCTGCATAATTGACTTATGCATAATTCATTTTTACGTTATTAAACGCTTATTACTTTAATTGCCTGGGAATATCCATCATTCCCTCCTTAGACAAATCATTGCCAGAGTAGAATATCAGGGAGGCTAACTCCCCTCGACGCACCAGCGCACTGACGTAATGTTTTCGTCACCGCCAATTCTTGACATAATAAGATCTCGCGCTTTGCGGGAGTCGGTATTACCAACCAGTTCGATGCGGATTTCTTTATGTCCTTGTTCTTTTGCTGCTATCGACACCAGCCCCTGCAAGCTGAGCGTCATCTCTTTACTGATATTAAGCAATAGCTGACGAATCGCGTTTTCATGTTCGCTATGACAGATAATATTCAGGACGTAGCATTTTTCTTCTTCTGTCGCGCCGGGGATCTGATTAATTCTCTGCGCCGCTTCGCGCAGTAGAATATTGGCGCACAGGATGATCAGCGTTGCCGCCGCCGCTTGCCAGAACTGGCCTAAGCCACACAGTACGCCAATCGCCGCAGAGCACCACAGGGTTGCCGCGGTATTCAGGCCGCGCACGTTCATACCTTCCCGCATGATGACCCCGGCGCCGAGAAAACCAATTCCGGAAACCACCTGCGCGGCAATACGTCCCGGACTATCCGGCGATGTGGAGATAGAGCTCAGAATAAAAACCGCCGCGCCGGTGGCGACCAGCGCATTGGTGCGCAGGCCAGCCATCCGCTGACGCCACTGTCTTTCGGCGCCAATCAGTGCGCCCAACAGCATCGCGGCGAGTAAATTTGCGATATAAGGAAACATCAACATAGCTTCCTCCATTTTTGCTGGAAGAATTAACTACGTGCTTTATTAAGCACACGACAAATTGTCGCCAGAGAGGCGATTAACGTCGCGTTGACGGTGGAGGGAATAATGTATTTTTAAACATGAACATGACGATTATCCTCGCAGCCATGCTGCGTTATTTTTTATGGGATGCAATCGTCTGGATGAGGAGATTGCTGCCCGCCGGTTGGCAAGCAGCGCAGAAAAAATAGCGTCAGCTTGCCTTGATGTTTAAGTAAGGGTGACTGTCCAACATATTTCTCCTGTGTGAATTTGTGCTCATTATAGTCATTCAATTATTTGAGTAAAGTTAAAATCTCGCTTTAGTGACGATTTGTTTAGAATGACCTTAATGCGCTAAGCCTGCCCGTCAGGATTAACCCCGGCGCGAACCGGGGTTAATTCACTAGTCAAAGACGCCATTAATTATCGACGTCACGATCGCCGTACTCAGCGCGATCAGCACTAAATCCTGGCCCACCACGCGCCATTCATAGCCAGGATAGTAAGGCAGTTCGTTGAGCATCGATGCCGGAACCGCTTTTTTTGCAATCCCCGGAGGTAAGGGTTTACCGCGAGCCAGATTTTTGGCGATTCCCGGCGGCAGCGACTGATAGCCGGTTAAACCGTAGTTTACCGCCAGCGAACGCGCTCTGGAGAAGCTGATATCAGCGGAGACATGATCGGGTTTGCCGTAGTTTTTTCTCTGCCCCGAATTTCCTTCTTTATGACCCTGGTTGCCCTTATCAACGTTGTTTTTACCGCTATTGCCGTTGTTACCGTTATTGCCATGGTTACCGCTATTCCCACCACTGTTGCCATGGTTACCGCTATTTCCACCACCGTTGCCACCGCCGTTACCGGGATTAGCGAAGACCGGCGTAGCCATCATTGACAGCGAAAGCGCCGCCGCCAGCGCTGCTTGTAAAATTTTCTTACTAGACATGATTATTTTCCTGAGTGGGAGTACTCGCTTTGAATGTAGGTGAATAACCTGAGCGCAACAATCTCTCGTTATCTTAAATTTATTTCAGGTCAAACTTGGCGGCCCGATGGTGAATTCCTTCACTCTGCGGCCGGGCCACAGGCGAAAACCAGCACACAACGCCAGCCAAACCACATTGGCATTATTTTATTCTGCAAATCTCTCTCCCCCGATGCGATTAAAAATTTAAAACCATTAACAATCAAATAACATTAGCAGGCAAACATTTTATCTGAGGAAAATAATAATATGTCTACCACCCAGGTTCTGGGCGACGCCGCGTTCGCCTCCCCAGGACATCCCCACTCCAGCCTGACCGCTCGCATCGATGCGCTCCCCGCCTCCGTTGGCCTGTGGTCTTTTATCACCCTCCTGGCGCTGGGCGGCTTCTTCGAGCTGTACGATCTTTTTCAGACCGGCTATATCAGCACCGGGCTGCTGGCAGAGGATATTTTCCATACCGGCGAGCAGGGTATCTTCGGTATCTCCGACCAGGCCGCCTTCGCGTCGTCCACCTTTATGGGGCTGTTTATTGGCGCCAGCCTGCTTGCGCCGCTGGCGGATAAGCTGGGCCGCCGCCTGACGTTTATGTTTGCCCTCGCCTGGTACGGCGTATTTTCGCTGATGATGGCCCTGCAAAGCAGCGCTGAAGGGGTTATCTTCTGCCGCTTTCTGGTCGGCGTCGGTCTCGGCATTGAGCTGGTGACCATCGACACCTATTTAAGCGAATGGGTGCCGACGCATCTGCGCAATAAAGCCTTCGCTTTCGCCTTCTTTATTCAGTTTTTATCGGTTCCCGCCGTGGCGCTGATGTCGTGGCTGCTGGTGCCGATTACCCTTTTCGGCCTGACCGGCTGGCGCTGGGTGATCATCTTCGGCGCGCTCTGTTCGCTGATTATCTGGGTTATCCGCAAGAAGCTGCCGGAGTCGGCGCGCTGGCTGGATGAAAAAGGCCGCCACGAGGAAGCCCATAAGGTGATGTGCGAAATGGAACAGCGCTGCGGCGTTTCTCCCTCGCCGCGCCACCAGGTTGAGAGGCAGGATAACCCGCGCAGGCTGGGAAGCTTTAAAGCGATCTGGGCGCCGCAGTACCGCAAACGTACGATCATGCTGATGGTAATGAACTTCTTCCAGGCCATCGGCTTCTTTGGCTTCGGCAACTGGCTACCGGCCCTGCTTTCCGGCCAGGGGGCGAGCATCACCCACAGCCTGCTGTATGCGTTCTTTATTACCCTCGCCTATCCGATTGGCTGTCTGTTCTGCACCCGCTTCGTTCATCGTTTTGAAAACAAATGGCAAATTGTGCTTTCCGCGCTGATGACGGTGGTGTTTGGCACCCTGTTTGCCCTGCAGAACAGCCCGGTGCTGCTGGTGATTTGCGGGTTTATGATCACCTGGTCAAACGCCTGGCTGACCATTAGCTATCACGCCTACCAGGCCGAAGTTTTCCCGACCCACATTCGCGCGCGGGCGGTCGGCTTCTGCTACTCCTTTAGCCGGCTGTCGACGGCGATCACCAGCATTTTGATCGGCATTATTTTGCAATACGCCGGTACCCCAGGCGTGATTAGCTTTATCGTCGCCAGCATGCTGATGGTGATGCTGTCGGTGGGCATCTTTGGTCCGAAAACTCGCGGGATCAGCCTGGAGAATATTTGATGGTAGCCGCCGCCGGGTTAGCCGGCGTTGGCTTCGCTATTCTGGGGGAGAAACCCTGCCGCCCGTTTATCGATCGCGGTGAACTCCAGGAAGTCGCGCTGGAGCTGCCGCCGGCGCCGTTACAGCTCTCCGCCCTCTATCGGGAGCGCCACTTTATGCCCGCCAGAACGCGCGTCTGGCTTGAATTTATCCAGTCGCAGATGGCCAGCTAAGCGCCGTCAGCCGACTGGCGTTCGCTAAAAATCACCTGCGCATCGGCGAAGCATTTTTCCGCCAGCGACGACACCGGCTCTTTGTTGCGCATGATCAGCGCCAGCATCGAGTCGACCTCCGTCTCGGGGATCGGCCTGATTTCCAGATTATCGCTTAGCGCTTCGAGGCCGTTGTTCAGCGGCATAATCGCACAGCAGATCCCGGCCTGCACCGCCTGGATGATCTGAAACGTAGAGTCGCTTTCAAAAACGTATTTTGGCGCCAGCCCCTTGGCCTTAAAGCTCATCTCAATCGATTCACGGTAGTACATGCCCTTGGTCAGAAAGCCCAGCGGCAGCGCGGCCAGGGTATCCCACTCAGGCGTCGCGTCGGCAAACTGATAATGACGCCTATCGTGCAGCAGCCCCATGCGGGTATTCGGCAGCCAGACCACGTTGAACAGTTGGCTATCGACGTGGTGCAGATAGCAGATCCCCAGATCCAGCTGGTTGCGGCTAACGCCGTCGATAATCTGTTCCGAGGTCATGGACAGCAGACTGAACTGCAGCTCCGGGTATTTATCCGCCAGCGGCTTGATCAGCTGCATCGGATTCAGGCTGGCTAAAGGCACCATCCCGACTCTTAGCTGGCCGACCATCTGCCCGCGACAGATAGCCGCCTCCGCCTCCAGCCCGTCGTGCGCCGCCAGCAGCGCTCGCGCCCAGGCCAGAATACGCTCGCCCTCTGGGGTAAACCCTTCAAACCGCTGCCCGCGCTGAATCAGCGTCAGATTAAGTTCTTCTTCAAGATTGCGGATACGCATCGATAGCGTGGGCTGGGTGATATGGCAGGCCGCCGCGGCCTGGCCGAAATGTCGTGTTCTGTCGAGCGCAATCAGGTACTTAAGCTGTTTAATATCCATTATCATCCACTGTTTGCGCAATCTGCTGGCAGCGCAGCAGGCAAAATGTTAGCTAAATGTTATGTTCTGCGTTGATGAAATTCAAGCGCCGGTCGACCGTTGCTCGTCCCGCGTGCCTGAGGCTACACTCATGCTATGCCCCGGCAGGAGAAACCGTTGAAAACTCGCCTTCATCACGTTCAGCAGCACCGGCTCACCATGCCGGGACTGGAAGCCATGTCGTTAGTCACGGAACAGAGTTTTCCGCGCCATTCCCACGACCAGTTCGGCATCGGGATTTTCACTCAGGGCGCGCAGCGTTCGTGGAGCCATCTGGGCAAAATTGAGGCCGCCGCCGGAAATATCATTATGGTTAATCCGGGGGAGATGCACGACGGTATCCCGCTGAATGGCCCGCGCAGCTGGCAGATGATCTATCTCGATCCCGAGCGGGTTGCCGCTGAATTTCAGGGGGCGATAAAGGCCGAAGATATTCTCCTGCGCCCGGTGGTCGAGGACCCGCAGCTGCGCGGACTGATGCTGCGGCTGTTTAGCGAGATTGTCGCCAGCGCCCCCGAGGATACCGCCGTGGAAGAGGCGCTACTGCTCTGCCTGATGCGGGTGAGCCGATACCATCTCTGCGCACGGCGGCCTGATAAAAGCGGTACCCCCTCCATCGCGCTGGCCAGGCAATATCTCGATGATGCCCCCGAAGAGAAAATCTCTCTCGAGGAGCTTGCTACCCTCTGCGGTCTCAGCCGCTTTCAGCTGATCCGCGGCTTCGCTCGCGAAACCGGCATCACGCCGCACGCTTATCTGGTACAGGCCCGCCTGCGCCTGGCGCGCCGCCTGCTCGCCGAAGGTCACTCCCCCGCCGATACCGCCTTCATGGCCGGCTTTGCCGATCAAAGCCATCTGACCCGCGCGTTTCAAAGGCAGTTCGCCATGACCCCAGGCAGCTATCAGGCGAGCCGCTAGCCGACGTTGTGCAATTTTGTTCAATACCGGCGCGCGGCTTTGCGAAATACTCAGGGCCTCGATTCTCTGCAACAGGAATGACATCATGGCGTTCATCACCCCTGAGTTTCTTTTGACTTCGCTGATTGTGGTCATCGCCCCCGGCACCGGGACGCTTTACACCATTGCCACCGGCCTGGCGGCGGGCAGAGGCATGAGTTTTGCCGCGGCCTTCGGCTGCACGCTGGGCATTATTCCGCATATGCTGGCGGCGATAACCGGGCTGGCGGCCATCCTCCACAGTACCCCCGGCGCCTTCGAGCTGGTGAAGTACGCCGGCGTCGCCTGGCTGCTGTACCTCGCATGGGCCACCCTGACCCAGCGCGGCAGCCTGAACGTGGAGGGCGTCGAGCAACGCAACCCGCGCCAGGTCATCAGCCACGCGATTCTGATTAATTTGCTTAACCCTAAGCTGCCGCTCTTCTTTCTCGCCTTTCTGCCGCAGTTTATCCAGCGCGGCTCGGCTTCGCCGATCGGGGAAATGCTGATCCTGAGCGCCGTTTTTATGCTGATGACGCTGCTGGTTTTTATGCTCTATGGCGCCTTTTCGGCGGCGATGCGCGGATACGTGCTGTCGCGTCCGCGGGTGTTACAGGGGCTGAGAGCCTGCTTTGCCGCCGGTTTTGTCGGGCTGGGGATTAAGCTGATTCTGGCGCAGAGGTAGCGATTTTGCCCACGACGCGACGATCGCCGCGGGCAAACGGCGTTTTAGCGAAGCCCCGCCAGCGCGCGGATCTCTTTCGAGCGCAGCGTTAAACGGACGGGCGCCGATTTATACGACGGCGTGCCGCTCTCTTTATCGAGATAATCCAGAGGGACCAGCACGTTGGCTTCGGGGTAATAGGCGGCAACGGTGCCCGGCGCGATGCTGTAGGCGACCAGCGTGATATCTTCCAGCCGCTGATGGTGGCCCGGCAGCGCGGAGCTGATATCCACCCGATCGCCGTGTTCGAATCCCTGCTCAGCCATATCCTGCTCGTTCATAAACAACACGTCGCGACGGCCAAACACGCCGCGGTAGCGGTCGTCCATGGCGTAAATGGTGGTGTTGTACTGATCGTGGCTGCGCAGCGTCACCAGGCGCATCACGTCATGCCCTGCTACCTGCTGGTTTTCGTGCACCCCGTGAAAAACGGAAAACATCGCTTTGCCGGTCGGCGTCGGCCAGATACGCTCCGTCGGCGGCAGCGGCATGCGAAAACCGCCGGGATGGCGAATACGCTGGTTGTACTGGTCAAAGCCGGGAATGGTCTGCTCGATCAGATCGCGAATGCGATCGTAGTCGGCGACCAGCGACAGCCAGTCAACCTTGCTTTCCGGCAGCGTCGCCATGGCCATCCCCGCGACAATCGCCGGCTCCGATCGCAGCTCTGGCGAACCGGGTTTCAGCTTGCCCGACGACGCATGCACCATCGACATCGAATCTTCCACGGTGATTGACTGGCGTCCCGTCTCCTGAATATCGAGTTCGGTTCGGCCAAGGCACGGCAGGATAAAGGTCTCATTGGCCACCAGAAGATGCGAGCGATTGAGCTTGGTGCCAATATGCACGCTCAGATCCAGCCCCCGCATCGCCGGAAAAGCCCGTTCGCTATCCGGCATAGCCACCGCGAAGTTCCCGCCAAGGCAGAGCAGCGCTTTCGATTCGCCGTCGATCATCGCCTGTAGCGCTTTTACCGCATCGTGACCATGCTCCTGCGGCGGCGTAAAACCAAACACCCGCTGCAGGCTGGCGAGAAACTGGGGGCTCGGCTTTTCCGTGATGCCGACGGTACGGTTGCCCTGTACGTTGGAGTGCCCACGCAGCGGGCAGATCCCGGCTCCCGGCTTGCCGATATTCCCGCGCATCAGCAGCAGGTCGGCTATCAGGCGTACATTAGAGGTGCCCTTATTGTGCTGGGTGATGCCCATACCGTAGGTGATAATCGTGGCGTTAGATTTAGCGTAAGCCGCCGCTACCCGTTCAAGATCGCCGCGCGTCAGGCCGGACTCGCGTTCAATATCCGGCCACGGCGTCGCATTCACATCCTGCGCAAATTCGGTAAAGCCCAGCGTATGCTCATCGATAAACGCCCGATCCAGCACCTCGCCCTGCTCTGCTTCCAGCCGGAGCAGCGCCTTCGCGATACCCTTAAGCGCCGCCGCGTCGCCGCCCGCTTTGACCTGGAAATAGGTCGACGCGATGTTGGTTGAGCCGTAGGTCGCCATCTCAATGACGTTCTGCGGATCGGCGAAACGCTCCAGCGCCCGCTCTTTTAGCGGATTGAAGACGATAATCGGCACCCCCCGGCGCGCCAGTTCGTGCAGCGTACCCATCATGCGCGGATGGTTGGTTCCGGGATTGTGGCCGATAGAGATAACCAGCTCGGTCTTATCAAAGTCATCGAGGGAGACCGTCCCTTTACCGATGCCGATGGACTGCGGCAGGCCGACGCTGGTCGACTCGTGGCACATATTGGAGCAGTCCGGAAAGTTGTTGGTGCCATATTCGCGGGCAAACAGCTGGAACAGGAAGGCCACTTCGTTAGAGGCGCGCCCGGAGGTATAAAACTCGACTTCATTGGGCTGCAGCGTACGAAGAATGGCGCCGATGCGGGTAAACGCCGCGTCCCATGAGACCGGACGCAGGGTATCGCTGGCCTTATCGTAGGCCAGGGGCTGGGTTAAGCGCCCGTAGCCTTCCAGCTCAAAATCGCTGCGCGCCAGCAGCGACGTCACGGTGTTAGCCGCGAGAAACTCAGCCGTGACCCGTTTACTGGTGGCTTCCCAGGTCACCGCTTTGGCGCCGTTTTCGCAGAACTGAAACGTCGATTTATGCTCTTTGTCGGGCCAGGCGCAGCCGGGACAATCAAAGCCATCCGGCTGATTGGTCCGCAGCAGCGTGGCGGGGGCATCGAGCGCATCCATTTGCGTACGAACGGCGATAGCGGTGGCTTTTAAGGCACCCCAGCCGCCCGCCGGACCATCATAGGGATGGACGCCGGGAACGACGCGTCTTCTGTTACTCATGTTCACTCCTGATGCGCTTTCGGCGGCGTATGGCAGGTGAAACGCCGCACGATCTCTTATCACCCGTTACCAGCCAGGATAACGGGCGTTTTTTGTTAACGAAAGCATAACAATCAGGGCGGTGACTGTATAATCAATGTTATCTATCACGCGTTAGATTTAACTTATTTAACGAATAATAAACATACAAAAATCAGGTCAGATTGTAGTGGCGATCCGGCGCCAGTTTCTCCGGTAATGGATGCTGGCCGGTCATATCCAGCAGGTTGCGCTCAATGGTGTTACACATCGCGTTCAGCGGCAAATCGTTGGCTGCGGTACCGAACGGGTCCTCCAGCTCTTCCGCCAGCGAATCCCACGACAGAAAGGTGTAGGAGATAAACACCGACACGAACGGCGTCATATAGTGAAGATCGCCGACCAGCGCAAACGGCAGCAGCGTACAGAACAGATACACGGTGCGCTGCAAAATGAGCGTGTAGGCAAAGGGCACCGGGGTGCTGGCGAGGCGCTCACAGCCGCCCAGCGCGTGCCCCAGCTCATCAAGCTTATTGTCCATCAGGCTGAAGGTGACATCGCCGATCTTCCCTTCTGCGCGCAGGCGCCCAAGCTCATCGCCTGCCAGCAGCAGAATGCGGTTGGTTGGCATCGAACTGGCGAGGATTTCCGCCACGCTTTGCGCCGGCAGCAGACGCGCTAAATCGGCGCTCGGATCCGTCTTGCGCAGCTGATGCTTCAGGCTCCAGCTAAACGCCACCAGGTAGCTCACCAGGCGTTGATGGGCTGCGCTTTCGGCCGGCAGGATATTCTTCAGCTGGCGCACCAGCGTTCTCTGGGCAATCAGCACCGTTCCCCACAAATTGCGCGCTTCAACAAAGCGGTTGTATCCGGCGCTATTGCGAAAGCCAAGAAAAATGGCAATGGCGATCCCCAGCAGGCTAAACGGCGCGACGGTAAGATGGATACCCAGCTGCTCGTACCATTGATAGCTGATGATCGCGATAATCGACATCATCAGGTTAAGCAGCAGGCGAAAGACGATTTTTGACAGCACGGAGCCGTGCCAGTCAAACAAGCGAAGGAACCAGTGTTGTTCTGGCCGGATAATCATTGTTTTACTTCCTGAAGTTTCGAACGAATAATAGATACTTTCTATTATCCGATTGCATTTTTATATTGTTTAAAAACACGACACGGCGGCAGCCGGCTATTTATCAGCGATGAAAGAATAGCCGCTGGATTATGGTCCTTTTTTATTTCACAGGCAATATTATCCGCAGGCTGACAAAGCCCTCAAGCGTTCAGGGGAATAACCTAAGCGATAATCGCGTCGCTATCCGCGCGGCAAGGGTCAATATGAATCATCATATGCAGCACGTTTTGGCTGTTTAGCACCCGCGCGCGGGCCAACAGCGCAATATCGTGCCCTTCCGCCACCGATAAATCTCCCGGCACCTCGATATGTACATCGACCAGGATCCCATCGCCGGCGCGTCGGGTTTTCAGGTCATGCAGCGCCACGACGCCGGGCGTTGCCAGAATAGTGGTGATTATCTGCTGCTCGCTGTCGCTATCCACTGACCGATCCATCAAGTCATGGAGGGCGTCATACGAAAAGGTATAGCCCATGCGGGTGACCAGCGCGCCGACGGCCAGCGCGGCCACCGGATCGAACCAGGCGAAGCCGGCCAGGTTACCGATGATGCCGACCGCGACCACCACCGACGACGCGGCATCCGAGCGGGCGTGCCAGGCGTTGGCAATCAGCATGGACGACTGAATTTGTTTAGCCGCCCTGAGCATATAGCGGAATAACATCTCTTTGGCGGTCAGCGCGGCGAGCGCCACCCACAGAGCGGTAATATGCACGCTCGGGATAGACGCCGGATGCAGCAGTTTGCCGCAGGCGGACCACAGCATACCCGCGCCAACCAGTAACAGCAGCGCGCCAATCACCAGTGAAGCGCCGTTTTCATAGCGCCGGTGTCCGTAGTGATGATCGCTATCCGAGGGTTTGCCGCTTTTTTTATTGGCCAACAGCACGACGAAATCAGCGACTAAATCGGAAAGAGAATGAATACCATCGGCAATTAATCCCTGCGAACCGGAAAAAACGCCCGCCAGAACCTGGGCGCTGGATAAAAAAAGATTGACCACCACGCTGACCAGCGTCGTTTTACGCGCAACCTGGGCGCGCTGACCATCGTCAGTCATTTTCGCCATGATGACTCCCCCGTAAAAAAAGAAATAACGTACGCGATTTGGCTTAATTTTTCCTGAATAATCCGCCGCCGTTAAGAGAATATTTACTTATTTTTATTGCTGTCAAATATATAAATGAGAATAGTTTGTTTTTAAAAAATATAGCCATGACAATAATAGCCATGGCTATATTTTTGGCGTAAAAACGCAGCCTGAATAATTAAAACTGATTCATCCGGCGCATTGCGCAATGATACGCGCCGTTACGCACCGACGCGCGCAGTACGCGGGCGACGCCGTGTACCGCAATTCGTGCGCTGTGCCGCTGCAGCGCACTCATCGGCAAATTGAGCATCGCCTGCGCCCACGGCGGCAGAAGGTCAATCCCGGCGCGCATCATCATTCGCCCGACGGGCTGACTCAGGCGCCCCGGCAGGCGGGTCGATAGCAGGACGTCGGCAACTTCCTGCGTTCGCTCATCGCAGCGCAGCGTTGGGCGCATATCCTGCAGGTAGTCGGCAACCTGACGCGGCGTTACCGGGATATCCCGAGCGCCAAGGCGGCGGGCAATTTCGGCGGCCTCCTGATAATACTGCTCCTGGCGGGCAGCGCTGACCACGGTCCGCTTGTAGCGCAGGTGCGAGGCCATAAAGCTGCTGCATTCGGCGACATGAACCCAGGTGAGCAGCGCCGGGTCGCTGGCCTGATAGGGCGTGCCGTCTTTATCCTTGCCGCTCACCCGCAGGTGGATCCCCTGCACTTTTGCGATCAGCCGTTCGGCTTCGGCGGTGGTACCAAAGGTGGTGGCGGAAATAAACTGGCTGGTACGGCGCAGGCGGCCAAAGATATCTTCGCGGAAATTTGAGTGATCCCAGACGCCCGCCAGTGCCAGAGGATGCAGCATCTGTAACAGCAGCGCGCTGACGCCGCCGCAGAGCATGGAGGTAAAATCGCCATGAACCTGCCAGATGGCCGACTGCGGACCAAATAGCCCCGGTTCGCCTTTGGGGTGTTCAAAATCGATCTCTTTTAGCGCCATGCCGGTTAAGCCCAGAACCTGAGCTTCAATCATTCCGCGTATGCTGGTCATTACCCACCTGCTCTGATCCGTGAGCGAGAAAGATAGCATTTATTAACGACGGGGGCATTTGCCAACGATGGCTTTTAGGGCAGGAGCGCCCGCCGATAGCGGGCGCCAGTGAGCTTATGGATTGAGCTGGTAGTCGAGGCTTATCTCCGCGTTCAGCACCTGCGACACCGGGCAACCGGCTTTGGCTTTTTGAATGATGCCGTCAAACGCATCGGCCTCAATGCCTGGCAGCACAATTTTACTCTGCAGCGCGATTTGGGTGATGGCAAAGCCGCCGCCGGACTTATCCAGCGTCACCACCGCCACGGTATCAATGGAGGTGGCGGTGTAGCCCTCTTCGCTCAGCATCAGCGAGAGCGCCATGGAGAAACAGGCGGCATGGGCGGCCCCGATAAGCTCTTCCGGGTTGGTGCCCTTGACGCCTTCGAAACGGGTGTTAAAACCATAAGGCTGCTGGTTCAGCGCGCCGCTCTCGGTCGAGACGGTTCCTTTTCCGCTTTTCAGATCCCCTTCCCAATGCGCCTGACCTTTCTTATGGATTGCCATAATATCGCTCCTTTTTTGATATGAAAGGGTTAAGTATAGAACCCCCTAAGGCATTTGGGCGGCGCGCGGCGTTTTTCAGATCAATCCGTCGGGATATTTTTACTCATATTAACGCCGGTAACGCGGAAACCCGCGGCGTCGTAGAGATGGCGCGCGCGCTGATTATCCCCGGCGACGCGCAGTTTAATTTGGCCGATCCCCTGGCTTTTCAGCGCATGCTCAAAAGCCGCCATCGCTTGTTTACCCAGGCCCTGTCCCTGAAACGCCGGATAAATATAAAAATCGCAGATAAAGGCGGAGCGCATTTCTTCGTCAGGCTTGTACCAGAGATAGCCGACCCGCTTTTCCGCGCCGTCACTGTCATCGAATAAGCAGCATAAAACCTGGCCGCGAGTATTGACGCCGTCGGGCAGATCCGCGGCGATTTCGCGCTGTGCCTGGGCTAACGCGGCCGCCGGCGAGAGCGCGTAATTGGCGGAGATTTCCGCCGCGTAGTCGGGGATAAAGTAGTCGAGATACGCCGGGTACTCCGTAGCGCGCATTGGGCGAAGCACTATCATTAAAGGGTTCCTTTTATATCGTGAGTTTGCGCCAGTTTCTGCTGAATCTCACCGAGAAACAGCGGCAGCGCGCTTGGCTGATAGTCCCGTGAAAGGTAAATACCATATACGCTTAGCGCTTTTGGCCGCCAGGCCGGTAAAACCTGTTTCAGCGCCCCGCTGTTGAGCGCCCGCTGCGCCTCCAGCTCCGGCAGCATCGCGATGCCGCAGCCGGCGACCGCCGCCTCCATCAGCAGCGAGGAGATCCCGGCGCTAAGGTTGCCGGAAACCGCCACCGCCACGTTTTCGCCGCTGGCGTCGCTAAACTGCCAGGTCTGGCTGGCAAAATGGCTGTAATGCAGGCAGTTGTGACGAGTGAGATCTTCCGGCGTTTGCAGCGGACCGTTCTGCTGAAGCCAGCGCGGCGACGCGCACAGCACCGAACGACACACGCCAAGGCGGCGGGCGATAGCCCCGGGCTCCGGATTGTCGGTGATGCGAATCGCCACGTCGATCCGTTCGCCGATCAGGCTGACCGGGTGATTATTGATATCCAGCTCAAGGCGCAGCTGCGGATAACGGGCGAGAAAATCGGGTAGCAGCGGCGAAATCAGCTGCATCGCCGTAAAGTGAGCGCAGGCGACGCGCAGCGTCCCGCTGGGGATCGCACGCTCGCTTTGCCCGGCGATCTCATCCGACAGCTGCGTCAGGGTGCGCGTTTTTTGCAGCACCTTTTCCCCCGCAGCCGTGAGCGTCAGTTTGCGGGTTGAGCGATGGACCAGCCGGGTTCCCGCCCACTGCTCCATCTGTTCCAGATAGCGGCTGACCATCGGACGCGACATCCCCAGCGCGCGGGCGGCGGCGCTTAAGCTCCCCAGTTCACAAATGCGCATATACACCTGCGCGGCAATAACCCGATCCATAACTGATTTCCATCTGCACGTTTTATGAAACTCAGCATCTCTTTTTTCAGGAATTTTCGCAAATCATGAAATCCGTACAATAGCGCCTATTCACCTGACCAAGAGAAAACGAATATGAAATTATCTGCCCTTGCTATCGCGACCACGCTGTTCAGCACGTCAGTTCTGGCCGCGCCCCTAACGCTGCAAACCTACAACCCGCAGGAGAACGGCATCTTCGCGGTTAACTCCACCCTCGCCTCCGGCCCGCATGAAGCGGTGCTGTTTGACGCTCAATTCAGCGTCAAAGATGGCGAGAAGCTGGTTGAAATGATTAAGAAAAGCGGTAAAAAACTGACCCGCATCGTGATTACCTCCGGCGATCCGGACTTCTATTTCGGCCTCGAGCCGCTGGTAAAGGCTTTCCCGGATGTCAACGTGGTGGCGACCGCGGAAGTGGTTAAACACATTAACGCAACCAAAGCGGCCAAACTGGCCTACTGGGGCCCGCAGATGAAGGACGGCGCGCCGAAGCAGGTTTACGTCCCGCAAGCGCTGACGGCAAACACCTTCACCATCGACGGCGAAAAGGTTGAGATCCGCCAGCCGCAAAATTATGCCGCCTATGTCTGGATCCCGGCGAATAAAACCATTCTTGGCGGGACCGGCGTGGCGTGGGGCATGCACGTCTGGACGGCGGATACCCAGAGCGTCGAAAGCCGCCAGCAGTGGATAAGTACGCTCGACGAGATGGCCGCGTTGCATCCGCAGCAGGTGATCCCCGGCCATTACCTGGGGACTCCGCCCGCAGGCGACCGCGCGATTACCTTTACCCGCGATTATCTAACCCAGTTCGAGCAGGCGCTCAACGCGCACAAAGACTCCGCCGGCGTTATCAAGGCGATGAAACAGCGCTGGCCGGGACTCGCGGAAGAGAGTTCGCTGGAACTGAGCGCCAAAGTGAATACCGGCGAAATGAAGTGGTAAGACTGGCTAACGTGCGGGCCTTTCTGCCGGATGGCGGGTGACCTCCTGCCCGGCCGACGAACCGGGGTCCGCTAAAAAGACTGTTCTTAATCTGCCGACTCAACGTTGCTAAACCCGGCAAAATGGGCCACGATGATTATCGCCGCGCTAAAAATGCGCGGCGTACTTAAGGGTTAAATTTCGTCCGACACCCGTCGGGCTTGTCCTTGAAACCGACACAGGATAAAGGAGTAAGAATGAAATCGAACCAACAGGCACGTCATCTTCTTGGTCTGAACTACAAGCTTTCTCAGCAGAAAAAAGTGCTGCTGGAAGGCGATGCGGAAACCACGGTTAACCATGTTCGCGCCACCGGCCGCAAGCGCCGCGGTGGCTAACTTTTCAGCTGAATGATGATAAAAACACCGTCCTCTCCCCGGGATGGTGTTTTTTTAAGACTATCGGCCTCATGTTTACCCTCCTTTGATGTCTTCTGCTTTATACTCTGCCCGCTGCCATTCCCTGCCAGCCCCCCGCCTGTCGCCGCGCCCGGGCTGAAGCGATTATCAAGGAGTTAGTGCGATGCAATTCACTCATAAGAAAAACCGCTCTCTATACATCCCTTACGCCGGCCCCGTGCTGCTTGAATTTCCGCTGCTCAACAAAGGCAGCGCCTTCAGCATGGAAGAGCGCAGCAGCTTCAACCTGCTGGGCCTGCTGCCGGAAGTGGTCGAAACCATCGAAGAACAGGCCGAACGCGCGTGGATCCAGTACCAGGGATTTAAAACCGAGATCGACAAGCACATCTACCTGCGCAATATCCAGGATACCAACGAAACGCTGTTCTACCGCCTGGTCGGCAACCACCTCGACGAAATGATGCCGGTTATCTACACCCCGACCGTCGGCGCCGCCTGTGAGCGCTTCTCTGAGATCTATCGTCGCGCCCGCGGCGTGTTTATCTCTTATCAGAACCGCAATAACCTCGACGATATTCTGCAAAACGTACCGAACCACAACGTTAAGGTTATCGTGATGACCGACGGCGAACGTATTCTCGGCCTCGGTGACCAGGGTATCGGCGGGATGGGCATTCCTATCGGCAAACTGTCGCTGTATACCACCTGCGGCGGTATCAGCCCGGCCTACACGCTGCCGGTGGTGCTGGACGTCGGTACCAACAACCAGCAGCTGCTGGACGATCCGCTGTATATGGGCTGGCGCCACCCGCGCATCACCGACGACGAGTACTATCAGTTTGTCGACGACGTTATCCAGGCGATTAAAGCCCGCTGGCCGGACGTACTGCTGCAGTTCGAAGACTTCGCGCAGAAAAACGCCATGCCCCTGCTCAACCGCTATCGCCACGAAGTGTGCTCCTTTAACGATGATATCCAGGGCACCGCTTCGGTCACCGTCGGTACGCTGATCGCCGCCAGCCGCGGCGCGGGCAGCCAGCTGAGCGAGCAGAAAATTGTCTTCCTCGGCGCCGGCTCCGCGGGCTGCGGTATCGCAGAGCAGATCGTCGCGCAAATCCAGCGCGAAGGGTTAAGCGAAGAGGAAGCCCGTAAACGCGTCTTTATGGTTGACCGTTTCGGTCTGCTGACCGACGCCATGCCGAACCTGCTGCCGTTCCAGAGCAAACTGGTGCAAAAGCGTGAGCATCTGCAAACGTGGGACACCACGAATGATGTGCTGTCGCTGCTCGACGTGGTGCGCAACGTCAAACCGGATATCCTGATCGGCGTTTCCGGGCAGCCGGGGCTATTCACCGAAGAGATTATCCGCGAGATGCACAAGCACTGCCCGCGGCCAATCGTGATGCCGCTCTCCAACCCGACCTCCCGGGTGGAAGCCACGCCGCAGAATATCCTCAGCTGGACCGACGGCGCGGCGCTGGTCGCCACCGGCAGCCCGTTTGCCCCGGTCACCCTCAAAGGCAAACAGTACGTTATCGCCCAGTGCAATAACTCCTATATTTTCCCGGGAATTGGCCTCGGCGTTATCGCTTCGGGCGCATCGCGCGTGACCGATGAGATGCTGATGGCCGCCAGCGAAACCCTGGCGAAACATTCGCCGCTGGTGAATAACGGTGAAGGCCCGGTTCTGCCGGAGCTGAAGGATATTCAGAGCGTTTCGCGCGCTATCGCGTTTGCGGTGGGTAAAATCGCCCAGGAACAGGGCGTGGCGGTGAAAACCTCCGCCGAAGCGTTGCTGCAGGCGATCGCCGATAACTTCTGGCAGCCGGAGTACCGGAACTACCGGCGCACGTCGATTTAACCGGTAGATGAGTCATACAGGGGGCCTGCTTTGCAGGCCTTTTTTTATTCTCATCTGGTCAAAACCGCTTTCTCCCTCTACACTGCCAGCACCCATCAACTCACTGAATAAAAAAGGAGGATCCCATGTCGTACTGTGAAATGTTTTTTTCACGTGCATTTGGCGATCGCACCTGCTCAAGCGTTATCGGTATCGTGCTGCGATAACTTCAGCTTGAGCGAAGAAACCATAGACTAACTCCCTTCCCTCGGGCTTACCGGGTTATCGTCAGCGATGTTTGACGAGGCATTCACATGCCTGTAACTCTTGAGTAAGTTCACAATGAGCACATTACTAACTGCACAATCTCTTCATGTTGATACGGCGTTTGGCCCGCTGTTCACAAACCTCTCCTTTACCCTGAAAAAAGGCGACCGTATTGGCCTGATTGGCTATAACGGCTGCGGAAAAAGTACCCTGCTACAGGTGCTGGACGGCACCATCGTGCCCAGTTCGGGCAGCGTGGCGCTGGCCAGTCACTGTCTGATGGCGCGTGTGGAACAGCATCTACCCGATGCGCTGTTAGCGCAGCCCCTGCTGCAGGTGGTACTGGCGAAACTTCCCGCCCCTGAGCGTGAGAGTCAGCGCTGGCAAGCGGAGAGGCTATTGGCAGAGATGGGCTTTACGCCAGATGAGGCCGCGCAGCGGGCGTCAACCCTGAGCGGCGGTCAGCATACCCGGCTACTGCTTGCCAGGGCGCTGATTCAGCAGCCGGATCTCCTGCTGCTGGATGAGCCGGGAAACCACCTCGACCTGCCGACCCTCCTGTGGCTGGAAAGCTTCCTGCAAACCTGGCAGGGGAGCTTCGTTCTGGTGTCGCATGATAATATCTTATTGGATGCTGTAACTAATTCCAGTTGGATCCTGCGCGACAGAACGCTGCACGCCTTCTCCCTGCCCTGCAGCGCCGCCCGCCGGGCGCTGGAAGAGCAGGACGCCAGCGATGCGCAGCGCCATAAAGCCGAGCAAAAGGAGATCGACCGGGTCGCCGCCAGCGCCAAACGGCTGGCTATCTGGGGTCGGACCTATGACAACGAAGATCTCTCCCGCAAAGCCAAGCAGATGGAGAAGCAGGTTCAACGCCTGAAGGAGAGCCAAACCGAGCTGACCATGGGCACCCCCTGGCGGCTGGCGCTCCACGGCGACATGCTGCGGGCTGACCGACTGCTGGAGATGGAACAGCTCCCCGTTCCCCCCGCGCCCGGTCTGCCGGCCCTGTTTACCGCGGGCCTGGCTCGCCTGAAAAGCGGCGATCGGGTGGCGGTGATGGGCCGTAACGGCGGCGGCAAGTCTTCGCTGCTGCGTCTGCTGTGGCGGCAAATGCAGCAGGAAACGGCGGAGAGCGGTTTGCGCCTGCATCCGCGGCTGAAGCCGGGTTATTACGACCAGACCCTGCATCAGCTGGCGGATGACGATACCCTTCTCGACGCGCTGGAGCCCTTTGAACCAGGCCCGGATGCGCGCAGGCGGGCGCTGATTTCCGCCGGATTCAGCTGGCCGCGTCACGGGCAAAAGGTCGCCACCTTAAGCGGCGGCGAGCGTTCGCGCCTGCTGTTCGTCGGCCTCTCTCTGGCGCGCTATAGCCTGCTGCTGCTGGATGAGCCTACCAACCATTTAGATATAGATGGCAAAACGGCGCTGGCGGCTACGCTGAGCGACTATCCCGGCGGCCTGCTGCTGGTGAGCCACGATCGCGAGCTCATTAACCGCAGCTGCAATCGCTTCTGGCTTATCGACGAGCGCGGGCTGAGCGAATGGCACAGCAGCGAAGAGGTGTATGAGATTTTGCGCACCGCCGTTCGTCGTCCGGCGACGCAGGCCGTGATGGTGAACAGTAGCGAACCGGAGGAGGACCAGGATGCGCTGCTGGAGCGGTTAGTCACGCTTGAGCAGCTGCTGGCCGACGATCTGGCGCGCAAGCCAAAACATCAAAAACCGCAGCTGCAGGCGCAGTGGCGTAAGGAGATAACAACGATTGCGACGTTATTAGGCTAACAGGCGCTCTCCCGGCGCGGCGATCCGCGCCGGGAGATTATTCCGCGCCGGCAGGCGAACTGGGTTTGACCCGACTAAACTGCTGCTCGGTCATCATCCGCCCCCACTGGTCCCCCTGCCACGCTTTATCCAGCGTAAAGCCGAAGGATTCATACAGCCTGCGGGCGGCGTTCAGCCCGCTGAAGGTCCACAGCCGCACCGCGGCGAAGTTCTGGCTATCGCAAAAGGCCATCGCTTCATTCAGCAGACGTCGGCCAACACCGCTTCCCCGGCAGCTATCGTCGAGGATAAACCAGCGCAGATGCGCTTCATTATTACCAAGATCCTCGCCGTCAATCGCCACCGATCCGACAATCTGCCCACCCTGAACGGCAAGCCAAACCCGGTTGCACGGTTTCTCAAGACGACCGGAAAACTCCGCCAGCCCGCTGGCCACTTTGCTCTCGAAAAAGTGACCAAATTCATAATGCTTCGCATAGTACTCGCCGTGCATCTGCGTAATGCGGCCAATCATTCCCGGACGATAGCCGGTAACGATATCAATCCTGGCGGTTAAGTCGATCATTTTATCTCCTCGTCAGAGCCAAGGGAGGCAATGGCCTCCCTTGGTACCCCTTGTCATCAGGCACAACAACGATCGTTCCATGAATCACGATAGACAATATTACCCTCCGTATACTTCCATGTAATTGCTTCATAACGCAATTCAAGCGTTTCAAGGTGAGTACTACTCATACCGTTAGGAGACAGGAATGGTGCGACCGTTGTGAATTTGACGTTTTCAAGAATGATATTGAAATACTCGGCCTCGATGCCCGATTCCAGAATGCGGTACATCTTAATTGTAGCCTTTTTCATGGTCCGGCCTTCACAGACCGCGCGGTACAGAAGTGGTGTTGTCTGATCAAATTCTTTCACTATCGTTATAGGGCGGTGAACGCGTGTACCTGTAAGTTTTCCCCAGCTCGGGTCAACCGGAATAGTGACACCGTGAGAGAATGATTTTAATTCGATTGAACCCAGGCGAAGTGGCATTAGGCAACTGCCAACAATCGGCGAACCATTTTCATCTTCGAGCCATAAATGTGCGGGTGTAGACATAGCATTTCCTTATAAATAAATTTCAAACAATGCTAAATTTTGATGTTTTGATGATTACCATTTCACGTATCGATAAAAAACAACGATCACAAAAATGCAGAATATGGGGACAGGCCATATTGGTCCATCAGGGAAAATTTGAAAAAGGACAATTGCAAATAAAAGTGTCAATAAGGCAGGACCGTACATCGATATCAATGACCTGAATATCCGTCTGAAAAACCTTTTAATAAGACTCATCATGATTATCGAATCATCCTGGTGATGATGTCTGCAATCTCACCATCCGATACCCATTGTGCATTAAACGCCTCAGCTCGTTCAAACAATGGCTCTATCAGGAAGTACATCATTTCCAGCTCTTGTGCATATAGCGCCGAGTAGTACGCTGGACAAGTAATATGAAGACGACGCGCACTATCTGCCGCTTTCTGCACAACGCCATATAAACCAATAACCCCAACAACACCTCCCGCTCTTCTCCCTGCCAGTGCACTGAGTTCAAGACTTAAATTCATGCCTGCAGCGACAAATGATGCTGTTGCTAAAGCAAATCCTGTATTTGTGAGTGAACTTGCGGCAATATGAATATTTACTGCCATTAACAGTTGTTTGATGTGCTCTAGTTGATCGGATGTTTTGTATCGGAATACTTCTTCAAAGTAAATTCTAAGCATTTCATACACAACACCTCCATGCCTTATAATATGATAAACGCCTTTAGTAAATCGGATATCTTCGGACTTTTGTTTCTGGCATACGTCCTGATATTCATCAGTAAAGCAGGATGTATAATACAGCACACGCGTTGCGCCTGCACCGATCCTTTCAATCTGATTTGATACGTCTTTTCCTACACTCTCTAATGCCTGGTCGAGTTTTAACGCAAGAATTTTATTAGCCTGCAAATAACTTATAACTTCATTTCTGTAGTACATAGCCGCTCCTTGCTTATTTCATTAAATCCGGTTAACCATTATTTCCCACGGGAAAGCGTCCGATAGACCGTGGGGCGGGAGACGGAGAATAATTCAGCCAGATCGCTGATAGATTACTCGCCGCTTCCGCGCATCCTGCAAAGCTCTTTCTGCTGTTTATCTGACAGCTTCGGCTGCTTCCCCCGCAGTTTTCCTTTAGCCCGGGCGATGGCCATCCCTTCGCGCGTGCGAAGACGTATCAGGTCGCCTTCAAACTCGGCAAACGTCGCCAGCACATTAAAGAACATCTTACCCATCGGATCTGCAGGGTCGTAGAGGCTGTTGCCCAGCGCCAGCTTCACGCCACGGGCCTGAAGGGCATCAGCAATATCTCTTGCATCCGGAACTGAACGGGCCAGCCTGTCCAGTTTCGGTACGACCAGCGTGTCTCCCTGGCGAACTGCCGCCAGAGCCTGAGCCAGATCCTGGCGGTCAGTTGAACATCGGGCATAGCCAATGCATATTTCTGTCATAAATATGTACGTATAAGGGCCGTGAAAGAGATTTATATCGTACCAGTGATATGAGACAACGTCAGCAGTGAGATTGACCTGGACTTATTACCCGTGAAAAAAGCAATTTCGAGCGCATCGTCGCCACGCTGGGGCTGAAGAAAAGGACGCAGGGTAACGGAAATTTCGGCGGTTCCGGCGTAGTCCCCCGTATTACCTCGCTCTGCGGATAATAGGGCGAAGAAAAAGCGACAGGCACCGGGCGATGCCTGTTTTTCCGCTTATTGCGGATTTTTCTCTTTCCAGGCATCCCATGCCGCTTTAATTTCCTGCTTCGCGGCGGCGGCATCGTTAAAGCCGTTCAGCTCCACTTTTTTACGCCCTTCCGGCAGCTGTTTGTAAACGCGGAAGAAAGCCTGCAAACGCTCCTGCTCAATTTTCGGCAGATCGCCGATGGTGTTGATGTCATCGTAGGTTGGGTCGATTTTGCTTGCCGGAACGGCAATGATTTTGTCGTCCTTCTCGCCGCCATCAATCATCTTGAGCACGCCAATCGCGCGCAGCTTAATCAGCGTTCCCGGCGCCATCGGCGCGCGGGTATAAAACACCACGTCCAGCGGATCGCCATCCCCTGCCAGGGATTGCGTCAGCGAACCGTAGTTAGCCGGATAGGCCACCGGCATCGACTGAAAACGATCGGCGATCAGAAAGCCGGTTTTGGCGTCGGTTTCATATTTGATAATGCCGCCCGCGGGAATTTCGGTCACGGCATAAAACTCTTCAGGATTGTTTTTCGGCTGCGGGAAATCCAGTACGTTCTGCGCCTGAACGGTAGCGGAAAGCAGCAGGCCTGAGGCAAGGAGTGTTTTTACCAGATGCATTGTCGTGTCGCTCTATCGTTATAAGAAATTGAAAAACAGAACGATAGAGGCCGCAAATGAAGCGTGTATGACGTAACGATGACAGTAATGTGACGTGAATTTCATTAATAAATCTGATTAAAAAATCGGCGCGCCAAGCTCACCCCGGCAAGGAATATCCATTATTTCCTTGATTTAATGAAGATTTAAGCTAAACCTTAGCATGCGTAAAAAACAAAATTGTGTTAATACGCTTATGTTCAATAAGGAGAACAGAATGAAAGCTGCTGTCGTCACGCAAGATCATCAGGTCAATGTTACGGAAAAAACGCTTCGTCCCCTGCAACATGGCGAAGCCCTTTTAAAAATGGATTGCTGCGGCGTATGTCACACCGACCTGCACGTTAAGAACGGCGACTTTGGCGATAAAACCGGGGTCATTCTGGGCCATGAAGGCGTGGGCGTTGTGCAGCAGGTCGGCCCCGGCGTTCATTCTCTGAAGCCGGGCGATCGCGCCAGCGTGGCGTGGTTCTTCGAAGGCTGCGGGCATTGTGAATATTGTAACAGCGGCAACGAAACGCTGTGTCGCTCGGTGAAAAATGCCGGCTATACCGTGGATGGCGGTATGGCGGAAGAGTGTATCGTCATGGCCGATTATGCGGTCAAAGTGCCGGACGGGCTCGATTCTGCGGCGGCCAGCAGCATCACCTGCGCGGGCGTCACCACCTATAAAGCGGTCAAAGTCTCACATATCAAACCCGGCCAGTGGATTGCCATTTATGGCCTCGGCGGCCTCGGCAATCTGGCGCTGCAGTATGCCAAAAACGTGTTTAACGCCAAAGTCATCGCCCTTGACGTTAATGATGAACAGCTGAAGCTGGCCGCGGAAATGGGCGCGGACCTGACCATCAACTCCCGCAGCGAAGACGCAGCCAAAATTATTCATGAGAAAACCGGCGGCGCGCATGCCGCGGTGGTAACCGCCGTCGCCAAAGCGGCGTTTAACTCAGCGGTGGATGCGGTTCGCGCGGGTGGACGCGTGGTGGCGGTAGGCCTGCCTCCGGAAGCGATGAGCCTGGACATTCCGCGTCTGGTCCTCGACGGTATCGAAGTGGTGGGTTCGCTGGTCGGTACCCGTCAGGACCTGACCGAAGCCTTCCAGTTTGCCGCGGAAGGGAAAGTCGTACCGAAAGTGACCCTGCGTCCGCTGGGCGATATCAACGCCATCTTCAAAGAGATGGAACAGGGACAGATTCGCGGCCGTATGGTCATTGATTTCCGCCGCTAATCTTCGGACCTCTCCCGCTACGGGAGAGGTTTAATTGTCCCTTTACACGCACGGCCCCGTTGCGCAACCGTACATCATCACCAGCGGAAATAGCGGCACCAGCGGAATCAGGGCGATCTCTCCCAGAGGGCTAATGGTCTGCGTTTTATCGTTAATTGACACGACGACGGGTCTGGCAAGGCGATAAGCGTCATCCAGCTCATTGGGATCAACGGTTGACCAGAAACCGGTCGCTTTAAACAGTACGCCAAGATGGTCGTTGTCCAGCGCGGTCGCGTGATACTGGCTGGTTAACAGACTTAGCTGACTGGCATCCAGCCTGCGCTTGTCGAGCACCACCAGATATTCCGCAACAACCTCATGCTGTTTCACGACAAAATTCACCCGTACGCCGGATGCGACCTTATTGAAGCGTTCGTAGAAAGTATTATAACGCTGGTACTCCTGCGGCACCCCTTTACGGAAGAATCGATAGCTGTATTTGTTTGAATTGGCAATGATGCCCGACTCAATAGGTTTAACCTTAATAATGGTATCGGTAGAGGGCAAATTAGGTGCGCTGGTACAGCCCGCCAGCACCGTCATCGCCAACATCAGTAAATACTTCAGCATCGTCGCTATCCCTTTATTACGCTGACTATCTCTCAGTCATTAAATTATTCAGCATGAGTTTCAGCTGAAAGGTATGTAAATACCAGCCCCTAAAAATCGAGCCGGGTATAAATGCTTTTTATGCAAATGCTTAGCGCAAATCCTTACTTCCTTTGTTAAAACGCGCGCCCGATGATGGCCAAACAAGAGATAACAAAGGAATTCACCATGCACACCCGTTTTCGCCTGCCCGCGCTGGCGGCATTTTTTTTGAGCGGCGCGTTTTCCGCGTGGGCCGCCGACGCGCCGGTTAAAGGCGGCACGTTAATTTATCTGGAGCAGCAGCCGCATACCAATCTTTATCCCCCGGCCGGAGGCTTTTATCCTAACGGCGGTATTCTTAATCAAATAACCGATAAGCTGACCTGGCAAAATCCAAAAACCTTACAAGTCGAACCGTGGATTGCCGAAAGCTGGAGCGCCAACGCGGATAAAACCGAATATACCTTTAAGATTCGCCCTGGCGTCACCTTTTCTGATGGCACCCCGCTTGACGCCAATGCGGTTGCCAAAAACTTTGATACCTACGGTCTCGGTAACAAAGCGCACCGCCTGCCGGTGTCCGAGGTGATTAATAACTACGATCGCAGCGAAGTCATCGATCCGCTGACGGTTAAGTTCTACTTTAAAAAGCCCTCGCCGGGATTTCTGCAGGGCACCGCGACCATCGGCTCCGGGCTGGTTTCCCTGAGCACCCTGGCGCGAAATTTTGAAGAGCTGGGCGACGCCCGCCATATTATTGGCTCCGGGCCTTTTACGGTTAAAGATGAAAAGCCGGGACGTGAACTCGCTCTGGTCGCACGTCAGGATTATCAATGGGGGCCGAAAAGCCTCGCCCAGCAGGGGCCAGCGAATCTCGACGGCATAACCTATATCGTCACCCCGGAAGATGGCGTACGCGTTGGCGCGCTGCTGGCAGGCCAGGCCGATTTTATTCGCCAGGTGCAGGCCTATGATGAAAAGCAGGCAACCGATCGGGGCTTTAAAATCTATGCCGCCCCGACGCGCGGCGTTAACGACAGCCTGAGCTTCCGCCCGGATAATCCGCTGGTTGCCGACCTGCGCGTTCGTCAGGCGCTGCTGCACGCCACCGACGCCAGACAGGTGGTTGAAACCCTGTTCTCCGCCAACTATCCGCAGGCGACCTCCGTCGTCGCCAGCACCGCGGCCGGATACGTTAACCTCAGCGATAAGCTGGCTTTCGATCCGGCCAAAGCGAAACAGCTGCTTGATGAGGCGGGCTGGAAACCGGCCGCCGACGGTATACGGGTCAAAGATGGCCAGCGCCTGGCATTAACCGTCTATGAATCCCTGCCCCAGCCGCAAAACAAAGAGGTACTCCAGCTTGTCGCCCAGCAGTGGCGCCAGGTCGGCGTTGCGCTGGCGGTCAAAGCCGGTGATGCCGGCAGCCGTACGCTGGACAGCCTCGACCCGTTGAAAACGCCGCTTACCGTGTCAGAAGTGGGCCGCGCCGACCCTGACGTGGTGAAAAGCATGTTCTTCCCCGCTAACCGCGACGCGCTGCTGCAAAAAGGCGGCTCCAGCGACAAGGTCCAACGCTTCCGCGACGATAAGCTCAACGCGCTGCTGACCGCGATCTCAGCCGAAGTCGAGCCGCAAAAACGCCTCCAGCTCACCGGCGACGCCCAGCGCTACCTGCTGGACAACGCCTACGTAATCCCGATATTTGAAGAGCCGCAGGTCTTTGCCGGCGCGCCGTGGGTGAAAGGCGTCAGTTTTGAAGCGGTAGGCCGCCCGTCGTTCTACGGCGCCTGGCTGGAAAAGCACTAAGGAGCCCGCGATGAGCCACTATCTTCTGCGGCGGTCCGGTCAGGGTTTACTGGTGCTGTGGGCCGCGTTTACCCTCTCCTTCATCCTGTTACAGGTGCTGCCCGGCGATGCGGTACTGATCAAGTTTCAGAATCCGGATCTGGGGCTCAGCCCTGAGCAGATCGCCGAAATGCGCCTCGCCTACGGGGCCGATAGCCCGCTGTGGAGACAGTACTTCCACACGCTGATGGCCATGCTGCGTGGCGATTTTGGCTATTCGCTGCAGGCCGGGCTGCCGGTCAGCGCGCTTATCGCCAGCAACCTGCCGGAAACATTAAGCCTGGCGCTGCCCGCCTTTGCTCTGGCGGTGGCGCTGGCCTTCGCCCTCGCCTTCGCCTCACGGCTGCCGGGCCTGCGCTGGCTCAGCAACACGCTGCAATCCCTGCCGGCGCTGTTTATCTCGCTGCCGACGTTCTGGCTCGGCATCGCCCTGATTCAGATTTTCTCCTTTCAGCTGCGCTGGATCCCGGTGATCAATCCCGGGCCGATTGAGGGGCTGATTTTGCCCATTATTGCCGTCGCGGTGCCGATTTCCGCTCCGCTGGCGCAAATCCTGATGCGCAGTCTGGATCAGGTCGCCGCGCAGCCGTTTGTCGCCGTTGCCCGCGCCAAAGGCCTGAGCGAAACCGGCGCCCTGTGGCGGCACGTTACCGGCAACGCCCTGCTGCCGGTGCTCAACATCGCCGGTCTGCTGCTGGGGGAACTGATCGCCGGCGCGCTGATTACCGAAACCGTGTTTGGCCGCGGCGGTCTGGGGCTGCTGACGCAGCAGGCCGTCAATAATCAGGATATCGCGGTACTGCAGGCGGTGGTGATGATCTCTGCCCTCGGTTTCGTGCTGATTAATCTGCTGGTCGACCTGCTGATGCCGCTGTTCGACCCGCGCCTGAAAACCGTTATCGGAGGTGCCGTATGAGCCTGGTGGATTACGCAACCGCCGCGCGCCGCCGCACGTCAAACTGGCGTACGCGGCGCGTTCAGCCCGGTCTGCTTCTGGCCTGGGCGGTGATGATCGTTGCCGCGCTGATGGCTATCGCTCCGCAGCTGTTTACCGACTATAGCCCGCTGGAAGGGTTCCCCGGCGCCCGGCGGCTGGCCCCGCAGGCCGGCCACTGGTTGGGAACCGACCAGCTGGGCCGCGATCTGTGGAGCCGCATCGTCTTCGGCGCCGTTCATTCTCTTTCCGCCGCGCTGGCGGCGGTGGCGATCGGCCTGTTTATCGGTACCGCGCTGGGCACGCTGGCCGGCGCGCTGGCGGGACGCGTGGAGTCGGCAATCATGCGCCTGGTCGACGTGCTGCTGGCGATCCCCTCTTTATTGCTGTCGCTGACGGTCATCATTCTACTCGGTTTCGGCACGCTCAACGCCGCCGTCGCGGTCGGCGCGGCGGCCGTCGCCAGCTTTGCCCGCCTGGCGCGAGCGGAGGTGGTCCGCGTACGCCACAGCGACTTCGTCGAAGCGGCCTACGGCAGCGGCGGCACCTTTTTCGCCGTTTTCTGGCGGCATATTCTGCCCAACTCGCTCACCGCGGTGCTGGCCTTTGCCACCCTCCAGTTCGGCCAGGCCATTCTGGCGCTCTCGACCCTGAGCTTTCTCGGCTACGGCACGCCGCCGCCGGTCCCGGAGTGGGGTCTGCTGATCGCCGAAGGCCGCAACTATCTCTCCACCGCCTGGTGGCTGACCACCCTGCCCGGTATTGCGGTGATTGCGGTCGTGCTCGCCGCCAACCGTATTAGCCGTCAATTTAGCGGAGAACGCCGATGAATGTTTTAAGCGTAGAGCATCTGCGCATCAGCTATCGTTCACAGCGTGAATGGCGCGAGGTCGTGCACGACGTGAGTTTTCAGGTCAAACGCGGCGAAATGCTGGCGTTTGTCGGTGAATCCGGCTCAGGTAAAACCACCACCGCGCAGGCGATTATTGGCCTGCTGGCGGATAACGCGCGCCGGGACAGCGGGCGTATCTTGATTAATGGCGAAGATATCAGCGGCTGGTCCGCTAAACGCCTCGACGGCCTGCGCGGCGCGCGGATTAGCCTGGTGCCTCAGGATCCGGGCAACTCCCTGAATCCGGTGAAAACCATCGGCGCGCAGGTGGGGGAAATCCTGCGTCTGCATCAAAAAAGCAGCGCCGCGGCGCGTAAAGCGCAGGTGCTGGCGCTGCTGACCAAAGTTGGGCTGAGCCACCCGGAACAGCGCATCGATCAATATCCCCACCAGCTTTCAGGCGGTATGAAGCAGCGGGTGCTGATTGCTATCGCGATCGCCCTGAAACCCGACTTAATCATTGCCGATGAACCCACCAGCGCCCTCGACGTGACGGTACAGAAAAGGATCCTCGACCTGCTGGATACGCTTCGCCGGGAGTCCGGCACGGCGGTACTGTTCGTCACCCACGATCTGGCGCTGGCGGCGGAACGCGCCGACCGCCTGCTGGTCTTTCGCCACGGCGAGATTCAGGAACAGGGCGCGACCGGCGACGTCATACGTACGCCGCAGCATACCTATACCCGCCAGCTGCTGAGCGATCTCCAGGGTTCGACGCTAACCATTGCCCCGGCCAGCGGGCGCGTGCTGGCGACCCCGGCGATCCGCGTGGAGGGCATCAGCAAGCGCTTCTCATTAGGCCGCGCGCATTTGCAGGCGCTGGACGCCGTGAGCTTCGAGGTGAAGCGCGGCAGCACCCACGCGCTGGTCGGCGAGTCCGGCTCCGGCAAAACGACCCTTGCGCGGATCCTGCTGGGATTCGAAAAGGCCGATAGCGGCCATATCGCTATCGACGGTATCGATGCCGGGCATCTCAGCCGCGAGGCGCTCCGCCAGCTGCGGCGTAAAATTCAGTTCGTTTACCAGAATCCTTTTGCCTCGCTGGACCCGCGGCAAACGCTGTTTGAGATTATCGAAGAGCCGTTAAAAAACTTCGACCGCCTCAACGCCGAAGTGCGGCGCCAGCGCGTCGAAACGGTCGCCGCCCGCGTGGCGCTCGCTCCGGAGCTGCTGTCGCGAACCGCCCGTGAGCTTTCCGGCGGCCAGCGGCAGCGGGTGGCCATCGCCCGCGCCTTAATCCTTGAACCGACGATCCTTGTCCTCGATGAAGCGACTTCGGCGCTGGACGTCACGGTGCAGGCGCAAATTCTCGCGCTGCTGCAGCAGCTTCAGCAGCAGCTGGGGCTGAGCTATCTGTTTATCACTCACGATTTGGCGACGGTGCGCCGTATCGCCCACAGCGTGACGGTGCTGCGGGCGGGCCAGGTGGTTGAACACGGCGACGTCAGCCGACTGTTCAGCGCCCCGCAGCATGACTATACCCGCGAGCTTATCGCCGCGATTCCCCACTTTTCATCCCCGAGCAAGGAGGTTGCATGACGCGTAAACGACTGGGCTTTTTCACCCGTCTGCTGGACCACGCCACGCCTAAAGAGCGCTACCGGCTGGCCACCGAGCAAATTCGCCACGCGGAACGCCTGGGATTCGACAGCGCGTGGATCGCTCAGCACCATTTTCATGAGCACGAAGGCGGCCTGCCGTCGCCGCTGGTCTTTCTCGCCCACGCCGCGGCGCACACCGAGCGCATTCGTCTTGGCACCGCCATTATCACCCTGCCGATGGAAAACCCGCTGCGGGTGGCGGAGGATGCGGCGGTGCTGGATCTGCTCGCCGATGGACGGCTGGAGGTGGGCTTCGGCTCCGGCGGCACCCCCACCTCGTTTTTACCCTTCGGGCTGACGATGGACCAGCGCAGCGCGGTATTTGCCGAACACCTGCATCTGATTCAAAGCGCCTGGCGCGGGGATTCGCTCTCGCACCCGGATAATCATCTGTACCCTCAGGCGCCGCAGCTGGCGGAGCGCATCTGGATTGCCACCTTTTCCATTGAGGGGGCGGTTCGCGCGGCTCAGGCCGGGCACGGGCTGATGCTCTCGCGCACGCAGCCGCGTCCGGCCGGACAGCCCACGCTGCCGCTGGACGCTATCCAGAATCCGATTATTGACGCCTATCTCGCCGCGCTGCCGGCGGGCGTCGAGCCAAGGATCCTCGCCTCGCGGACGGCCTTTGTCGCCGATAGCCAGCAGTATGCGCTGCAGGTCGCTGAACCCGGCCTGCGCCAGCAGGCTGCCCAGCATCGCGCCGCAGGTCATGATATTATTGGTGACACTGTCACTGATTTTTTGCCGCAGCTTGACGCACACGTTGGCGACCCGCAGCACGTCGCCGCTTCGCTGGCCCGCGATAGCGTCCTGCGGCGGGTAACCGATATTTCGTTTCAGGTGCACTCCGTTGAACCCTCGCACCGCGACACGCTTCGTTCCATTGAGCTGATCGCTCAGCATATTGCCCCGCAGATACGATAAGGAGTCACCATGACGCTCAGTCAGGATATATTGGCCGAACTGGCAGAAATTGCCCCCGATTCCGCCTTAGCGGCGGCGCGAGCCGTGCGCGAGGCGGCCACCCGCCATGCTCAGGGAAGTTATGAAACGCTGTTTGGTCAGCAGGATAACGACTTTCCGCTCGACGAGCGTTTTGCCGTGGCCGCGAGGGTGGCGAAGCTGCATGAGAGCGATGCGCTGGCCGCCCACTACGCCGGCTTTGGCATTGCCGACCCCACATCGCCGCGGCTGGCGCCGGCGCTGGCCTTTGCCCGGCTGTTGACCTTTACGCCCGTGGAGGCCACGCCGTCGGCGCTTGAGGCCTTAATCCGCGCCGGATGGAGCCTGCGCGGCATCGTCACCCTCGCCCAGCTTATCGCTTTTGTCAGCTTCCAGAGCCGGCTGGTCGTCGGGCTGCGCCTGCTTAACGGCAAAAATATCCACGTCGCACAAACCCCGACGGTGGCGGGATTCTGGCATACCTCGCCGCAAACCATCAGCGGTAAGAAGGCGCCGGTGCACTTCACCCGCGATGAACTGCACTGGGAGCCCTGGCTGGCGGCTAAACCGCTGGCGGAATTTACCCCCGACGAGCAGGCGCTGCTGGCGAAATTCGGCCACAGCGATTCGCCCTACTTCCGCCTGCTGGCGCGCAACCTGCCGGTGCTGGAGCAGCGTACGTTAACCGACAAAGGGATCTTTTATACTCCCGGCGGCCTGCCGCGCGCTGAGCGCGAGCTGGCGGCAACGGTGGCGAGCAAAATCAACGGCTGTATTTATTGCGCCTCGGTGCATGCGCGCAAAGCGGCACAGCTGGCTAAAGATGAAACGGCGATAGAGACGCTGCTGGCGGTGACGCCGGGAGAGCAGTTAAGCGACGGGCAGACGCCGGGATGGCAGGCGCAGATCGATTTCGCCGCCGCGATTTCCGTTACCCCTCCCTCCCTGTCCGTTGACCACCTTGCCGCCGTCGAGCAACAGGGGCTGGATACCCTCGCCCGGCTGGATTTACTGCAATCGGCGGCTTTCTTTGCCTGGGCCAACCGGTTAATGCTGACCCTCGGCGAGCCGTGGCAGGAATAGCTGCCAGCGGGCTTAATCAGGCCAGACGCCGCTGATGGTGGGCATAAATCAGCAGCGAACTGAGCGCAAGAAACGAAAGCAGCGCGGCCGGTAAGGCAACGAAACGCCAGCCAGGACCGGCCGTAATCATCATCCCGCCGAATAGCGCCCCAATGGCGCTGCCGAGATTAAAGGCGATCTGGCCACCCGCCGCGCCCAGCATCTCGCCGCCCTTCGCATTTTGCAGCAGCAGAATTTGCAGCGGTGCCGACAGGGCAAACAGGGCCGCGCAGCAAATAAACGCGAGGGTTAATGCGGCGGCTTTATTCTCACCCACGAGGAACAGAAGTAATAAAGTCACGACAATCACGCCATTCGTCACGGCGGCAATACGTAACGGGCTATAACGGACGGAGACTTTACCGCTGAATAAATTCCCCAGAACCATCCCCAGCCCCGCCAGCAGCATAATGGCTATGATGGCGCTCTCACCAAAACCGGAGACGTTAATCATAAACGGCTTAATATAGCTAAACCACGCGAATACGCCGGCATTGCCGAACATCGTCGCGGCAAAAATTAACCACGGTGCGGGCGATGTTAAAAAATGAAACTGCGAGCGCAGGCGCGTCGTCGGTTTATCAAACAGCGTGGGCACCCACCAGGCGATAGCGACCAGTACGGCGATGTCAAACACCGCAATCGCCAGAAAGGTATAGCGCCAGCTAAACTGATGGCCAAGCCAGGTTCCGGCGGGAACCCCCAGCAAATTTGCGACCGTCATTCCGGCAATCATTCCCGCCACCGCGGCGGTGACCTTCCCCGGCGGCGCAATTTTCGACAGAACGATCGCCCCCACGCCAAAGAAGGCGCCGTGCGGGAAACCGGAGATCAGGCGCCCCAGCGCCAGCATCGAATAGCTGGAAGATAACGTAAAGATGGCATTGCCGATAACGCACAGCGCCACAAGGAACAGCATCACCGCTTTTAACGAAAAACGGCTGGAGAACAGCGCCATCACCGGCGCGCCGATGACGACGCCAAGCGCATACCAGGAGATCATATTGCCCGCGGCGGGAATAGATATTCCGACGTCACGGGCAATTTCAGGTAATACGCCCATGATGCCAAATTCCGCCATTCCGAGACCAAAAGTGCCAAGCGCTAACGAAAAAATAGTCTTTTTCATACAACTAATCACTTGTTATAAAACATACCGTCGGCATTATTGTGCATTATTAAACGGCAGACCAGATAAAAACGCCGGGTGGCATATTTATCCATAAAACGGCGTGATTATTTCATAGGCTCACTGGCAGATTGATTATTCAGTTCCTGAGGTAAATATTGAATTTTAAACGTTTATGCTTTGTTCGCCGATGATGACAAACCTTAATAATAAGCCGATCAAGCGCGAAGATTTTATCTGTAACTTAAAAAGCGCCAGAGGCGAAGTTATTTCCGCCATTGACGCCCTTGTTACCAATAGCCGATCCGCTCCGGCTTCAGCCAGAGCGGGTTGCTCAGTTACGCTTACTTCAGCCCTTCACAGCTCTCTTTCTTCGCTTCCTGACGCTCCACCTCGCGATACCAGCGCGGATGATGCTTCTTCGCCCAGCGGCGACTCACCTTCCCTTCGATCATGCCTTTAATCGATCCCTTCACCCAAAACGCCATATACATGTGGATCAGAATCGCATGAATAAGAATAATCGCCGAGGTCGCGTGAATCAGCAGGCTATAGCGAATAACCTGAATCGGGAAATAGTGGGCAAACCAGGGCCGCCAGATAATCACGCCGGTCACCAGCAGCACAAAAATCATGCTCATGATGGTCCAGAACATCATTTTCTGCCCCGCGTTATATTTCCCTACCCGCGCCACTTTATGCTCGTTGCCTTTCAGTACCTCAATAATGCCCTTTAGCCAGGGGATATCCTGCTTGTCGGGAATATTGTGATGGACAAAACGCACAAACATAAACATCAGAGCCACGAAAATCAGTACCCCGAAGAACGGATGCAGAATTCGCCCCATCTGCGGCGTACCGAAGGTTTCGGTCAGCCACTGCAGCGTCGGGAAGAAAAACGAGATCCCCGATAGCGCCACCAGGAAAAAGCAGATGACCACCGTCCAGTGACAGGCGCGGTCAATAAACTTCGTGCGCACAATCATTTTCGATTTACTCATCATGCTCCTCCTCATCGTCATCCGCTTCTTTATTCGGCCCAATCCCGATGTAGTGATAAATCAGCCCGGCAAAGGTGGCGATAAACCCGACCGCCGAGAGCGGCTTCAGCGCGCCTTTCCACAGGTTGATCGACGTATCGATCTGCGGCTCTTTCGGCAGGTTGTGGTACAGCTCCGGCTGGTCCGCATGATGCAGCACGTACATCACGTGGGTGCCGCCGACGCCCGGCGGGTTATACACCCCGGCATGGGGATAGCCGCGTTTCTTCAGCTTTTCCACGCGCTCGTTGGCCACTTCCAGCATCTCTTTCTTGCTGCCGAAGTGAATCGCGCCGGTTGGGCAGGTTTTCACGCAGGCCGGTTCCTGGCCGACGCTGACCCGGTCAACGCACAGGGTGCACTTATAGACCCGGTTATCCTCTTTATTGAGGCGCGGGACGTTAAAGGGGCACCCGGCGATGCAGTAGCCGCAGCCGATGCAGTTCTCCTGCTGAAAGTCGACGATGCCGTTAGCGTACTGAATAATCGCCCCGGCGGACGGGCACGCCTTCAGGCAGCCCGGGTCCTCGCAGTGCATGCAGCCGTCTTTGCGTATCAGCCACTCCAGCTTGCCGTTCTGTTCGGTTTCGCTAAAGCGCATTACCGTCCAGGATTTGGCGCTCAGATCGGCGGGGTTGTCGTACACCCCGACGCAGTGCCCAACCTCATCGCGGATATCGTTCCACTCGGAACAGGCCACCTGGCAGGCTTTACAGCCTACGCAGGAGGAGACATCGATCAGCTTCGCCACTTCCGCCTTAAAATCCCGCGCGCGCGGCGCGGGCGTGATCGGGTTGGTGGCGGAGCGTTTGATAATGTCCTGGGTTTCCATCGCCATGCATTCGCTCCTTACGCTTTCTCGATGTTGACCAGAAACGCCTTGTACTCCGGCGTTTGCGAGTTGGAATCCCCGACGTTTGGCGTCAGGGTATTGGCGATGTAACCTTTGCGGGCTACCCCTTCAAAACCCCAGTGCAGCGGGATCCCGACGGTTTCAACCTGCTGGCCGTTAACGTTGAGCGTTTGCAGACGACGCGTCACCACCGCTACCGCGCGAATAAAGCCGCGCTTGCTGCTGACCGTCACCCGATCGCCGTTGGCAATCCCCTTCGCTTTCGCCAGACCTTCGCTGATTTCGACAAACTGTTCCGGCTGCGCAATCGCATTGAGCCGCGCATGCTTGGTCCAGGTATGAAAATGCTCGGTCAGGCGATAGGTGGTGCCGACGTACGGGAATTTATCCTTCTTACCTAAACGAAGGGCATCCTCTTCATACAGGCGCACCACCGGGCTGGAGACCACGTTCGGGTGCAGCGGGTTGGTGCCAAGCGGCGTTTCCATCGGCTCGTAGTGTTCCGGGAACGGACCTTCCGCCAGCTTATTCAGGGCAAACAGGCGTCCCAGTCCTTCCGGCTGCATAATAAACGGCCCGGTTTTGCTGCCCGGCGGCGCGGTATTGAAGTCCGGAATATCGTTGCCAACCCACTTGCTGCCGTTCCACTGGATCAGCATCCGCTTCGCATCCCACGGCTTGCCGTTAATATCCGACGACGCGCGGTTGTACAGCACACGCCGGTTGAGCGGCCACGCCCATGCCCAGCCGAGCGTGTTGCCAAGGCCTGACGGATCGGCGTTATCGCGGTTGGCCATCTGGTTGCCCTGCTCGGTCCAGCTGCCGGTATAGATCCAGCAGGACGACGCGGTGGTACCGTCATCGCGCAGCAGCGCGAAGCTGTTCAACAGCTGGCCCTTCTTCGCCAGCGGCGCGCCGTTAGCGTCGAAGAGATCCGCCAGCGCGTAGCCGTTGTTCTCTTTCGCGACCTCTTCTGATTCCGGACGATCCGGCTGCTTGTAGTGCCATCCCATCTTCAGCAGCGGCTCGACGCCTTTGCCGCCCTCGGTGCGATACAGCTCGCGCAGACGGTGGTAAATGCCGGCCAGAATTTCGCCGTCGTTGCGCGCTTCGCCCGGCGCGTCCTGGCCTTTCCAGTGCCACTGCAGCCAGCGCCCGGAGTTGGCGATTGAACCATCCTCTTCGGCGAAGCAGGTGGACGGCAGGCGGAACACTTCGGTCTGAATCGCCGCCGGGTCAACATCGTTCGACTCGCCGTGGTTTTGCCAGAAGGTCGACGTTTCGGTCACCAGCGGGTCGATAACCACCATGTACTTCAGCTTGCTCAGGCTGCGGACCACCTTGTTTTTGTCCGGAAATGAAGCCACCGGATTGAAGCCCTGGCAGATATAGCCCGTGACGTTGCCGTTATCCATCATATTGAAATATTTGATGACGTCGTAAGCCTGGTCCCATTTCGGCAGCCAGTGGAAGCCCCAGTCGTTCTCTTTTTGCGCCGCGACGCCGTAGAACGATTTCATCAGGCTGACGAAGAACTTCGGATAGTTGCTCCAGTAGTTCACCTGTTCGGCCAGCGTCGCCTTCGGCGTATTGGCGGCGAGATAGCTTTGCAGATCCGTCTGCTGTTCCGACGGCAGCGTCAGGTAGCCCGGCAGGCTGGTTGAGAGCAGGCCTAAATCGGTTAGCCCCTGAATATTGGAGTGCCCGCGCAGCGCGTTGACGCCGCCGCCCGCCATCCCCATATTGCCGAGCAGCAGCTGAATCATCGCCATGGTACGGATGTTCTGCGCCCCGACGGTATGCTGCGTCCAGCCCAGCGCGTAAAGGAAGGTGGTGGTTCGGTCCGCCGCGCTGGTTGACGCCAGCACTTCGCACACTTTGAGGAAGTCCGCCTTTGGCGTACCGCAGATATTCTCCACCACCTCCGGCGTATAGCGCGAAACGTGCTGCTTCAGCAGGTTCCAGACGCAGCGCGGATGCTGCAGCGTCTCGTCGCGCATGGCGTAGCCGTTTTCGTCGAACTGATAGTTCCACGACGATTTATCGTACTGACGCTTTTCGGCATCGTAGCCGCTGAACAGGCCATCTTCGAAGGCAAAATCGTCGCGCACCAGCAGGTTGGCGTTGGTGTAGTGTTTAACGTACTCGGCATTGATTTTGTTATTTTCGATCAGGTACAGCAGCACGCCGGACAGGAAGGTAATGTCCGTGCCGGAGCGAATAGGCGCATAGATATCGGCCACCGACGCCGTGCGCGTAAAGCGCGGGTCGACGACAATCAGCGTCGCATCGTTGTTGTTTTTCGCCTCCATCGCCCAGCGGAATCCCACCGGATGGGCTTCGGCGGCGTTACCGCCCATCACCACCACGACGTTAGCGTTTTTGATATCAACCCAGTGGTTGGTCATCGCACCGCGACCAAATGTTGGAGCAAGACTTGCTACCGTTGGTCCGTGTCAGACGCGCGCCTGGTTGTCTACCGCCAGCATGCCGAGGGAGCGCACAAATTTTTGCGTCAGCATGCCGGTTTCATTACTGGCCGCAGAGGCACATAACATCCCGGTGGACAGCCAGCGGTTAACCGTCACGCCCTGTTCGTTCTTTTCAATAAAATTGGCGTCGCGGTCGGCTTTCATCAGTTTGGCGATGCGGGTAAACGCGTCATCCCAGGAGATGCGCTGCCATGTATCCGAACCCGGCGCGCGGTACTGCGGATAGCGCAGGCGGTTATCGCTATGAACATAGTCAAGCAGCCCCGCGCCTTTCGGGCACAGCGCGCCGCGGCTCACCGGATGATCCGGGTCACCTTCAATGTGGTAAATCGCTTCTTTCGCGTTTTTCGCGCCGTCGCCCAGGCTATACATTAATAGCCCGCAGCCCACGGAGCAGTATGTGCAGGTGTTGCGGATCTCTTTGGCGCGCAGCAATTTGTAATTACGCGCCTGAGCCAGGGCCATTTTGGGCGCAAAACCCAATGCAGCGGCTGTTGTTCCGGCCATACCGCCTGCGCAGATTTTAAAAAACTTTCTGCGGCTGACGTCCATTGTTCCCCTCCATGCGGGATGTTTATTCATTGCGGGAGTGGAAATTAACAGCAATAACCCTGTTTTATTTGCGTCAAATCAATGTCCTGAACCCATGACCCCTTAATAGTCAGCCGCGTTGAATTTCGTTACTCCATTAGGATTAAGCGCGGTGGAAAATATCCCCCGGAAGCGAAAAAAAAGTGTTATAAAACCCGACTGCGTTTGAACCAACATCAGGTTAAATATGGAGAAGAAGAGAGCCACGCTCATTGGATTGGCCGCTATCGTCTTGTGGAGCACCATGGTCGGGCTGATTCGTGGCGTAAGCGAAGGGCTTGGTCCGGTGGGCGGCGCGGCGATGATCTACAGCCTGAGCGGCCTTTTGCTGATCTTTACCGTCGGCTTCCCGCAAATACGTCAGATCCCTCGCCCCTATTTACTGGCAGGGAGCCTGCTGTTCGTCAGCTATGAAATTTGCCTGGCGCTGTCGGTCGGATTAGCCGGTAGCCGCCAGCAGGCTATTGAAGTGGGCATGGTTAATTATCTGTGGCCCAGCCTGACGATTTTATTCGCCATTCTGTTTAACGGCCAAAAAAGCAGCTGGTTGGTTATTCCGGGATTATTTCTCGCTTTATTCGGCGTCACCTGGGTATTAGGCGGTGAGCATGGTCTGAATGTAGATGAAATTACCCGCAACGTGGTTTCCAGCCCGCTGAGCTATATTCTGGCGTTCATCGGCGCGTTTATCTGGGCGGCCTACTGCACGGTCACCGCTAAATACGCGAAGGGCAAAAACGGGATTACCCTTTTTGTTCTGCTTACCGCCCTGACCCTGTGGCTAAAGTTCCTGTTCAGCGAACAGCCGCCCATGGTCTTTAGCTGGCCGGTGATAGCCAAACTGATCGCGCTGTCCGTTGCCCTGGGATTAGGCTACGCGGCGTGGAACGTCGGGATCCTGCACGGCAACGTCAGCCTGCTGGCCGCCGCCTCCTACTTTACGCCGGTGCTCTCCTCGGCGCTGGCGGCGGCACTGCTCAGCGCCGCGCTGTCGTGGTCGTTCTGGCAGGGCGCCGGAATGGTGTGCGCCGGCTCCCTGCTTTGCTGGCAGGCGACCCGGCGCTAACCGAGATCGCCGCCGGCGACCGGCAGCGTCACGCCGGTGATATAGCTGGCCTCATCGCTGGCGAGAAACAGGATGGCATTGGCCTGCTCCGCCAGCGTACCGTAGCGATGCATCAGGCTGCTGGCCACCGTCTGATCGACCACCTGCTGATACCACGCCTGCTCCTGCGCCGACGGCAGCTCCTCATTCCGCGGCGTCCGGCGCGCTGGCGCCTCGGTGCCCCCCGGCGCCACGGCGTTAATGCGGATCCCGTTTGCGCTATATTCAAGGGCTAGCGAACGGGTCAGCGCATTAACGCCGCCTTTCGCTGCGGAATAAGGCACCCGATTCACGCCCGCCGTCGCCACCGACGAAATATTAACGATACTGCCTTTGCCCTGCTTCAGCATCCACGGTAGCGCAGCCCGACAGCCCCACAGGGTCGGAAACAGCGAGCGGCGAATCTCCTTCTCTATTTGCTCCGGCTGATATTCCGCGAACGGCCGCGCCCAGATGGTGCCGCCGACGTTGTTAATCAATACATCCAGGTGGCCAAAATGGGCCACGCCGTCGGCAAAAGCCCGCTCGGTGCTTTCCCATTGTTCAAGATCGGCTTCCAGCGCCAGCGCCAGCGCCTGGCTACCGGCGTCGTTCAGCGCCGCCGCCAGTTCATGAACATAGCGAGAGCGGTCAATCAACAGCAGTCGCGCGCCCTCACGCGCCGCTTGCTCTGCGGTCTGTCGGCCAATCCCCTGCGCGGCGCCGGTAATAGCCACGACTTTATGGTTAAATCGCATCGTTGCTCCTTATGCCGCCGCGCTCTGGCTGGCGATAAATTTTTCATACCAGAACCCCGACGGCGAAATTCCTCTCTCGCGCAGCGCCGTGGCTACCGCATTGACCATCGGCGGGGGCCCGCACAGATAGATATCCACATCCCCGTCGTTGAGTATTGCGTCATTAAGATGTTCGGTAACAAAACCGCGCTGCGGGCATTGGCTTTGCGCATCAGCAACCACCGGCAGCCAGCGATACGCGGGAAGCTGACCGGTAAATGCCTCAAGCTCGTCAGTTTTCACCAGATCGCAGTCGCGGGTCACGCCATAGAGCAAGGTGATGGGTCGGGTGCTGCGCTGGCTGGCCAGCGTTTGCAGCATTGATAGCAGCGGCGCTAAGCCGGTGCCCCCCGCCAGCAGTAGCAGCGGACGCTCGCCGCCGCGCAGGTAAAAGCTGCCCATCGGGCCGCTTAGCGTCAGACGATCGCCGGGAATGGCCCGCTGCGTCAGCCACTGGCTCATCAATCCGCCGGGCACGTTACGGATCAGGAAGCGACCCTCACGCCCACCAGGCAGGGAGCTAAACGAATAGGCGCGAACCTGCGGCGTTCCGGGAACCTGAATATTGATGTACTGACCCGCCAGGAAGTCCAGCGGTTCATCCAGCACGATCGCCAGCTCAATGGCGGTGTCAGACAGGAGATTGACCGCTTTCACCGTCGCGCCCACGCTCGCCAGCGCGGTCTTGCAGCGGGCTGCCGCCGCCGGTACATCAATGACGCAATCGCTGGTTGGCACCATCTGGCAGGTCAGCACCTGGCGCTCTGCGGCTTCCTCTTCGCTGAGCGCCTCTTCAAGAAACTCATTGCCCAGGCCATATTCGCCGCTGACGCAGCGGCACTTGCAGGTGCCGCAAACGCCGTCCGAACAATCCATCGGCAGATTGACCTGCTGACGATAGGCGGCATCGAGAACTTTCTCCCCGGCGTTACACTGAATAAAGCGGGTGATGCCGTCTTCAAAATTGAGAGCAATATTAAAGGTCATAAGTGCCTCTTAAATATGGTAAACGTCAATCACCTGACGGATGTAATCGTTATTCAGGCGCACGGTTTTACGGATGATTTGCGGTTTGCCGGAGTCCTCACTCAGCGTGCAGCAGGTCGAACCAAACCAGGTATCCGTCTGCTGATACCGGTGACAGTAGGTGACCCAGCTGTAGCGTACTTCCATGCCCTGTTCGGTTTCGCCAAGCAGTTCAACGTTGCCGATCATATGGGTGGTGCGCGGTTCCGGGGTGCTGGCCCCTGAGCGCTCGGTTTTGATGCGGTAAACCCGGTCTTCGAGGCCGTCGCGGCTCGGGTAATAGATCAGCGAAATTTCACGCTGAGGATCGCGGGTGAGCTTGTCGTCATCCCCCCAGGCGGGCATCCAGTACACCACCTGTGGACTGTAGCAGTTCAGCCACTCATCCCACAGGCGGTCGTCAAGCAGGCGGGCTTCGTAATAGAGAAACTGGCGAACCTGTTCGAGAGTGAGCATCAGACCACCTCCACGCGTTGTGTGATCGACTGCTCGTAACGCCGCTGCTCTGCTTCCAGCGCCGCCAGCATCACGTTTTGCCAGTGATGATGGTGGGCGATATACAAAGCTTCGTCTTCCGATTTCACGCCGCTCAGCAGCGGCCGCAAGCCGGCCTGCCGGGCGTGTTCGTCCGGACCATCGACCCAATGTAGCGCCCCGCGGCTGAGGTCGCTCCATGCGAGATTTTCCCCGAGATAGCCGCGCTGGCAGGCGCTGAACTCTTCCAGATCGTCAGGCGTTCCCATGCCGCTGACGTTAAAAAAGTCCTCATACTGGCGAATACGCAGCGCCCGCGCCTGGTCAGATTCGCCCTTCGGCGCAAAGCACCAGATGGTGACTTCGGTTTTATCCACCGCGATGGGGCGTATCACGCGGATCTGCGTCGAAAACTGATCCATCAGGTAGACGTTTGGATAGAGGCACAGGTTGCGCGTTTCGTTGACCATCTGCCCGGCGCGAGACTCGCCGAATTCCGCCTGCAGCCGTTCACGATGTTCGTAGACCGGCCGCACTTCCGGGTTCAGCACCCGGGTCCACAGCAGCATATGCCCATTATCAAAGCCGTAACCGCCGCCGACGCTTTTCGACCAGCCGTTTGCGTCTACCGCGTGCGTCCCTTCTGCTTCGTAGTTGCGGCGCGACATGGTGGAAGCGTAGTTCCAGTGGACCACGCTAACGTGATAGCCGTCAGCACCGTTTTCCGCCCCTAGCTTCCAGTTGCCTTCGTATACATAGCTCGACGATCCGTTAAGCACCTCCAGCCCTTCCGGCGCCTGGTCCACGATCAGGTCGATAATTTTGCAGGTTTCGC
Organism: Klebsiella sp. GW_Kp182; assembly: GCF_040062275.1. Taxonomy (NCBI): domain Bacteria; kingdom Pseudomonadati; phylum Pseudomonadota; class Gammaproteobacteria; order Enterobacterales; family Enterobacteriaceae; genus Klebsiella; species Klebsiella sp. GW_Kp182. The sequence goes on along the minus strand of NZ_JBEAFQ010000007.1, from coordinate 38,967 downwards.
CCAGGTACGCCTCCAGCGGCTGCACATCGGCATTCAGGCTGCCGAACAGGAAGCCGCGATAGGATTGAAACCTCGGCAGCTTCTTTAAGTCGTGGGAGCCTTCATGCTTGAAAGTCTCCGGGTAACCGCCGGTACTTTCATCTTTGGCTTTTAAAAGCTTGCCGTTATTACTGAACGTCCAGCCGTGAAACGGACAGGTAAATGAACTTTTATTACCGGTTTTGCGACGACATAGCATCGCCCCGCGATGGGCGCAGCTGTTAATTAGCGCATGTAGTTCGTTCTTTTTATCGCGCGTTATTATTACCGGCTGGCGCCCAAGGGTCAGGGTGTAATAATCTCCAGGCTGCGCAATCTGGCTTTCATGAGCAAGGAACAGCCAATTCCCTTCAAAAATATGCTTCATTTCAAAATCAAATAGCTGCGGATCGGTAAATATTGAGCGATGGCAGCGATAAATATGTTTTTCACGATCAACAATTAATGCATTGTTGATTTTATCTTTTAATGTGGTGAACATTTTTTGCATGAGTCGGCCCTCCTGCATAATTCAGGAATAGAAAAACGGTGAAGTCGCAATTTCGCTTTATTCTCCGACCACGGCCTGGCCGGAGAAGAGAATTAACGCCGCGCGTTACTCCTGCGCACGCAGGCGCGTACCGCGGTGTTCTTCATCGGCGTTAAGCGCTTTACACAGAGTAAAATCAAAGCGCACTTCGGTATGTTCACCTTCCAGCTCACGCCGCTGAATAAGCTCGCGGTCGCTGACTTTTACCGGATCGGCAATCAGGCCGTCGCGGGTAGCGAACGCGAAATCATCCCACAGGTATTTGTCGCCGTTGAGATTGATTTGGCTGGTCAAATGTTTATGACCCGGCGCGGAAACGAAGAAGTGGATATGCGCCGGACGATTACCGTGACGCCCCAGCTGGTCAAGGAGTTTTTGCGTTGGCCCATCCGGCGGGCAGCCGTAGCCGGATGGCAGAATGCTGCGCACGCTATAGCAGCCATCGGCGCCGGTACGAATGCGGCGACGCAGATTATATTCACTCTGGCTTTGATCGAAGAAAGAGTAGTTCCCGAGGGTATTGGCATGCCAGATATCAACGATAGCGTTAGCTACCGGGTGGCCCTGGGTGTCGCGAACCTGGCCATAAAGCCACATCACCTCCCCCGCATCTTTACCATCATCCATGCGGGTATGTCCGTCTGCCAGCGGCGCATTCGCCACGTACAGCGGGCCTTCAATGGTACGAGGGGTGCCGGTTTCCCGCTGCGCTGCGGCATCAATCGCGTCCTGGCGCAGGTCGAGGAAGTGTTCAAGGCCGAGGCCCGCCGCCAGCAGTGCCGCTTCCTGGCGGCCGCCTAATTCATGCAGATAATTCACCGCATGCCAGAACTCTTCTTCAGTGACGTTATAGTCATCAATCAGCGTGCAGAGGTTTTCCAGCAGACGATGAACAATCATTTTAAAACGCTCGTCACCACCGGTTGCATTTAAACCCGCACTTTCACGCAATAAATGTTGCACAGCATCTTGTTGTACGAATGCATTACTCATAATATTTCTCACTTATCGTTGTAGGATATTCGCCGAATAGTTTCGGCGCGAGGTTAGTTATTATTTTTTATTAACGGTCGTCTTCGCGAATCGAGGAGGGATGATGACAGAGCGCCTCCACGCGAATTTGCATAAAGGGATATAATGGTAGAGCCATTAAAATTTGATGCAGCTCTTCAGCATCTTTCACATCGAAAATACTGACATTGGCGTAAAGGCCGGCGACGCGCCAGATATGTCGCCATTTACCTTCGCGCTGAAGTTGTTGTGAATACTTTTTTTCTCGCTGCTTAATTTCCTCAATTTCGTCGGCAGGAAATCCCAGCGGAATATTCACGGTCATATCGACTTTAAATAGCATAAAAATCCTCCATTATCCTTTGCGGCTATAGAAGCGCAGTTTGTCTTCATCCAGTTCAGCGCCAAGACCCGGCGCTTGCGGTAGCGTCACCTCGCCTTCGGCGAACGTTAGCGGCACGCTGACAATATCGTCCTTCAGCAATAGCGGGCCAAACATCTCGCTGCCCCACTGTAGGGGTAGCGTCGACCAGGCGTGCAGCGAGGCCAGTGTGCCAACGGTCCCCTCAAGCATCGTGCCGCCGTAAAGCCCAATTCCCGCCGCTTGCGCCACCTTCGCCAGCGCCAGCACGCTGTTTGGCCCGCCCGCTTTGGCAATCTTCAGCGCATAGGCCCCGCTGAATCCCTGCTGCGCCAGGCGATAGCCTTCGTAATGGGTCGCTACCGCTTCATCGGCCAGAATAGCCGCGTCGATGTGATGGCTGAGGCGCACCAGCGCAGCGTTGTCCTGAGCGCTGACCGGCTGTTCAATCAGATCGACACCCATCGCCGCCAGCTCGCGGCAGCCCTTTGCCGCGACGGTGGCTTCCCACGCCTGATTCACGTCGACGCGGATGCTGGCCCGATCGCCCAGGGCTTCAACAATCGCGCGGGTGTGGCGCAGATCCGTCGCCAGTTCGCGCGCGCCGATTTTTAGCTTAAACACGCGATGGCGACGCTCCGCCAGCAGCCTTTCCCCCTCGGCAATATCTTTCTCGGTATCGCCGCTCGCCAGCGTCCAGAGAACCGGCAGCGAGGTCGTCAGCGCGCCGCCAAGCAGCGCGGAAACCGGCAGGCCAAGCGCCTTACCCTGCGCATCCAGCAACGCGGTTTCGATCGCTGATTTGGCAAAGGTATTGCCTTTAACCGCGCCGTTTATCCGCGCGGTCAGGACATTCAGATTATCGGCCGCCTGGCCCTTGAGCAGCGGCGTCAGGTAATGATTAATCGCCGACACGATAGCTTCCGGGCTCTCCACGCCGTAGCTCAATCCACCGATGGTAGTGGCTTCGCCAATACCGCAAATCCCGTCCGAACGGGTTATGCGGACGATCGCCAGCGTCTGACAGCCCATCGTGGTCATGGAGAGTTTGTGCGGTCGAATGGTCGGGATATCTACCAGCCAGCTTTCAATACGTTCAATGGTCGCGGTCATCTTTTTTTCCTGGTGATGAAATACATAACTTTTCATACCCCTGTTCATAACGCGGGGTAACGATTCTGTTGACAATAGGTCTGCCCAATCGTGACGGTCAACGGCGATAATCGAAATGTTGTGCGATTATCGACGCGGTTGTTAAATTGGGGTTAATAATGTGATCGACGTGGTAAAACCAGAACAAGGAATCGCCGCATTTTTCACCCGCGATATAGTGATGCCCCATGAACTTTTATCTTCAATAAAAGAGGGGTTGTATGAGCGAAAAAAAACCAGGTACTCTCAGCGCCCGCCAGTCTGAACACGACCCTAACTTTATGCTGTCCCTGGCGCGCGGGCTGGAAGTCCTTAACGCGTTTACCCCGCAGCGGCAGCGCCTGACCATCTCCCAGCTTAGCCAGAAAACGCAGATCTCCCGCGCGGCTGTGCGCCGCTGCCTCTATACCCTCGCCGCGCTGGGTATGGTGCATAGCCCGGATGGCCGCAGCTATGAGCTGCTCCCCCGCGTGCTGGCGGTGGGCCACGCCTACCTGGCCGGAACGCCGCTGGCGAAAGTCGCGCAGAGCGCCCTGGATAATCTGGGCAAAAACCTCGGAGAATCCTGCTCCGCCGCCACGCTGGACGGCGATAACGTCCTGTATATTGCCAGAGCGGCGGTGAATAACCTGCTCAGCGTGGATATCGGCCGCGGCAGCCGTCTGCCTGCGTGGGCCACGTCGATGGGACGCGTGCTGCTTAGCGCGTTGCCGGAAGAACAGCTTGAAGTGACACTGTCACGAGCCAATCTGATCCGCTATACCCCGTATACGCTATGCGATATGCCGGGTTTACGGCAGGAAATCACCAGAGTGCGCATGCAGGGCTACGCGCTCGCTGACCGGCAAATTGAGGTGGGATTATGTTCGCTGGCGGTACCGCTGCTCTCCCGCAGCGGCCAGGTGGTGGCGGCGCTTAACGTTGGCGTTCCGGCAGGCTATACCAACGCCGCCGCGCTGAAAGAGAAAGCCCTCGCCCCGCTACGGCGGGCGGCGATGGCGCTTTCTCTTCAGCTGTAAGGGTTAATTCAGCTCAGGCGCTTTTGCCAGACTACGCCAGATGCCGGCCGCCAGCAGCAGAAGCAGGACGCCAGCCGTCGCCAGCACGATGCTGTGCGAATGAATAAACGCCGCCTTCGCCGCTTCAAGCAGGCTTTGCGCCGGTATGGCGGGCAGCGACTGCGCCAGCTTAATCGCCTCGCTGATGGAGGACGACGCCTGCTCCGCCGCCGCGCCCTCAATTCCACCCGGCAGAACAATTGACGAGGCGTAGCTGCGGGTCAGGATCAGGCCAAACAGGGCAATCCCCAGTCCCGCGCCCAGCTCATAGGCCATGGTTTCGATGGCCCCTGCCGCCGCCGCTTTTTCCTTCGGCGCGGCGGCCATGATCGCCGAGCTGGAGGCCAACAGCGCGCTGGCGACGCTGAAGCCCAGCAGCGTCATCAGTCCCCAGGCCTGCCACTGCTGAGTACTGAAATCGGTCATCGACAGGCCGAGGAAGCTCAGGGCGCTGAGCAGCATTCCGCCGGTGGCGACCTCGCGCAGCCCCAGCCGCGATACCAGCATGCCGGCAATGGGCCCGCTGAAACCGCTCGCCACCATCACCGGCAGCATAAACAGCCCGGCTTCAAAAGGCGTTTTGCTGTGCACAAACTGCAGCTCCTGGGCCATCAGCAGTTCAAAACCCACCAGCGTAATCAGCGCGGTCATCGCCATCATCACGCCGCTTAAAATAATGCGATGGGTAAACAGGCGCATATCGACCATGGGACGCGATGCCGAGAGCTGTTTGCGCACGAACCAGAACAGCATCGCGGCGCCAGATAGTGCCACCAGCCCGGTTAACCACAGCGCCATTTGCCCTTTGAGCGCCGTTTTGGCACTAAAGACCAGCATCAAAATGGCGGCGATCAGGATCAGCGCCTGGAATAGATTAAGCGGCTGCTCGCGCCGCGCGGGCTGACGCGGCACCACTTTGGCATTAATCGCTATCACCAGCAGGACGATCGGCACGTTGATCAGGAAAACCGATCCCCAGTAAAAATGCTCCAGCAGCATGCCGCCAACCAGCGGACCGAACGCCGCGCCGCCGGAACCGACAGCTGCCCACAGACCAAGCGCCATATTACGCTGGTGCGCCTGCGAAAAGGTGCTGCGGATCCCGGCCAGGGTCGCAGGCACGATCATTGCCGCCCCCACCGCCAGCAGCGCGCGGGATGCAATCAGCGTCTCTGCCGTGGGCGAAAACGCCGCCGCCAGCGACGCGGTGCCAAAAATACCGCTGCCGAGCAGCAGCAGCCGTTTAAAGCCAATTTTATCGCCCAATGCGCCCATAGGCAGCACCATACCGGCCATTACCAGCGAATAAATATCAATAATCCACAGCAGCTCGTTACCGCTGGTCCCCAGCGCTACGCTGAGCGTTGGCGCAGCCACATGGAGAACAGTGGCGTCAATCGCCACCGGAATATAAACCAACAAAATCGCCATCAGCGTCAACCATTGCCGAGACATACTACTTTCCCTCAACATTAAAACTGGACAAGCGTCCAGGAAACGGATCCTGCCGGATTGTTGAACGAGTGTCCAACTTTTTGTTACTATCGCCAAAAAAACCGGGGTCACTAACGTTATGGGCTACTTAAATCGCGATGCGCGTCGGGAAGTTATTGTGCTGGCAGCCATGCGCGTGGCGCTTCGGGGCGGGTTTAGCGCTATGACCGTCCGCCAGATTGCCGCCGAAGCCGGCGTCTCCGCCGGTCAGCTGCACCACCATTTCACCTCCGCGGGCGAGCTAAAAGCCCATGCCTTCATACGGTTGATCCGCGAAATGATGGATATGCCGCTGGTCGCCGACGACGCCACGTGGCGTGAACGCCTGTTTTCTATGGTGGGCAGCGACGACGGCAGGCTTGAGCCATACATTCGCCTGTGGCGCGAAGCGCAGCTGCTGGCCGATAGCGACAGCGATATCAAGGGGGCCTATCTGCTCACCATGAACATGTGGCATGAAGAGACCCTGAAGATCATCCGCCAGGGAACCGCTGCCGGTGAGTTTAAGCCAAGGGACGATATGGAAAGCATTGCCTGGCGGCTCATTGCTCTCGTCTGCGGCCTCGACGGTATTTATGCGCTGGGAATGCAGGAAATAGATGATGCCGCCTTCAATCGGCATATCAATTATTCTATCTCGATGGAACTTTTTTAATTTTAAGTTACATTTAGTAACAAATAATCCTGAGCTAATATTCGCGCGTCTTCTTTCGGCGCGCTTTTCTTATCTATTCTTCATTTATTACAACAGATACATCCCCATCCCTGATTTTATTTCTTTTATTAATTTGCTGTTTTACCAGTTTATTCTTTTTTGACGGGTTACTGTTCATTCGAGGGCAATATGCTGAGCAAAAATGAGAAAAAGAATCATTATCTTTTAAAAGAGTGGAAACCAGAAAATGCGGCGTTTTGGGAGAATAAGGGAAAGCAAATAGCGCGCAGAAATCTTTGCATTTCCGTAGGTTGTTTGCTACTCGCCTTTTGCGTCTGGATGCTATTCAGCGCCGTCGCCGTCAATCTCAATAAAGTCGGATTTAATTTCACCACCGATCAGCTCTTTTTATTAACCGCTCTACCCTCGCTTTCCGGCGCAATATTACGCGTCCCCTACTCCTTTATGGTACCTATATTTGGCGGGCGCTACTGGACGGTATTAAGCACGATTATTCTGGTGGTGCCCTGTATCTGGCTGGGTATCGCCATTCAAAACCCCGCTACTCCATTTTGGGTATTTATCACCATTGCCCTGCTGTGCGGTTTTGCCGGTGCGAACTTTGCTTCCAGCATGGGAAATATCAGTTTTTTCTTTCCCAAAGCGAAACAGGGCAGCGCGCTGGGTATCAACGGCGGCCTCGGCAATCTCGGCGTCAGCGTGATGCAGATGATCGCGCCGGCGGCGATTTTTCTGCCCATCTTCGCTTTTCTTGGCATCCATGGCGTGCCTCAGGAGGATGGCTCTCTTCTCGCGCTGAGCAACGCCGCCCTCGTCTGGGTTCCGCTGCTGGTGATAGCCACCTTCGCCGCCTGGGTAGGAATGAACGACATCGCCAGCTCAAAGGCTTCGATTCGCGAGCAACTGCCGGTGCTGAAACGCCCGCATATGTGGCTGCTGAGCCTGCTCTATCTGGCCACCTTTGGCTCGTTTATCGGCTTCTCCGCCGGTTTCGCCATGCTGGCGAAAACGCAGTTCCCTGATGTTAACATCCTTAAGCTGGCCTTCTTCGGGCCGTTTATCGGCGCGCTGGCGCGTTCTTTCGGCGGGATTATATCCGACCGTCTCGGCGGCGTACGGGTCACGCTGGTGAACTTTGTGCTGATGGCGCTGTTCACCGGCCTGCTGTTTCTCACCCTCCCCGGCAGCGGCTCAGGCAGTTTTCTCGCCTTTTACGTGGTGTTTATGGGGCTGTTCCTGACCGCCGGTCTCGGCAGCGGTTCCACCTTCCAGATGATCGCCGTGATCTTTCGCCAAATCACCCTCGACAGCGTGAAGAAACGCGGCGGCAGCGACGAACAGGCCCAGCACGAAGCGGTGACCGACACCGCGGCGGCGCTCGGCTTTATCTCCGCCATCGGCGCGATTGGTGGCTTCTTTATCCCTAAAGCCTTCGGTACCTCGCTGGCGATGACCGGCTCCCCGGTCGGGGCGATGAAGGTCTTCCTGGTTTTCTACGTGGTTTGCGTGCTGGTGACCTGGCTGGTCTACGGCCGTCGTAAACCGGCAAAACAATAACGGCATATTCATCGGGTGGCGGCTGACGCCCTATCCGGCCTGGGGATCGTACGGTCTTATCAGGCCGGACATTATCGGAGCAGGAGGAAGGTCATGAGTAAACTACTGGATCGCTTTCGCTACTTTAAGCAGAAAGGCGAGAGCTTTGCCAACGGCCACGGTCAGGTGTACAACACCAACCGCGACTGGGAAGACAGCTACCGTCAGCGCTGGCAGTTCGACAAAATCGTCCGCTCAACGCACGGCGTGAACTGCACAGGCTCCTGCAGCTGGAAAATTTACGTCAAAAACGGGCTGGTCACCTGGGAAACTCAGCAAACGGACTACCCCCGCACCCGCCCGGACCTGCCCAACCACGAACCCCGCGGCTGCCCGCGCGGCGCAAGCTACTCCTGGTACCTCTACAGCGCTAACCGCCTGAAGTATCCGCTGGCGCGCAAGCGGCTGATTGCCCTATGGCGCGAAGCGCTGGCTCAGCACCCGGACCCGGTGCAGGCGTGGGACAGCATCATGCAGGACCCGGTCAAAACCCTCAGCTACAAGCAGGTACGCGGCAAAGGCGGGTTTATCCGTTCAAGCTGGAAGGAGCTGAACCAGCTGATTGCCGCCGCTAACGTCTGGACCATCAAAAACTACGGCCCGGACCGCGTGGCGGGCTTTTCGCCGATCCCGGCGATGTCGATGGTCTCTTACGCCGCCGGCACCCGGTATCTGTCGCTGCTCGGCGGCACCTGCCTGAGCTTCTACGACTGGTACTGCGACCTTCCCCCCGCCTCGCCAATGACCTGGGGCGAGCAGACCGACGTTCCCGAGTCCGCCGACTGGTACAACTCCAGCTATATTATCGCCTGGGGCTCCAACGTCCCGCAGACCCGAACCCCGGACGCCCACTTCTTTACGGAAGTGCGCTACAAGGGCACCAAAACCATCGCGATTACCCCGGACTTTTCGGAGGTAGCCAAGCTCAGCGACCAGTGGCTGGCGCCGAAACAGGGTACCGACAGCGCGCTGGCCATGGCGATGGGCCACGCGATCCTCAAAACGTTTCACCTTGATAACCCGAGCGATTATTTCCTCAACTACTGCCGCACCTACACCGATATGCCGATGCTGGTGATGCTTGAGCGTCGCGAGGAGGGTTTCTACGTTCCCGGCAGGATGGTCCGCGCCGCCGATCTGGTTGACGGGCTGGGCGAAAGCAATAACCCGGAGTGGAAAACCGTCGCCTATAACAGCGCTGGTGAACTGGTGGCGCCCAACGGTTCGATTGGCTTCCGCTGGGGAGAGAAAGGCAAATGGAACCTTGAACAGCAGGCCGCCGGGCAAGCCATTGAACTCAAACTATCGCTGCTGGATAGCCTTGACGACGTGGTGACGGTGGGCTTTCCCTACTTCGGCGGCAACGAAAACCCGCACTTTCGCAGCATCAAGCAGGATCCGGTGACGCTGCATCAGCTGCCGGTTAAGCAGCTCCCGCTGGCCAACGGTGAATCCGGCCTGGTGGTTAGCGTCTACGATCTGATTCTCGCCAACTACGGACTCGATCGCGGTTTAGACGATCCCAACGCCGCGCAGGACTTCAGTGAGATGAAAGCCTATACCCCGGCGTGGGCCGAACAGATTACCGGCGTCCCGCGCCAGCACATCGAGCAGATCGCCCGTGAATTTGCCGATACCGCGCATAAAACCCACGGACGGTCGATGATTATCCTCGGCGCCGGCGTCAACCACTGGTACCACATGGATATGAACTACCGGGGGATGATCAATATGCTGGTGTTCTGCGGCTGCGTCGGCCAGAGCGGCGGCGGCTGGTCGCACTATGTCGGCCAGGAGAAGCTGCGTCCGCAAACCGGCTGGCTGCCGCTGGCGTTCGCCCTTGACTGGAATCGTCCGCCGCGCCAGATGAACAGCACCTCCTTTTTTTACAATCACGCCAGCCAGTGGCGCTATGAAAAGCTGACCGCCCGGGAGCTGCTGTCGCCGCTGGCCGATGCCAGCCAATTCAGCGGCCATCTGATCGACTTTAACGTTCGCGCCGAGCGCATGGGCTGGCTGCCCTCCGCGCCGCAGCTGGGCGTCAACCCGCTGACCATCAAGGCGCAGGCCGCCGCGGCCGGACTGACTCCCGCCGACTACACCGCCCGGGCGCTGAAGTCCGGCGAGATCCGCTTCGCCTGCGAACAGCCGGATAACGGCAAAAATCATCCGCGTAATCTGTTTATCTGGCGCTCCAACCTGCTGGGCTCTTCCGGCAAGGGCCACGAGTATATGCTCAAATATCTGCTGGGCACCGACAGCGGTATTCAGGGCGATGAGCTGGGCGCCAGCGATGACGTGAAGCCCGAAGAGGTGGAGTGGCAGACCGCGGCCATCGAAGGCAAGCTCGACCTGCTGGTGACGCTCGATTTCCGCATGTCCAGTACCTGCCTGTTCTCCGATATCGTTCTGCCGACCGCCACCTGGTATGAAAAAGACGATATGAACACCTCGGATATGCATCCGTTTATCCACCCGCTCTCCGCCGCCGTTGACCCGGCTTGGGAGGCGAAAAGCGACTGGGAAATTTACAAAGATATCGCCAAAACCTTCTCCGAGGTCTGCGTCGGCCACCTCGATAAAGAGACCGACGTTGTGCTGGTGCCGCTGCAGCACGACTCCCCGGCGGAGCTGTCGCAGCCCTTCGACGTGCTGGACTGGCGGAAAGGGGAATGCGAGCTGACGCCGGGTAAAACCGCGCCGTCGATTGCCGTCGTTGAGCGCGATTATCCGGCGACGTATGAGCGCTTTACCTCCCTCGGGCCACTGCTCGACAAACTGGGCAACGGCGGTAAAGGCATCACCTGGAACACCCAGAACGAGGTCGACTTCCTCGGCAAGCTTAACTACGTCAAGCTGGACGGCCCGGCCAAAGGTCGCCCGCGCATCGACAGCGCCATTGACGCCTCGGAAGTGATCCTCGCCCTCGCCCCGGAAACCAATGGCCAGGTGGCGGTCAAAGCCTGGCAAGCGCTCGGCGAGTTTACCGGCCGCGAGCATACGCACCTGGCGCTGAATAAAGAGGATGAAAAAATTCGCTTCCGCGATATTCAGGCCCAGCCGCGCAAAATTATCTCCAGCCCGACCTGGTCCGGCCTCGAGAGCGAGCATGTTTCCTACAACGCCGGCTATACCAACGTCCACGAGCTGATCCCCTGGCGTACCCTTTCCGGCCGCCAGCAGCTGTATCAGGATCACCCCTGGATGCGCGCCTTTGGCGAAAGCCTGGTGGTTTATCGTCCGCCCATTGACACCCGCAGCGTCAGCCAGATGAAAGCGATTCCGCCTAACGGCTTCCCGGAAAAAGCGCTCAATTTCCTGACGCCGCACCAGAAATGGGGCATCCACTCCACCTACAGCGAAAACCTGCTGATGCTGACCCTGTCGCGCGGCGGGCCGATCGTGTGGATCAGCGAAACCGACGCTCGCGAGCTGGGTATTGAAGATAATGACTGGATCGAGGCCTTCAACGCCAACGGCGCGCTCACCGCCCGCGCGGTGGTCAGCCAGCGCGTACCGCCGGGGATGACCATGATGTACCACGCGCAGGAGCGCCTGATGAATATTCCGGGCTCGGAAGTCACCGGACGGCGCGGCGGGATCCATAACTCGGTCACCCGCGTGTGCCCGAAACCGACCCATATGATTGGCGGCTACGCCCAGCTGGCTTACGGTTTCAACTACTACGGCACCGTCGGCTCCAACCGCGACGAGTTCATCATGATCCGCAAAATGAAAAATATTGACTGGCTGGATGACGAAGGTCGCGATGGGGTACAGGAGGCGAAAAAATGAAAATACGTTCACAGGTCGGTATGGTTCTCAATCTCGATAAATGCATCGGCTGCCACACCTGCTCCGTCACCTGTAAAAACGTCTGGACCGGACGCGAAGGGATGGAATACGCCTGGTTTAACAACGTCGAAACCAAACCGGGCATTGGCTATCCGAAAAACTGGGAAGATCAGGAGGTGTGGGAAGGCGGCTGGGTGCGCGATGTTAATGGCAAAATACGCCCGCGTCTGGGCGGCAAAATGGGCGTCATCACCAAAATTTTCGCCAATCCGGTGATACCGCAGATCGACGACTACTATGAACCCTTTACCTTTGATTACCAGCATCTGCACAACGCGCCGGAGGGAAAACACCTGCCCACCGCCCGTCCGCGTTCGCTTATCGACGGCAAGCGGATGGATAAAATCATCTGGGGCCCCAACTGGGAAGAGCTGCTCGGCGGCGAGTTTGAAAAGCGCGCCCGCGACCGAAACTTCGACAAGATTCAGAAGGAGATGTACGGCCAGTTTGAAAATACCTTCATGATGTATCTGCCGCGCCTGTGCGAGCACTGCCTGAACCCGAGCTGCGTCGCCACCTGCCCCAGCGGCGCCATCTACAAGCGTGAAGAAGACGGCATCGTGCTGATCGACCAGGACAAATGCCGCGGCTGGCGTCTGTGCATCAGCGGCTGCCCGTACAAGAAAATCTACTTCAACTGGAAAAGCGGCAAATCGGAGAAGTGCATCTTCTGCTACCCGCGTATCGAGTCCGGACAGCCCACCGTCTGTTCAGAAACCTGCGTGGGACGTATCCGCTACCTCGGCGTGCTGTTGTACGACGCAGACCGCATTGAAGAGGCCGCCAGCACCGAGCGCGAAACCGACCTCTACGAGCGGCAGTGCGAGGTGTTCCTCAACCCCCACGACCCGGCGGTGATTGAAGAAGCGCTGAAACAGGGGATTCCACAAAACGTGATTGATGCCGCCCAGCGCTCGCCGGTGTACAAAATGGCGATGGACTGGAAGCTGGCGCTGCCGCTGCATCCGGAATACCGCACCCTGCCAATGGTCTGGTACGTGCCGCCGCTGTCGCCGATTCAGTCCTACGCCGACGCCGGCGGTCTGCCGAAAAGCGACGGCGTGCTTCCGGCCATCGAAAGCCTGCGTATTCCGGTGCAGTATCTCGCCAATATGCTCAGCGCGGGCGATACCGGCCCGGTACTGCGCGCGCTGAAGCGCATGATGGCGATGCGTCACTACATGCGCTCGCAAACGGTGGAAGGCGTCACCGATACTCGCGCCATCGAGGAGGTGGGCCTGAGCGTTGAGCAGGTCGAGGAGATGTACCGTTATCTGGCGATCGCCAACTACGAGGACCGCTTCGTGATCCCGACCAGCCACCGCGAAATGGCGCGCGACGCCTTCCCCGAGCGCAACGGCTGCGGCTTTACCTTCGGCGACGGCTGCCACGGCTCCGACACCAAATTCAACCTGTTCAACAGTAGCCGCATTGACGCCATCAACATCACCGAAGTACGCGATAAAGCGGAGGGGGAATAATGCAAATCCTCAAAGCGATCGGCCTGCTGATGGAGTATCCGGATGAGTTTCTTTGGCAGTGCAAGGACGAGGTGCTGAGCATGGTGCGTCACGACGCCCCTGTGCTCAACGACTTCGCCGCGGAGATGCTGAATGCCCCGCTGCTGGACAAGCAGGCCGAATGGTGCGAAGTGTTCGACCGGGGCCGCGCCACGTCGCTGCTGCTGTTTGAACACGTGCACGCCGAGTCTCGCGACCGCGGTCAGGCAATGGTCGATCTGCTCGCTCAGTATGAAAAGGCGGGCCTGGTGCTCAACTGTCGCGAGCTTCCCGACCATCTGCCGCTGTATCTGGAATACCTCAGCATCCTGCCGGAAAACGAAGCGCGCGAAGGTCTGCAAAACGTCGCGCCGATTCTGGCGCTGCTGGGCGGGCGGCTGAAGCAGCGCGGTGTCCCCTGGTATCAGCTGTTTGACGCCCTGCTGAGCCTCGGCGGGATCCCGCTATCAAGTGACAGTGTCACGCAGCAGGTCAACAACGAGTCCCGCGATGACACCCGGCAGGCGCTGGATGCGGTCTGGGAAGAAGAACAGGTGAAATTTATCGAAGACAACGCCACGGCCTGTGACAGCTCACCGTTACAGCAATATCAACGACGCTTTAGCCAGGACGTGGCGCCGCAGTACGTCGACGTCAGCGCGGGAGGCCCGAAATGATACAGTATCTGAACGTCTTTTTTTACGACATCTACCCCTACATCTGCGCGACGGTCTTTTTTCTCGGCAGCTGGCTGCGCTATGACTACGGCCAGTACACCTGGCGCGCCTCCTCCAGCCAGATGCTGGATAAACGCGGGATGGTGATCTGGTCGAATCTGTTCCATATCGGCATACTCGGCATTTTCTTTGGCCATCTGTTCGGCATGTTAACGCCGCACTGGATGTATGCCTGGTTTTTACCCATTGCGGTCAAGCAGCAGATGGCGATGGTGCTCGGCGGCGTCTGCGGCGTCCTGACGCTGATTGGCGGCGCCGGTTTGCTCTGGCGTCGTTTGACCAACCAGCGCGTTCGCGCCACCTCGACCGCGCCGGATATCATCATCATGAGCATTCTGCTGATTCAGTGCCTGCTCGGGCTGAGCACCATCCCTTTCTCGGCGCAGTATCCGGACGGCAGTGAAATGATGAAGCTGGTGGGCTGGGCGCAGGGCATCGTCACCTTCCGCGGCGGCTCGTCAGAAATGCTCAGCGGCGTGGCCTTTGTTTTCCGCGTGCATCTGGTGCTGGGGATGACGATTTTCCTGCTGTTCCCGTTCACCCGGCTGGTTCACGTCTGGAGCGCGCCGTTTGAATATTTCACCCGCCGCTACCAGGTGGTACGTTCAAGACGCTGAGCAAAATCCGCAATCATCCCGGGTCGCGGCAAAAACGCCTAACCCGGGCGACAGGAGCGCCCCGTAGCCCGGCTAAGCGTAGCGCAAGCCGGGTAACATCCCCGTTTGACAGTCATCCCTTATCCAGCCAACGGTTCCTGTACGATATTTATTTTCCGGCCTCGGGATGGGTATCAAACGCCGCCATCACCGCCGCCAGCTCCGCTTCGCTAAAGCCGTATTTGGCATCATCCACGCCGAGGCCAAAACGCGTTTGCAGCGCCTCATACAGCGCCGGAACGTCCGCTAAATCGAGCTTTTCGACAACGTGGTTTTTATCCCAATGGGTAAAGTGGAAATTGGTCAGCGTCATTTTGCCGCCGTCCGGCAAGTGGCGGCACATCAGCAGATGATGGCGGAAGTGCGACTGCGGCCAGTGCGCCGACCAGAAGTTGCCCATCACATAGTCGGAAGCGTACTGGCGACCTAAATCAAAATGGTACATCGACTGCCAGTGCCCGTGATGGCTGAACTGCAGCGCCCACTCTTCCCCTTCGTAAATCAGGCGATATTCGCCGTGCGGGGTGGATTGTTCTATATCCGCCAGCAGCTTAATCGGCGCGGTCAAGGTCTGGCCGCCGAAACCAACGTCGGCAATCCAGCGTTCCCCCTCCACCTCCACCAGCAGCAGCCGATGGGTACGCGGCGGCATATGCGGCGGATTGGCCAGCACCACGCGCCCCAGAAGGCTGCGCACGGGAAAGCCGATCTCGCGCAGCGCTCTTTCCAGCAGGCCGTTTTGCTCGAAGCAGTAGCCGCCGCGACGACCGTGAATCAGCTTCTCTTCGAGGGTGCGATCGTCGAGATGTATCTCTCTGGGCAGCAGCACATCCAGATTTTCAAAGGGGATCGCGCCGTTATGGTGAATATGCAGTTCGCGCAGGGTGTGAAGTGAAACGTCCGGGGTGCCCGTCCAGCCCAGACGAGAAAAATAGGCGCTTAAAAAGGGACTCATCAATGCCTCCAGCAATCGGTGTCCGACATTTATAGCCTGTTTTTCTCGCCTGACCAGCTATTTTGTGCGATCGTATTTATCCGCGCGTGCCCCGCTGCATCAGCGCCAGCGCGCAGAGCATCAGCCCCAGACCGGTAAAGAGCGTCAGCGATGCCATTGCCATTCCCTCTCCCGCCGAGCCCTGCTCAAACTGGCGCCAGATAAACACCGAGACGGTTTGCGTCCCGGCCGGCGCAAGCAGCAACGAGGTCACCAGCTCGCGGGAGGCAACGGCGAACACCATCAGCATCGCCGCCAGCAGCGCGGGAAAGACCAGCGGCAGAACGATCAGTCGCAGCGCCTGCAGTGCCGTTGCGCCGTGCACCCGCGCCGCGGGTTCGAGATTATTGCCAAGCTGACGCAGCGCGCTGCTGACGTAGCGCACCGGCCAGGGCAGCAGCAGACAGCAGTAGGAAAGCAGCAGCATAAACCAGGTGTTGTAGGGGGACACCGGCCAGAACGGCTGGTTCCACAGCAGAATCAGCCCGACGCCCACCACCACGCCCGGCAGCGCCGCCGGTAGCAGCGATAGCGCATCAACAAAGGCGCTCCCCTTCATTTTTTGCACCACAACCAGCCAGGCGGCGAGCAGCCCCACCAGGCCGACAACCCCTGCCGAAGCCAGCGCCAGCGAAAGGCTGGTTGCCAGTGCCGACAGCGCGTCGCCCTGCTGAGCAAACAGCGCGGCAAAATGACGAAGGGTAACATTGTCAGCGTGGATACCGCCCGACAGCGTGCTCATCAGGCTGGTCAGCACCATCGACGCGCCCGGCATCACCACCGCCAGCCCCCCGACGCCCGCCATCACTAGCACCGCCGGAAGCGTCAGCCAGCCCAACTCCGCCCCGCTATTCTCTCCCGGCTTGCCGGGGACGCTGGTGACCTCTTTATCGCCAGTCAGCCGTTTTTGCAGCCACCAGGCCAGCAGCGCCACCGCGATCAGCAGCAGCGAAAGCAGCGACGCGCCGGGCAGATCGACAGGCCAGTCGGCGAGCTTTTTCTCAATGCCTACGGTCAGCATGACCAGCCCTGCCCGCGACCCCAGTGCCGCCGGAACGCCGTACTCTTCAATGGCCAGGGTAAACGCCAGCAGCATCCCCGCCGCCAGAGCCGGAGAAAGCATCGGCAGCGTGATGTGCCAGAACGCTCGCCAGGCGCTGGCGCCGTGCACCCGGGCGACAATCGCCAGCCGCTGACCGCTGGCCAACAGGCTGCGCGAGACGGCAAAGTAGACCACCGGAAAGATATTGAGGGTCATCACCAGCACGATCCCGATGCGGCTAAAAAGCAGATCGTTAAGATCCCAGCCAGTCAGCTGCTGGAGGTAGCCATGACTTTGCAGCATCAGCATCCACGACAGCGCGGCAATATAGGGCGGCGTCAGAAACGGGATCAGAAAGAGCAGATCCCACAGCCGCGGCAGCGGGATAGTAAACAATCCCCGCAAGACGCCCAGCGGTAGACCGATGACCACGCTCATCAGCGCCACGCCGCAGGCCACCCACAGGGTACCGCCGAGCATCGTCGGCAGCTGCGGGTCGGCAATCAGCGTTGATACGCCGCTAAACGCGCCGCCCAGCGAACCGGCGCTAAACTGGGGAAAAATTGCCTGGAGGACAATAAACAGCAGCGGCAATGCCACCAGCACCAGCAGCGCCGCCAGCGTGCCCGCTGAAATAAGTCTCTGTTTCACGGTATATTCCTGGATACGATCTTACCCGGCTCGCGCTGCGCTTAGCCGGGCTACGGGTCACAGCCGTCTGCGGTCCGGTAGCCCGGACAGGCGCGCCAGCGCCGCCTCCGGGGAATGTGCCCGAGCCAACTTTCGAAGCCCGGGGGAAAAGTCGGTTTACTGGGCGAAAAGCGTATTAAAGCGGGAAAGCACCGCGCTACGTTCGCTATTGCCATCGCCTGCGGTCGGCAGAATTTTCAGCTCGTTGAGCAGCGGGCGCTTCGCCGGAATATCGCTGCGGGCGGGCATAAGCCAGGCGTCGGCGACCAGCGCCTGGCCTTCCGGCGACAGCACATAATCAACGAAGGCTTTTGCGTCGTCAGCATGCTGGCTGGTTTTGAGGATCATCATCGGCCGCGGTGCAATGACCGTGCCGCTGGCCGGGAAAATCACCTTTAGCGATTCGCCCTGATGGATATTGCCGTAAGAGACATAATCAACCGCGCCGAATACCGCCGCTTTCGCCCCCTGCATCACCGGCGTTACCGCCTGGGCGTTCGGCCCGCTGACCACCATGTCATTCTTCTTTAACGCATCAAACAGCGCCCAGGCTTTATCGCCCATGCCATTCTGTAACCCGATCAGCAAATCCAGCGACGCGCCGGAAAGCGCCGGGTCCGGCGTCGTCACTTTGTCTTTGAACGCCGCTTCGGTCAGGTCGCGCCACTCTTTCGGCTCCGGGGTGCCGCTTTTGGTATTCCAGACGATCCCCAGGGCCGAAATACCCTGAGCAACGTAATCGGTGGATTTCAGGTTCGCCGGGACCTTATCGGCATTGGCGCTCTGATACGGCAGCAGCCAGCCGCGGTGATGCAAATCTTCCGCCGTATCCCACGAGGCGGAAATCAGCACATCCGCCTGCGGGTTAGCCTGCTCGGCCTCGAGACGCGCCATCACCTTACCGGTGGTGGCCTGGAAAATATTCACCTTAACGCCGGTTTTCTTCTCATAGCCGCTGGCAAGGTTTTTCGCCAGCGAGCCCGGCCCAGCGGTGTAGACGGTGAGCGCCTGGGCGCTGGAGATCGTGGTGGCGGACAACATCATCGCGAGCGCGGCTCCTTTGGTAACGGTGATAACGGTTTTCATACGGATTCCCCTGAGGTTGAAGTCACGGCGCGGACGGCGGCAATGCAGCCCGCAGATAAATGAATAATCTTGTCGGCCAGCAGTTCGGCTTCGCGACGGTCGTGGGTGACGTAGACGGCAGTGATGCCCAGCTGGCGCAGCAGGCGGCTCATTTCGAGGCACAGCGACTCGCGCAGCTCGCTGTCGAGATTGGAGAGCGGCTCATCGAACAGCAGCACGCGCGGTTCTGCGACGATGGCGCGGGCCAGCGCAACGCGCTGCTGCTGACCGCCGGAAAGACCCGACGGTTTGCGGTCGGCGAAGCCGCTGAGACCGACCATCGCCAGCGCCTCCTCGACCCGTTGCTGTCGCTGCTGACGCCCGACGCCGCGCATACGCAGCGGGAAAGCCACGTTCTGCGCCGCCGTCATGTGCGGCCACAGGGCGTAATCCTGAAAGACCATGCCGAGATCGCGCTGCTCCGGCGGCAAGCCCCAGCCGGTTTTCGCCACCAGGCGATCGCCAAAGTGAATGCTGCCGCTGGCGGGTACGGTTAATCCGGCGAGCAGGCGCAGCAGCGTGCTTTTACCGCAGCCAGAAGGCCCCAGCAGCGCAACAATGCTGCCCGCATCGATATGCAGATCGATCTGATTAAGCACGGTGTGAGCGCCGAAGGCGAAAGAAACGCCGTCGAGTTTAATGCTGGTAAGCGCGCGCATTATCGCCCTCCCGTTGGGAAAGCGAGACTCTGCCCGCGGTCAACATCCGCCGGCGCGCGCTCACCTGAGACAAATTCAGGGGAGCTAACATATTGTTATCCTCTTTGGGACTTAGTGACGCCGACTATAGGGACCCTCGATGACGTATTGATTACATTTTCATTGCGGATTAACGTGTTGTCTGGCATCAGACCCATTTACCAAGGAACGCATATGAGCCGTTTTCGCCACGTGGAACTTCAGTACGCCAGTCGCCTGCTCAACCATGGCCCAACAATTTTGATAACCAGCTATGACGCCCACTCTCAACGCCGCAACGTCATGGCCGCCGCGTGGTCGATGCCGGTGGAGTTCGCTCCGCCGAGGCTGGCCATCGTGGTAGATAAAAGCGCCTGGACGCGGGAAATTATTGAGCGCAACGGCGCATTTGGCATCGTCGTTCCCGGCGTCGAGGCCGCCAGTTGGACCTACGCGGTCGGCAGCATCAGCGGACGCGATGAGGATAAATTTAACGCTTACGGCATCCCGGTCGTGCAAGGTCCGGAGCTGGGCTTGCCGCTGATTGAAGAGAAGTGTCTTGCATGGATGGAGTGCCGACTGCTGCCGGCAACGGCGGCTCAGGAGCAGTACGATACGCTGTTTGGCGAAGTGGTTTCCGCCGCCGCCGATGAGCGCGCGTTCGTCAGCGGACGCTGGCAGTTCGACGACGATAAGATCAATACCCTCCATCATCTCGGCACCGGCAACTTTGTTGCCAGCGGCCGCCACGTCCGCGCCAATACCCCGGAAGAATAGCCCCGCTCGCCTCCGGGGCAATTCTTCACCACCCTGCGCGTCTCTCCCGGGGGCGGCGCACAGCGCCTTGCCCGGGCTACCGGACCGCAGACCGCTGAGGGCGCGTAGCCCGGACAGATGCGCAGCATCGCCTCCGGGAGGTGAACTAGCGCAGCAAACGCCGCCGATCTTCGCTGGGCGTCAGGCCAAAGACCTTTTTATATAAGGTGGTAAAGTGGTTGCTGTTGGCAAAACCGCATAAATAAGCCACTTCGGTAATCGTCATATCGGTCTCGCGTAATTTGACGCGCGCCGAAACTAAGCGCAGACGCTTTAAATAATTATCCGGCGTCAATCCCGTCGCCTCTTTAATATGGCGAAAAGCGGTCCGCGTGGTCAGGTGGAATTTCTCCGCCAGCTGCGGCCAGTTATGTTCTTCAAAACAATGCTCCTGTAGCCAGGTCAGCAATTTATGCAGCTTATATTTGGTGGTGCTATATTCGGCTTCGGTTTCCGCATGCAGAATCGTCGTCACCAGCTGGAAAAAGGCGGCTTCGCGCATGGCAATATTTTGCCCCCGCCGCAGCTCGGCAGAAAATATTTTATCTACCAGTTCCTTGCAGATATGGCGGGTATCCGGCGCCAGCCAGCCGTAGCAGGAAGCCTTTCGTGCGGAGAACGTCTGCAATAAGATGTCGAGAGGCTGTAAATAATGAAATTCTACCAGTGGGTTAATTAATACGTTAATTAACTTAAGCGTTCCCAGCTCATCATAATAGTGAACATCGCCCGGCTGAACGTAAAAAACGTCACCCTGCTGTATATATAATGGCCGGCCATTAATAACGTGTAAGCCGTGTCCTTCTTCAACGATCACCAGTTCAGCAAACTCGTGACTATGTTCATGGCTATTATCTTCCGGATCGCTGGCGTACATTCCCAGCTTATCCTGCGGATGGGTGAAATATTACTCAACGGTTAGCATCATCGATCGGGTCCAAAACGGCATACGGCGCAGGGGCAAGATAATGCATTTAACCGGCCGCCACGAGCAAGATTTATGGAATTGTGATCGGCGACCCGCTCATCTCATTATCAGTGCCATTTTGCCAGATGCATTGGCATTGCCAGAGTGGTTGCCGCGGGCGGCGGCGTCTTATGCTGCGGACAAATCAACACAGAGGACGCAGTATGTCACAGGCAATTCAGCATAATTCTCAGGTCATGATGACCCGCCACCCGAATTTTTTACGTACCGCCGAGGCGCTCCGGCCCGCGCTGAGTCGTCAGGCACACCCGCCGATCGCGGTAGTCGAAGCCCACGCCGACGCCGCGGCGCTCTTCGGCTGGCGCGCCGAGCCGGTGAGCACCCTGGCCGCGCTTTACCAGCGCGAGCTGAGCAGCGGCGATAGCGTCATTATTGATTTTGGCAGCCACTACGTTGGCTACCTGCATTTTCTCTGCCAGAGCGCCGGGAGTCCGCCGGACGCTCCGGCCCATCTGCAGTTGACCTTCGGCGAAACGCTGAGCGAAGTGTGCGAACCGTTCAGCGACTATCAGGGCTGGCTCAGCAGCAGCTGGCTGCAGCAGCAGGATCTGTGGCTTGATGTCCTGCCCGCCGAAATTGACCTGCCGCGCCGCTACTGCTTCCGCTATCTGAAGGTGGAGGTCAAAGCCGTTTCGCGCAAGTTTCGCCTGCAGTTCACCCAGATTGAGGTTAACGCGGTCACCTCGGCCAGCGGCGCATGCCCGGCGGCGACAACCTCCGACCCGCAGCTCCGGACCATCGATAACGTTGCCGTGCTGACCCTGCAAAACTGCATGCAGGAAGTGTTTGAAGATGGCCCCAAACGCGACCGCCGCCTGTGGCTCGGCGATTTACGTCTGCAGGCGCTGGTCAACGATGTCACCTTCGCACGCCACGATCTGGTGCGCCGCTGCCTGTACCTTTTTGCCGGGCATACTCGCGAGGACGGCATGGTATCGGCCAACGTGTTCGTGCAGCCGGATGTCATTGCGGACGATACCTTTCTTTTTGATTATTCATTGTTTTTTGTCGACGTCCTCTACAACTATCTGCAAAGCGCGGAGGATATGGCCACGGCCCGCGAGCTGTGGCCCACGGCGCGTCGTCAGGTAGAACTGGCGCTGACCCGCTGCGACGCCTCCGGCGTTGTGCGCGATAGCGACGACTGGTGGGTGTTTATCGACTGGCAGGCGTCGCTGAATAAACAGGCGGCGGCGCAGGGGGTACTGATTTACTGCCTGCAGCGCGCCGTCTGGCTGGCGGAGCGTTTCGAACCTGAGCTGGCCGCAAGCTATCGCCAGCGTTTACAGCAGCTCAAAGCGGCGGCCCTCGATGCGTTATGGGACCCGCAGCAGGGCTTTTACGTCAGCGGCGCCCGGCGGCAGGTCTCCTGGGCATCGCAAATCTGGCTGGTGCTGGCGGAAGTCGGCACGCCGCAGCAGCGCCGGGAGATCATGCGCAACCTGGAGAAAAATCCCCCCGCTGTCGCCATGAATACACCCTACCTGCGTCATCACTATATCGCCGCCCTTCTGCAGTGCGGGCTGCGCGACGAGGCAATTGCGCAGATCAAAGCCTACTGGGGAGCCATGGTCGACTACGGCGCCGATACCTTCTGGGAAATCTTCGACCCGGCGCATCCTGATTTTTCCCCTTATGGCAGCAAACTGATAAACAGTTATTGCCATGCGTGGAGCTGCACCCCGGCCTGGTTTATTCGCCAGTACGGACTTTAACAACAACGATAAGCGAGTGTATTTTTATGGCAGAAACAACCTTTACCCTGTGGCGGCAGCGCCTTGGCTATGGCATCGCCGACCTCTCCTGCAACCTCGTGTGGCAGATGATCTCTCTTTATCTGATGTTCTTTTACACCGACGTGATGGGCCTGCCCGCCTATTACGTTGGCCTGATGTTTCTCGTGACGCGTCTGGTGGATGGCGTTGCCGACGTGCTGATGGGGCTGGTTATCGACAATACCGCCACCCGCTGGGGACGCTGTCGTCCGTATCTGCTTATTGGCGCGATCCCCTTCGGATTGCTGTGTATTCTGGCCTTCTACGTGCCGGATTTCGGCACCACCGGTAAGCTGATCTACGCTTTTGTCACCTATCTGTGCCTGTCGTTTCTCTATACCATCGTCAACATTCCGTTCTGCGCCATGCTGCCGTTTCTGACGAACGACTCGCGGGAACGCACCACGCTGTCGGCGGTGCGTATTCTGCTCGGTTCGCTCGGCGCGACCATCGTCGCGGTCGCCACTCTGCCGCTGGTTGGCGCGCTGGGGAAAGGCAATCAGCAGCACGGCTTCTTCTACACGGCGGTGGTTTTCGGCGTTATTGCCACCTTCTTCCTGCTGGTGAGCTTCCGGAACGTTAAGGAAAATATCAGCATTACGCAGGAGCGCATGACCTTAAAACGCGCCTGGGTCAGCCTGCGCGCCAACCGGCCGTGGTTCGTCTTCGCCATCAATATTTTCCTGATGTGGGGCGCGTTTTTCTTCCAGACCGGGGCGCTGGTCTACTTTTTCCATTATTACGTCGGCAATAACGATCTCACGGCGATCGTCGCCGGGATCTCTACCTTCGTGCCTCTGCTGGGTACCCTCACCGTGCCGCTGCTCGCCAGCCGGATGAAAAAGCGCCACGTTTATCTGGTCGCCAGCGCGATCAACCTGGTCGGCATGGGCATGATGATGGCGGCAGGCGTTAACAGCTGGGGCCTGGTTGCCGGTGCGGTGGTGCTATCGCTTGGCGCCGGACAGCGCACGGCAATTTACTTCTCCATGCAGGCCGATCCGGTGGATTACGGGGTGTGGAAAACCGGCATCAATACCGCCGGCATCTTAACCTCTATCAACGGCTTTCTTGGCAAAGTGGCTATGGCGGGCGCGGGCGCTATTACCGGGGTACTGCTCTCATACGGCGGCTATATCGCCAATCAGGCCCAAAGCGACGGCGCGATGCTGGCGATAAAAGCCTGCTACCTCTATATCCCGGCGCTGCTGATTGTCGCCTCAATGCTGTGGATTGGCCGCTTCTATCGCCTCGACGACCAGTATGAACAGATCCGCGCCGACCTTGATGCCGGACGCCGCGCGCCGTCGGACTCGTCGTCAGTCGCCGGAGAAAACCACGCCCTGTAAGGCGCAGCACACCCTTCATACCTCTGAAAAAAATAAGGATTAATATGCGTATCTCTTTGATTAGCGCGGCGGTTTGCTGCGCCCTTTTTTCGGCTTACGGCGCAAATGCGGCTCCGCTCACCGTCGAACAACGGCTGGCGCTGCTGGAGGCCCGGCTTAATCATGCGGAGCAGGAGGCCGGAGAGGCTAAACGTCGGGCGCAGCAGGCGGAGCTGCGCACCAGCGCGGCAGAACAGCGTGCGGCGGCGGCGGAAAAACAGGTGCAGACGTTAAGCCAGCGCACCGATGCCACGGAGCAAAAGCAGCAGGCTGCCGACAAACAGCTGGCGAAAACCCGCCTTACCGACGGCTTTGAATTTAACGCCTACGCCCGCTCCGGAATGCTGGTCAACAGCCACGGCAAAGGCGCGCGCGGCGGCCCGGGGATCTCGCCGGCCAGTTCGCTCAACGGTGACGCCCACGTTGGCCGTCTCGGTAATGAGAAAGATAACTACGTGGAGCTCAGCTTCGGCAAAAAAATGACCTTCAGCGACGGGTCGTGGGCGCACTTTAAAACCATGCTTGCCGACGGCGCGACCAACCCGGATCCGTGGGTGCAGGATAACGACAGCCACCATCTGAACGTGCGCCAGCTGTACGTCGAGATGGGTAATTTCGCCGATTTTTCCGGGCCGTTCAGGAGCGCCTCCATCTGGGCGGGCAAGCGTTTCGACCGCGATAACTTCGATATCCACTTTACCGATAGCGATATTATGTTCCTCGGCGGTACAGGCGGCGGGATCAATGACGTCAACTGGAACAGTACGCTGCGCGGCGATTACTCGGTCTATGCGCGCAGCTTTGGCGATCTGGGCAGCGATAACTATCAGGATAACGATATACAAAACCTGATGTTTACCGCCAACCACTTCTGGAACAACTGGCAGCTGATGACCACGGCGATGACCGCCCAGGGTAACGATGACCTGAAAGATACGACGTCGACGACCGGCAGCTACGCCCTGCGCAGCGATAATACGGCGAAAAACGGCTACTACGCGATGCTGGCGTATCACGACAAGCAGCGGTTTTATGGCCTGGCGCCGGGCGTATCGGAGAGCGCCCTGCAGTACGGCGGCGGGCTGGGCGCCGAAGCGCGGCAGCCGGGCAGCGACGGCGATCTTACCGAAAACGCCAAATCTCTGCGCTTTGCGTCATACGGTATTTTGCCGCTGGGGAAAAACTGGCAGCTTGCGCCATCGGTTATCGCCCAGCATAGCGAAGACCGCTATCGCGACGGGGACCGCTACGATTGGGCAACCTTCAACCTGCGGGTTTCCCAGGGGATCACCCGCAACTTCGCCCTGCTGTACGAGGCGTCCTGGCAATATATGGACCTGAATCCCAACGGCCGAACCTATCGCTACGACAGCGGCGTGCATCAATACCAGGCGGTGAGCGGCGATTTTTACAAGCTGACCTTCGCCCCGACGTTTAAAGTGGGCGATGTATTGGATATTAAAGCGCGGCCGGAGATACGTTTCTTTGTTACGTGGATGAACTGGGATAAAGATCTGGATCGCTACGCGATCAACGATGATTTCGGCAGTAAAGGCTTTACCGCCGGGGGGAACTGGAACTTCGGCGTGCAGACGGAGATTTGGTTTTAATACAGCAGCCCACGCGCTTCTTCCCGGGGGCGGCGCAGAGCGCCTTGCCCGGGCTACCGGGCCGCAAACCGCCGGGAACGCGTAGCCAGGACAGATGCGCAGCATCGCCTCCGGGAAATTCTGCCACTCCGCGCTCTCTCCCGGGGGCGGCGCAGAGCGCCTGCCCGGGCTACCGGACTGCAAACCGCCGGGAACGCGTAGCCCGGACAGATGCGCAGCATCGCCTCCGGGAAAGAAACCGGGTTACATGCTATAGCCCGGTTTCTTAATCAACTGTTCCATCTGCGGGGCGATTTCGCTGTCCCACACCTGCTGCCAGTCGCTCGGCTCAACCTGCTTCAGGGCCACGCTCACTGAACTCTCTTTGCTGTTGAGGTGGCGAATCAACACCTCGGTAATATCGGCGGCCAGCGCCGCTTTTTGTTCATCATTCAGGTCGCGGGGAAAACATTTAATATCAACGTGCGGCATAGCAGGCTCCTTTATTGTCTGGACGATAAAACTAGCATAACCCGCGTCATCCGGATCGCTTTTTGTGCTTTAAATCAGCTCGTTGCGGCGCAGAACGGCTTCGAGTTTGGGATGGCGATACACCGCATCCGCCACGGCGAAGAATTTTGGCGTCTGCGCCGCAAACCACTCCCGGCGCGGGCCCCAGGCGCACATCGCCGCAATATAGCAGTCCAGCAGGGTTATCTCCGCCCCCAGCGCATACGGCGCGGCGGCAAGCTGCTCCTCCAGCCACAGATAGAGCGATTTGCGATAGCTGATGCAGCTTTCCCGCAGCTGTTCTGGCGCATCGGCGGCCCAGCGCTCCGGGTAATCCGCAAAGGTAAAGGTGGGATAGACGTTCGCCACCAGCCAGATGAGCAGACGCTGAAAGGCATGCCGCTGCGGCGATCCCGGCGCCGGAGCCAGATCCGGTCGAACGTCGAGGATCATCAGGGCAATCGCCGCGGATTCGGTCATCACGCTGCCGTCTGCAAGCGTCAGGGTCGGCACCTGACACAGCGGGTTTATCTTTTTGAGGCGGTCGCGCTGCGGGCCCGGCTGGTCAAAGCCCTCAACGTTAACAAAATGATACGGGATATCGGCCAGCGTCAGCATCAGTTCGCTAATTGTTGAGCCCCAGCCGGGTACGCCATAGACGGTGATCATATTCTGCGCCCTCGATGAATTTGCCGCTCAGGAACAGAGCGGCGACGGGTTTAGCAATTTTGCAGTATAGATTTGATTACGCCATGCCGCTATTGAGGCCCCCTCGCACATGCGAAACGGCAGAGCTACGCCGACTCTCGCGCCACCAGGTGAAAGCCGATATCAATAATCGCTTCCCCTTCTTCTCCGCCTTCTATGCGGTCGGCAAGCAGCGTGGCCGCCTGCTCGCCGATGGCATGACGGTCGACGCTGACGGTGGTGATGGCCGGACGGTTGCTGGCGGCGAAGTCCAGATCGCCAAAACCGATCACCGCCAGATCCTGCGGCACGCGCAGCCCCCGGCTTTCGGCTTCCATAATCGCCCCCTGGGCAAGGGTATCGGAGCTGCAGACGATAACGTCAAACTCGCCGCCGGCGAGCAGCTCGGCCAGCCCGCGACGCCCCAGCGCCAGCGATGCCGGAAGCGGCACCTCGACCTGCGGCGCATCGTCAATGCCGTTTTTGGCCAGCCGGGCGCGGAGCCCCTGCTTTCGCAACGTCGCGCGCGCATCGCCGGCCCACAGCAGACCCGGGCGGCGGTAGCCTTTCTCCAGCAGGTACTCGCCAATGGTTTCGCCGACTTTTTCATGCGAAAAACCGACCAGCATATCCAGTGGCGTCGGGGTGAGATCCCAGATTTCCACCACCGGCGTGGCGGCGTTGAGGATCGTCTTCTTCAACGCCGGGGCGTGCTGAATGCCGGTCAATACCACGCCATCCGGACGCCGGGAGAGTAAGGTTGCTACCAGCTCGGCTTCGGTCTGTCGGCTGTAGCCAGCCACGCACAGCAGCATATGGTAGCCGCGCGCCGCCAGGGTATCGCTCAGCGCCTGGATGGTATCGACAAACATATTGTTATTGATTTGCGGCACCACCACGGCCACCAGCTTGCTGCGCCTGGAGGCCAGGCCGCCGGCCAGCGCGTTAGGGATATAGCCCGTTGCCTGCACCGCCTGCATCACTTTCTCGACCGTTTTTGGCCTCACCAGCTGCGGCGTATTCAGCGCCCGGCTGACCGTCATCGACGACAATCCGGCGCTACGGGCTACGTCATCCAGCGTCGGCGCGCGCGTCGGTTTTCTGCTTTTCACGACTAAGCCCCTGTGTTGAGTCGTTTTCTGTGGGCATTATTGATGATGGCCCGCGCAATTGCCAGCGCTCACCTCGACATCCTCAATAGAATCAAATACCTGAAACACAAAATGTTATCGCTATCATTTTGATTTGTGATTTTTCACAAACATTTTTGGATCGTGACCTGAGCTGCATAATTTTACCCTTTATAACCGCTAATTGTGATCGTTTGTACAAATTAAAATCACTGTCGTAGCGCCAGGACAATTTCACGATTAAAAATGTTAGCGCAAACATTTTACCACTGAAAAGGAACTGACTATGACCTCGAGCGCTAATTCCGAGTCCGTGACCTACGCCAAAGCTTCCGGCGTCAAAACCGCCGCTGAAACCGGCGACCGCATTGAACACGTCAAACTGTCGCTGGCCTTTCTGCCGCTGGCGACCCCCGTTAGCGATGCAAAGGTTCTGACCGGTCGGCAAAAACCGCTTACCGAAGTAGCGATCGTTATCGCGGAAATCCGCTCCCGGGACGGCTTTGAAGGCGTTGGCTTCAGCTATTCCAAGCGTGCGGGCGGCCAGGGCATTTACGCCCACGCCAAAGAGATCGCCGATAATCTGCTCGGCGAAGATCCGAACGATATCGACAAGATCTACACCAAACTGCTGTGGGCCGGCGCATCCGTTGGCCGCAGCGGTATGGCGGTACAGGCCATCTCCCCTCTTGATATTGCGCTGTGGGATATGAAAGCCAAACGCGCCGGACTACCGCTGGCGAAACTGCTCGGCGCGCACCGCGATTCCGTTCAGTGCTACAACACCTCCGGCGGCTTCCTGCATACGCCGCTGGATCAGGTGTTAAAAAACGTGGCTATCTCCCGTGAGAACGGAATTGGCGGGATTAAGCTGAAGGTCGGTCAGCCGAATACCGCCGAAGATATTCGTCGCCTGACGGCGGTGCGTGAGGTGCTGGGCGATGACTTCCCGCTGATGGTGGACGCCAACCAGCAGTGGGATCGCGAAACCGCCATCCGCATGGGGCGCAAAATGGAGCAGTTCAATCTGATCTGGATTGAAGAGCCCCTCGACGCCTACGATGTTGAAGGCCACGCGCAGCTCGCCGCCGCGCTGGATACGCCGATTGCCACCGGCGAGATGCTGACCAGCTTCCGCGAACATGAGCAGCTTATCCTCGGCAACGCCAGCGACTTTGTCCAGCCGGATGCGCCGCGCGTCGGCGGGATCTCCCCGTTCCTGAAGATTATGGATCTGGCGGCGAAGCACGGTCGCAAGCTGGCCCCGCACTTTGCGATGGAGGTACACCTGCATCTCGCCGCCGCCTACCCGCTCGAGCCGTGGCTGGAGCACTTCGAGTGGCTGAACCCGCTGTTTAACGAACAGCTGGAGCTGCGCGACGGGCGGATGTGGGTTTCCGAACGCCACGGTCTGGGCTTTACCCTGAGCGAACAGGCCCGCCGCTGGACCCAGCAAAGCTGCGAGTTTGGTAAACGCCCTTAACCGAATTCCCCGGATGGCGGCACAAGGGCTAAAGGCTCCGTAGCCCGGGCAAGGCGCGTCAAGCGCCGCCCCCGGGAGAATATCGCGTTTTCCCGGAGGCGATGCGGCGCATCTGTCCGGGCTACCGGTCCGCAGATGACTGAAAACCTGTAGCCCTGCCGGGGAAATACCACTTATTGACTGTACCCACAATAAACAACCCTGCAAAGGAGTTGAAGATGACTACCCCCTTAAAACGCAGCAACGTGCGTTACGGCATATTACTGTTTTTATTTCTGGCTACCGTATTTAATTATGCCGACCGGGCAACGCTGTCCGTCGTCGCGCCTATTATGAGCAAAGAGCTAGGCTTTGATCCCGAGGCGATGGGGCTGGCCTTTTCAGTTTTTGGTATCTCCTACGTCATTATGCAAATACCCGGCGGCTGGCTGCTGGATAAATATGGTTCGCGGCTGGTCTACGGCTGCGCGCTGATTGGCTGGTCGATCGTCACCATGTTTCAGGGAACGATCTATCTGTTCGCCAGCCCATTGATCGTACTGGTGATTCTGCGCCTGATGATGGGCGCGATTGAAGCCCCCGCCTTCCCCGCTAACAGCCGTCTCAGCGTACAGTGGTTTCCCAATAAAGAGCGCGGATTCGTCACCTCGGTCTATCAGGCCGCGCAGTATATTTCCCTGGGAATTATTACGCCGCTAATGACGATTATTCTGCATAATTTAAGCTGGCACTACGTATTTTATTATATTGGCGCTATCGGCGTGGTGCTGGGAATATTCTGGCTGGTAAAAGTAAGAGATCCCTCTCATCATCCAAAAATTAACCAACAGGAGCTCGACTATATTCGCGAAGGCGGCGGCGAGCCGGAATTAGGGACGAAAAAAACGCAGCAGAAATTAACCCTCGCGCAGATTAAAAGCGTCTGCGTTAATCGCATGATGATCGGCGTGTATATCGGCCAGTTCTGCGTAACGTCCATTACCTGGTTCTTCCTGACGTGGTTTCCCACCTATCTCTACCAGGCCAAAGGTATGTCGATCCTCAAGGTCGGTTTTGTCGCCAGTATCCCGGCCATTGCCGGATTTATCGGCGGACTGCTCGGTGGGGTATTCTCAGACTGGCTGCTCAAACGCGGCTACAGCCTGACGACCGCCCGCAAGCTGCCGGTGATCTGCGGCATGCTGCTCTCCTGCGTGATTGTCGTCGCCAACTACACCACCTCGGAAGTGGTGGTGATCGCCGCCATGAGCCTGGCCTTCTTTGCTAAAGGTTTCGGTAACCTCGGCTGGTGCGTGCTGAGCGACACCTCGCCGAAGGAAATGCTGGGAATTGCCGGCGGGGTGTTCAACATGTGCGGCAACCTGGCGAGTATTATCACGCCGCTGGTTATCGGCGTGATCCTCGCTAATACCCACTCCTTTGATTACGCCATCCTGTACGTCGGTTCCATGGGCGTGCTGGGCCTGTTCTCCTATCTGTTTATCGTCGGGCCGCTGGATCGTTTGACGCTGACCCCGCGCGCCGCCTGATTTAAAACCCTGGCGAGCATTCGCCTCCGCTGTTTCGCATCACACTCCTGCGAAACAGCGGTTTTTTAGTAGGTTATCCCCGGCGGATTCACTTCCGATTGCGTCACCTCTTCGCCCTGCTCTCCCCAGCGCGCCAGCACTTTCTGATACTCGCCGCGAGCAATCGCGCCGTTCAGCGCCGCCTGCAGCGCCGGAGCCAGGCCGTTGCCCTTTTTGGTCGTGGTGGCAACGTACGCTTTTTTCGGCCCCAGGCCGACGACTTTGGTTTTGCCGCTGAGCGCCGCTTTATAGGCCGCCACCGACTGCGGCCCAAAGAACACGTCCGCGCGACCGGACTGAATATAGAGGTTACCCGAGGCGTCATCGGTCAGGTAGACCGGCAGCGCGGGTTGCCGCCCGGCGGCTTCGTTTTCGGCGTTCCAGCCGAGCAAAATCCGCTCCTGGTTAGTCCCGGACCCGACGATCACTTTTTTACCCGCGAGATCCGCCGGACCGCTCACGCGGGCGATATCGCTGGTTGATTTCACGGAAAAGGCCAGAGAGTCAACGCGATAGGTGGCAAAATCAAACTTCTCTTTCCGCTGCTCGGTCACCGCAATATTGACCAGCGCGACGTCGTAGCGTCCGGAAGTAATCCCCAGCGGCCAGTCCTCCCAGGCGGTGGGCACCAGCTTTAGCTTCAGCCCGAGGCTGCCGGCCAGCAGCCGGGCAATATCCGGGTCGCTGCCGATACGCGTGCGGTTATCGCTGGCCAACAGCGCCAGCGGCGGCGAATTGAGCGCCGAAATCGCCACCGTTAAGGTACCCGGCTCGACGAAGGCGTAATTTGCCGGGATCTTCGCGATCGCCTGCTCATCGCGGGTCACCGGCAGCGGCTGCTCGTTGGCGCGCAGGTCGATAGCCGCCTGCGATGCCGCAGATAAAGAGAGTAGTGTCAGGGCCAAAAGTCCGTTTCTCATGCCGCTAATACCCTCGATAAGAACTGCCGCGTACGCGGATGCTGCGGTTGGTTCAGCACGGCGTCGCTGCTGCCCTGCTCGACTATCTTGCCGTCGACCATAAACACCACCCGGTCCGCCACCTCTTTCGCAAAACCGATTTCATGGGTGACCACCACCAGCGTGGTGCCGGAGCGCGCCAGCTTTTTAATCACGTCCAGCACTTCCCCCACCAGCTCAGGGTCGAGCGCGGAGGTCGGTTCATCGAACAGCATTACCCGCGGGTTAAGCGCCAGCGCCCGGGCAATAGCGATGCGCTGCTGCTGGCCGCCGGACAGGTGCCGCGACCAGGCCTCGGCTTTATTGCGCAGTCCGACCACGTCCAGCAGTTCATACGCCCGCGCGATCGCCTCTTTGCGGGTCGCCTGCTTATGGGCGATGGGGGCTTCAATCAGATTTTCCAGCACCGTCAGATGCGGGAACAGGTTGAAGTTCTGAAATACGTAGCCGACGTTAACCCGCTGGCGGAGGATCTCTTTCTCTTTCAGCTCGTAGAGCTTGTCGCCTTTACGGCGATAGCCGATATAGTCGCCATCGATCTGAATAAAGCCTTCATCCACGCGCTCCAGATGATTAATCGCCCGCAGCAGCGTCGATTTTCCCGAACCGGACGGCCCGAGGATCACCGTCACCGTGCCGGGTTCGATTTCCAGCGATACGTCATCAAGCGCTTTATGGCGGCCAAAATATTTGCTGACGCCGGTGATGGAGATATGGCCGTTACGAGAGTTGGGCATGGGCGGACTCCTGGGGTTGTGGGCGACGAATGGACTCAACGCGGCGGCTGCTGCGGGCGCTATTGACCGCCGAGCGGCGTTCGCTGCGGGCCAGTCCGCGCTCGACCAGATACTGGATCAGCGACAGCACGCTGGTGATCGCCAGATACCATGCGGCGCCGACCATCAGCAGCGGGATCACTTCCTGGGTGCGGTTATAGATCATCTGGATGGTGTAAAACAGCTCCGGCATCGCCAGCACGTAAACCATCGCCGTCCCCTTGGCGAGGCTGATAATTTCGTTAAAGCCCGCCGGTAAAATGGTGCGCAGCGCCTGCGGCAGAATAATGCGCAGGGTCCGACGGCTGGCCGGAAGCCCCAGCGCCGCCGCCGCTTCATACTGCCCGTGATCGACCCCGAGAAAGCCGCCGCGGATAATTTCGGCGGTGTAGGCGCTTTGCACCAGGGTCAGGCCGACAACGGCGGTAGAAAACTGCCCCAGTACGTTGATGGTCTCAAAGCTGGCCCAGCGAATCGCGGTGAACGGAATGCCTATCGCTAGCGTGTCGTAAAGATAGGAGAAGTTGTAGAGAATAATCAGCACCACGATCAGCGGCAGCGAGCGGAACAGCCAGATATAGCCCCAGGCCAGGCTGCTCAGCAGCCATGAACTGGAGAGCCGGGCCAGCGCCAGCAGGCCGCCGAGAATAACGCTCAGCGCCGTCGCCAGCAGGGTCAGCAGCAGCGTCTGCCCGAGACCTTCAAGGATCACCGGGTCAAAGAACCAGCGGGCAAAGACGCGCCACTCCCAGCGCGGGTTAAAGGCGACCGATTGAATCACCACCGCCAGCACCAGCAGCGCCAGCAGCGCGCCTACCGCCCGCAGCGGATAGCGCGCGGGGACAACCTTAATCGTTTCCTGGGTATGCATATTGGCTCCTTAAGCGCTCTGGCTCAGCGCGCTGACCGCCAGCGCTTTCGTAAAGCGCAGTCGACCATCGAACGGCGGCAGGCTGTACTCTTCCGGATCGCGGCTGAGGTCAAACTGCGCCTCGTAGCCCTGGCTCAGGTAGAGCCGCACCGCTTCCGGCTGCCGAAAACCGGTGGTCAGATAGATATGGCTGTAGCCTGCGAGCAGCGCCCGTCGCTCCAGCTCCTGCACCACTTTCGCCGCCAGCCCCTGCTGGCGCAGACGACGATGGGTCCAGATACGTTTGATTTCTGCCGTATGGGCATCTTTCGGTTTGTACGCGCCGGTGGCGATAATGTCCCCTTCGCGCTCCAGCACGATAAACAGCCCCTGCGGCGCCAGATACCATTCAGTCAGCTCGATTTCGGCATCGCGGGAGAAATAGTCGCCGTAGCGTGCGGCGTACTCGCCGAACAGGCCCTCAATAATCGGCTGCAGCTCCGGCGCTTCCGGGGAGACATCGCGGAATAGATCGCTCATCATGCCTCCTGTTAGTCGCCGAGTCCGGCCGGGTTGATTTCCGATTGCGGAATGCTCTCCACGCCTTCCCCCCAGCGGTTCAGCACCTTCGCGTAGTCGCCGCTGCGGATTGCGCCGTTCAGCGCCGTCTGTACCGGTTCTACCAGACCGCTGCCTTTTTTCACCGTCACGGCAATATGCGCCGCCTTCGGCCAGCCGCCGTCAACGCTGCCTACCAGCTTGGTTTTGCCGGTCAGCGCCGCTTTCCACGCGCCGATCACGTTGGGACCGAAGAAGGCGTCGGCGCGCCCGGACTGCAGCGCCAGGGTCTGGGCGGCGTCGTCTTTGGTGTAGACCGGCGTAAACGGCTTCAGCCCCTTCTTGAGATTCTCGGCGTTCCACGCCAGCAAAATGGCTTCCTGATTGGTGCCGGAGCCGACGATAATCCGCAGCCCGGCAATATCTTCCGCTTTTTCAATTTTGCTCAGCGGACTGGTGCTCTTGACGTAAAAACCCAGCGAATCTTTGCGGTAGGTGGCGAAATCAAACTTCTCTTTGCGCTCTTTGGTCACGGTGATATTGCTGACCGCCGCATCATATTTGCCGGAAGCGACGCCGAGCGGCCAGTCCTCCCACGAGGTGGGTACCACATTCAGCTCCAGCCCGAGGCTGTCGGCCACCAGGCGGGCGATATCCACCTCGCTGCCGAGCAGGGTTTTGTTATCGTCAGAAAACACGGTCAGCGGCGGTGAGTTCAGCGCGGCGACCGCGACCGTCAGCTTACCCGGCACCGCCAGGTGGAGACCTTTCGGCAGCTGCGCGATAGCCTGCGGGTTTTTCGCCGTATGAATCGGCGTTTTGTTGGCTTCGAGGCTCACGCCGGTGCCGTTGATCGTGACGTTCTGCGCCCAGGATGACGCGCTAACGGCCAGCGCCAGCGCCAGTAATAGCGATTTTTTCTGCGTTTTCTGCATAGCGGGTGTTCTCTATTATTGTTTTTGGAATTGATTCACGGGCTCTGCCAGCCCTAAGCTTTCGCGCAGCGTGGTGCCGGGATATTCCCGGCGGAATAGTCCGCGCTGCTGAAGAATCGGTACCACCTGATCCACAAAGCGCGGGAAGGTATCCGGCGTACCGCCCTGGATAATAAAACCGTCCGTCGCGCGCTGTTCAAACCACTGCTGCAGACCATCCGCCACCTCTTCAGCGGTTCCGGCAAAGCGCGGTCGCGGGCTGGCCGCCTCCAGCGCCACCTGGCGCAGCGTCAGGCCGCGTTCGCGGGCATTGCGTTTTATCTCGTCGGTGGTGCTGCGAAAGCTGTTCTGCCCGAGGTCGCCGATATCCGGGAACGCCTCATCCAGCGGATACTGAGCAAAGTCGTGATGTTCAAAATAGCGGCCGAGATAATTCAGCGCGTCTTCAATCGACACCAGCGCAGCGGTGGTCTGGTATTGCTGCTCCACATCGTCGGCGCTGTCGCCAACGATGACGCTGACGCCCTGGAAGATATGCAGTTCGCTCTCCCGGCGGCCGTGCGCTGCAAGCTGGCTTTTGACGTCGCGATAAAAGGCCTGCGCCTCCGCCAGCGACTCCTGATGGGTAAAAATAGCGTCTGCGTGGCTGGCGGCTAACTTTTTACCGTCATCGGAGGCGCCCGCCTGAAAGATAATGGGCCGGCCCTGCGGCGTGCGGGCAATATTTAGCGGACCGGCTACTTTAAAGAAATCGCCGTGATGATTAAGCGTGTGCAGCTTGTTTTTATCAAAGAACTGGCCGCTCTCTTTATTACGAATAAACGCGTCCTGCTCCCAGGAGTCCCACAGGCCTTTGACAACCTGCAGATATTCATCGGCAATACGGTAGCGCAGCGCATGATCGGGATGCTGGGCGCGGGAGAAGTTTTTTGCTGAACCTTCCAGCGGCGAGGTGACCACGTTCCAGCCCGCGCGGCCGCCGCTCAGATGATCGAGGCTGGCGAACTGGCGGGCGGTGGTAAAGGGTTCGCTGTAGGAGGTCGACAGGGTACCGACCAGGCCTAAACGCGAAGTTACCGCCGCAAGGGTGGATAATACGGTGAGCGGTTCAAAACGATTTAAAAAATGCGGGATCGATTTTTCATTAATATATAAGCCATCGGCAACAAAAATAAAATCGAGCTTGCCCTCTTCCGCTTTTAACGCCGTCTGCTTGACGAACTCAAAGTTAATACTGGCGTCGGCCAGCGCGGCCGGATGACGCCAGGCCGACATATTTCCCGATGCGCCGTGTAATATGGTACCAATGCGCAGCTGCCGTTGTTCAGACATCGTTAATCCTTAGTCAATGACCCTGAATAATTAAAGTGCTTGTAATGCCTGCTCTGCCAGATCGGCAAAGTAGTGCGCCGCCGGGGCGATTAAACGCTCATCCGGGTTAAACGCCGGATGGTGAAGACCAAATTCGCTGGCGCTGCCGATGCTGACGAACGCGCCGGGAATATGCTGAAGATAAACGGCAAAATCCTCCCCGCCGAGATGGAGATCCGCATGGTGCGTGCGGTAGCCGGACTTATCGGCCACGTCGCTGGCGAAAGCGGCCCAGCGCTCATCATTAACCAGCGCGGTCGGCCCGGCGTACCAGAAGACATCGATCTGCGCGCCAAAGGCGCTGGCGAAGCCGGCGGCAATCTCGCTTACCCGCGCTTTCACCCGCTGCTGGACTGCGCTGCTGTGGGTGCGCAGCGTACCTTCCAGCTCGACGCTTTCCGGCAGGACGTTCCAGGTATTGCCGCCCTGAATCCGCGTGACGCTAAGCACCACGGAATCGAGGGTATTCACTTCGCGGCTGGCGACGCTTTGCAGCAGGGTCACCAGCTGGCTGGCCAGCAGAATGGCGTCCTTCCCTTCATGAGGCCGGGCGGCGTGAGCGCCTTTGCCGGTCACCTTAAATACAAAGCGATCGACGTTGGCGTAAAACGCGCCGCCTCGGGTGGCGAATTCGCCCACCGGCAGACCCGGTTCATTATGCATACCGAAAATGGCGGAAACGCCCTCCAGCACGCCGGCGCGAATCAGGGTTTTCGCGCCGCCGAAGCTCTCCTCCGCCGGCTGGAACAGAATACGGACGCGTCCCGCCAGCTGCGCTTCGCGTTGTTTCAGCAGTAAGGCCGCGCCAAGGATCACGCTGGTATGAATATCATGCCCGCAGGCGTGCATCACGCCGGCATTCAGCGAGCGAAACGGCACGCTGGCCGCCTCTTCGATAGGCAGCGCATCGATATCGGCACGCAGGGCTATCACCTTATCGCCGCTGCCCACTTCGGCAACCGCGCCGGTTTTCAGTTCATAAGGCAGCAGGCTGATGCCGCCGCTCTGCAGCCAGTCGCGAATACGTGCGGTGGTGTCGACCTCCTGCAGCGAGAGCTCCGGGTACTGGTGCAGTTCGCGCCGCCAGCGAATTAACTGTTCGGAAAGGCTCATGGCTGCACCTCCGCGCTCAAATGCGCCCGGGCCAGCAGGCGCAGGGAGTTAAGGCGCGCCGCGCCATCGTTAATGGGCGTGTCGATAATAAATTCGTCGATGTTCCAGCCCGACTGCAGGGCATCCAGCTGCGCTTTCACCTGTTCCGGGGTGCCGAACAGCACCGCCGATTCCCGCCGGGCGATGCGCATCGGCCTGCTGCCCGCCTGACGGGCAAAGGCGGCCGCCTGCGCTTCGCTGCCGACGGTGACCCGCTGGCCGTTTTCCAGCTCAACGCCCCACGTTTCGACGGATTTTGCCAGCTCCGCCGCCGTCGCGTCCTCTTCGGCCACGATGACCTGGACGGCAATAATCGCGTCTCGACGGCTCAGTTCACGCCAGCGGGTTAACACCTCGCGCAGCAGCTGCTTATCGCCGTTGAGATGGGCGGCGAAGACGAAGTTCCAGTCCAGCTGCGCCGCCAGCTGCGCGCTCTCCAGGCTGGCGCCGAGCAGAAAGCCGTCGGCGCGACGCGGCGGGATCGGCGTTGCGCGGACGCTCTCCTCACCGTCGGTTTCGGTCAGCGACAGCCAGTTGTCGAGCTGCGCCAGCTGGTCGGCAAAACGCCCCTTTTGCTGGGGGTCAAGCCCCTGCTGTAACGCGCGAGTGGAGAGCGGCAGTCCGCCAGGGGCTTTGCCCACGCCCAGATCCACGCGGCCCGGAGCGAGGGAAGCCAGCATATTGAAGTTTTCCGCCACTTTATACGGGCTGTAGTGCTGCAGCATGACGCCGCCGGAGCCAACGCGAATCCTGCGGGTCTGGCCAAGGATCCAGGCAATGGCCAGCTCTGGCGACGGACTGGCGAGCTGGTCAGTATTGTGGTGTTCGGCTATCCAGAAGCGATGATAGCCCCAGGCTTCCGCCTGTTGCGCAAGCGTTAATGTACGCGCCAGCGCCTGGGCAGCCGTTTCTCCGGCTGCCAGCGGGCTTTTATCCAGGATACTGATTCGATAAGACATTTCGCAGGCTCATGTGGATTAACATGTCTGCATTATTAGAAGCGCCCGCGGCTGGTGAGAAACAATTTATTTACATGTGCTCTGCCGGAAATTAGATATGCGGTGAGGTAACTGCCCCGGAGGCGATGCTGCGCATCTGTCCGGGCTACGCGTCCTCAGCAATCTGTGGGCCTGTAGCCCGGGCAGGAGCTGTGCAAGCCGGGAAGAAGCCGCAGCAATGCCAAGTTACGGCATATTCCCCGGGTTGCGGCGTAAACGCCTTACCCGGGCTACGGGTTACCA
>NZ_JBEAFQ010000076.1:0-51902 GCF_040062275.1 Klebsiella sp. GW_Kp182 | reverse complement strand
CCGCAGACAGCCGTGGCCCCGTAGCCCGGGCAAGCGCAGCGCGGCCCGGGACGAAGCCGCACTAAAGCCTCAATCCCGGCGCACTCCCCGGGTTGCGGCGTAAACGCCTTACCCGGGCTACCGGCCCGCAGACAGTCGTAGCCCCGTAGCCCGGGCAAGCGCAGCGTGGCCCGGGACGAAGCCGCACCAAAGCCTCAACCCCGGCGCACTCCCCGGGTTGCGGCGTAAACGCCTTCCGGCCCGCAGACAGCCGTGGCCCCGTAGCCCGGGCAAGCGCAGCGCGGCCCGGGACGAAGCCGCACTAAAGCCTCAATCCCGGCGCATTCCCCGGGTTGCGGCGTAAACGCCTTACCCGGGCTACCGGCCCGCAGACAGCGATAGACCGGTATCGCGATCGGCCAATCCGCCACCTTAAACCGGCAGGGTAAACTGGAAACAGGCCCCTGCCGGCGCTTCAAGCAGGCGAATATCGCCGCCGTGCAGCTGCAGCATCCGTCGCACAATCATCAAACCCAGTCCCCCTCGTGATGCGCTTTGCGCGCCAGGTTCAAGCACCGAAGGCCGTTCGAACAAGGTTGCCCGCAGCTCACCGGCAACGCCCGGTCCGCTATCGGCCACCTCGACGATAAATTCCGGCCCTGAGCGACGCGCCGTCAGGCGGATAAGCCCACCTTCCGGCGTATGGCGAATGGCGTTATCGAGCAGATTAGTCAGCACCCGTTCAATCATCGAGAGATCCGCCGTTATCGGCGGTAGCCCGGTGGCCAGATCCAGCTGTAAACCGATATTGCGCGTCGCGATTGCCAGGTCGAATTTTTGCGCGACATCCTGCACCAGCTCAGCCAGCACGAAGGTTTCCGGCTGCGGCTTAATCCCTCCGTGCTCCAGGCGAGCCAGCTCAAACAGCTGCTGAGAAAGATGGCGGACCTTGTTCCCCTGGCGCAGGGCGATATTCAGATACTGCTTGTTCTCCTCCATCGTCAAGCGATCGGCCTTCAGGCTTAACGTTTCCAGATATCCCAGCAAAGAGGTGAGCGGCGTGCGTAAATCGTGGGAGATATTGGCGACAAATTCTCGCCGCTGGCGATCGCTGTCGGCCAGACGGTCCCACTGCCCGGCAATCTGGCGGGCCAGTTCAATAAAGCGATTATGCAGCACGGCCACTTCATTCCCCGGGTTCGCCTCCGGAGTTTGCGCCGCCAGCGCCTTGATCGCATGAATACTGTCCTGGCTGTCGGTTGCCACCAGCGCGGTGAGCTGACGCACCGGGCGCGTTACCCAGAACCAGGCAAGCCAGCCAGCCAGCCCGCCGAGACCGGCCACCAGCAGCAGAGTCCACAGCAGCAGGCTCCACAAGGTTTTCTGCCAGGCGCTCGCCGCCAGTTCATTAAAGGTTTCACCCTGCAGGATAATGTAGAGATAGCCGCGCAGCTGGCCGTCCTGGCGCAGCGGCGCCACGCTAAACACCTTTTGCTTATCAAGGCTGCGCGGATCGTCGCCGTACACCGGCCAGGCGCCGCCGGAAAGAAACGTTTGCACCGGCGCCAGATCGATGCGCTGGCGCTTAATATGCCCCGGCGGCGCGGCGTCGGCCAGCAGCTCGCCGTCGGGCGAAAGCAGATACAGCTCCACGCTAGGATTGAAGGTCATCAGCCGATCAAAAAGCGGCTTCAGCATCCGGCGATCAACCTGCCCCTGAGCGTCCAGCAGCGGCTCGCGGGCGGCGATCTGCTGCGCCAGCCCGGCGGAGAGACGCTGGACCATGACATTGCCGTACTGCGCGCTGCTGTACAGCTGGATCAGACAAACGGCTATGGCACAGAGCAGCAGCAGTGAGGTAAACACCAGCGCCAGGCGCTGGCTGAGGCTGAGACGGCGGATCATGGCTGCGCCTCTTTGCGCTCCACGGCAAATTTATAGCCTTTTCCCCAGACGGTCAGAATGATGTCCGGCTCCGCCGGGTCGCGCTCAATTTTGGTGCGCAGGCGGTTGATATGGGTATTGACCGTATGCTCATAGCCGTCGTGCTGATAGCCCCACACCCGATCAAGCAGCTCAAGGCGGGAAAAGACCTCTCCCGGATGGCGGGCAAAGTAGTAGAGCAGGTCGAACTCGCGCGGCGTCAGATCCACCGTCTCGCCGCGCAGCTTAACGTCGCGCGACAAGGGGTCAATGCTTAAACCATGGCTGGCGATACGACCGGCATCCATCAGCAGATTCTGCCCCATCGCCTCCTGACGACGGAACACCGCTTTGACCCGGGCGGTCAGTTCGAGAATCGAAAACGGTTTGGCCAGATAATCATCCGCTCCCATCTCCAGCCCCTGTACCCGCTGGGTTTCGCTGGCGCGAGCGCTGATAATAATCACCGGCAGATAGCGGGTTTGCTGACGAATGCGCCGACAAATTTCCAGACCGTCTACACCCGGCAGCATCAGGTCGAGGATCACCGCATCCCAAAGCTCTTTTTCCAGCAGGCGCAGGGCCTGGGCTCCGTCCGCCACGTGGACAATCTGATAACCCTCATCCAGCAGATTCAGGCGCAGCAACGCGGCGATATCTTCATCATCTTCAACCAACAGGATTTTTTTTGCCACCGGCAGCACTCCGCTATTCTTACGTTCTGATTAGCCAAGCTTACCCGATCTTCACCGCCTGAAGAGTTCACATTTTGTTTATACTTCGCGAACCAGCAGGGTCAGCACCTCATAGTGGGCGGTATGGGGGAACATATCGAACAGCTGGACGCGCTCAATGCGATAACCGGCCAGGCGAGCGATATCTTTCGCCATCGTCCGGGCGTTGCAGCTGGAGTAGATAATAAAGCCTGGCGCCATACGGTTTAAATAGTCGCACAGGCCGTCGCCGATACCGCGACGCGGCGGATTCACCAGCACCAGATCGGGAATGTCGCCTTCGCCGGTCGCAAACTGCGTGGAATCGAGCGCCTGAAAATGCAGATTATTCAGCCCGAGCTGCGCCGCCGACTGCTTCGCGCAGGCGATCGCCTCCGGGGCAATTTCAATCCCGGTCAGGCGCATCTCAGGCGTTGCGCTGTGCAGACCAAAGCCGCCCACCCCGCAGAAGAGATCCCACATATGGTTGACCGGCAGCTGGCGCACCCAGTCGCGAGCGGTGGCATACAGGCGGCTGGCTACCACAGGGTTGGTCTGAAAGAAGCTTTGCGGGCGGATCCACAGCGGCACGCCGTTGAAATTTTCCGCCAGCGCCTGCTGGTCGGTGAGGAAAATTTCCCGCTCTCCTTCCATGATGGCCATATGCACCGGCTGAATATTGGCGGTAATCACCTGCAGCTGCGGCAGCAGCGCCTGAAGCTCCGGCAGCGCGGCGCGCAGCTGGGCAAGCTTGGTCTCCGAGCGCAGGACAAAGCGCAGCATCATACCGCCGTCGAGCCGGCTTTCGGTCAGCAGAATGTACTTCAGCTCTCCGCGCCTGCGGGCAACGTTATAGGGCGTGAGCCCGGCGCGGGCGATAAACGGCTTGAGCGCAGCGAAGACGGGCGCGAAGCTTTGCGGATAAAGTGGGCAGTCGGTCAGGTCTTCCGGGGCGCCATCACGGTGCAGCATCCCGAGCAGCGGGCGCTCCACGCTACCGCTGACCACCATTTTCGCTTTGTTGCGAAACCCGCTTTCCGGCCCGCAAACCGGTGCGCACCATTCAGCGACGGGCGCATCGGCGAGAAGCGCGCGCAGATCGGACATTTTATCGGCGAGCTGTTGGGATACCGGCAGTTCCAGCCACTGGCAGGAGCGGCAGCGGCCCGCGTCATAAAGTGCGCATTGCATAACAAGACCTTCAAAAAAACAGGGGCGGGGATTGTATCACCGTTACTGTAAACGGAAAAAGCGTCGGCACGGGGCCGGCACAAACAGCATCGCCAGCACCAGCAGATCCGGTAGTTTTTGCAGCACCAGGGAGCGAAAGATTTCGCGCTTCGATTCCCCGGCAATACTAAACAGCTCGGGATAACCGTAGCCCAATGAAGCGGCCCACAGGTAGCCAATCACGATAATCTGCGTCAACAGGAACAGCCAACGCGCCCAGTTGCGCCCTTTTACCAGCGAAAACGCACACCAGATTTCAATAAATACCAGCACCAGACTTGAGAGAAACACCAGGGTAAGCGCCCAGGTCTGCACGCTGCGATGGACAAAATCCGCGATTCCCTGAACGCCAAGCTGGTTGAGGATCATCAGCAAATCCAGGCCGCGGATTAAAATAATGGCGAAGGCCGCCACCTGCACCAGCGCAGGAACGTTAAGACGAGCATGAGACGAACGCGTTTTAGTAAACAATCCCAACGTAAAGTCTTCCATGAAAACGGCGCCACAAATGCGGCGCCGATGTTAACTCTATTGCAGATTTTAGGTGGTTCAGCCGCTTCTTGCACGCTGGATATCGCGCACCCGCTGCTTTTCCGCGCGGGCCATCAAATACCAGGCGATAAAACCAACAATCCCGACCACGCCGAGGATTAACGTCGCCAGGGCGTTAATCTCCGGGTTGACCCCCATGCGCACGCTGGAGAAGACCAGCATCGGCAGCGTCGTCGCCCCCGGCCCGGAAACAAAGCTGGCAATAACCAGGTCGTCTAGCGACAACGTAAAGGCCAGCAGCCAACCGGAGACCACCGCCGGCATAATCATCGGCAGCGTAATGACGAAAAAGACCTTCAGCGGCGCGGCGCCCAGATCCATCGCCGCCTCTTCAATAGAGTGGTCCAGCTCACGCAGGCGCGATGAAATGACCACCGCGACGTACGCGGTACAGAAGGTCACGTGCGCCAGCCAGATGGTCAGCATGCCGCGATCCGACGGCCAGCCAATTGAATGCCCCAGCGCGACAAACAGCAGCAGCAGCGACAGGCCGGTAATCACATCGGGCATCACCAGCGG
Organism: Klebsiella sp. GW_Kp182; assembly: GCF_040062275.1. NCBI lineage: Bacteria > Pseudomonadati > Pseudomonadota > Gammaproteobacteria > Enterobacterales > Enterobacteriaceae > Klebsiella > Klebsiella sp. GW_Kp182. The sequence continues at coordinate 46,986 of NZ_JBEAFQ010000076.1, read as the reverse complement.
CGCGGTGATCATAAAAGCAAAGCCGTTTGAACCGCGGAAGCGGCCAAAACGCACCATCACCACTGCGGCAATGGTACCGAGGATCACCGCCGCCGTCGCGGCGCAGGCGGCGATGGTCAGACTTAAGCCTACCGCGCTCATCATCGCATCGTCATGAAACAGCTCGCGATACCAGCGCGTCGACCACCCCGCCCATACCGTCACCAGCTTTGAGCTGTTGAACGAGTAAATCACCAGCATCAGCATCGGGGCATACAGAAAGGTAAAGCCGAGCAGCAGAATCAAAATTCGCCACGGCGAACGGACTACCGGTAAATTATTCATCCGTGTTCCCCCACCTGTTTTTGCTGATGCTTGTGGAACCACATGATCGGTACGATCAGCAGCAACAGCATCACGATCGCCACCGCAGACGCCACCGGCCAGTCGCGGTTATTGAAAAACTCCTGCCACAGCACGCGGCCAATCATAATGCTGTCTGGCCCGCCCAGCAGTTCCGGGATAACGAACTCCCCGACTGCCGGAATAAACACCAGCATCGACCCGGCAATAATCCCGCCTTTGGTGAGGGGAACGATCACCTGGAAGAAGGTCTTCAGCGGCCGGGCCCCCAGATCCAGCGACGCCTCCACCAGCGAGTAATCGATACGCGTGAGGGCGGTATAGATCGGCAGCACCATAAACGGCAGATAGGCGTAAACAATACCGATATAGACCGCCAGGTTGGTGTGCAGGATCTCCAGCGGCTGGTCGATGACCCCCAGCCACAGCAGGAAGTTGTTCAGCACGCCGTTGCTTTTCAGCAGCCCCATCCAGGCATAGACGCGGATCAGGAAGGAGGTCCATGACGGCAGGATCACCAGCAGCAGCAGAATATTTCGCGTCGATGGCTTACTGTGCGCCACCGCCCACGCCAGCGGATACCCCAACAGCAGGCAGCAGAACGTCGAGATCGCCGCCACCTGAAGCGATTGCAGATACGCTTCAAAATAGAGCGGATCGTCGGTGAGCTGCAGGAAATTCCCGAGATTCAGCGTTAACGTAAGCTGACCGTCGGCCCACTCCAGCAGATCGGTATAGGGTGGGATCGCCCGCGCCATCTCCGCCAGGCTGATTTTAAAGACGATCAGGAACGGCAGCAGAAACAGCAGGATCAGCCACACGTAGGGCAGCGCAATAACCAGCTTGCGCCCGTGGGCCATCTGCAGCCGCGCCAGCCACAGCGCAAAACCGCCAGGTTTTTTTACGCCTGACGGGGGTTCTAATGTACTCATCGCCCTCTCCTTACACCGTCAACACGACGCAGCTATCGGCATCCCAGCACAAACGCACCTCATCACCCCAGGTGGGCGCCCCTTTACGGTAACGGTGTTCGTTTTGCAGCTGAGCGCTCAGCATCTGCCCGCTTTTCAGGCGCACATGGTAGATAGACAGGTCGCCGAGATAGGCAATATAGATAACCTCGCCCACCGCGAAGTTATAGCCATCCGCGGGCGGGTCTTCGCAGAGCATGATTTTTTCCGGGCGCAGGGCCACCCACACCGGCACGTTATCGACGACAGAGGCATCGGGATCGACCTTCAGCGGATGGGTCAGGCCCGGAGAGTCCAGCACCAGGCCATCTTCCTGCCGCTCTTTCACCAACCCTTCAAAGACGTTGACCGAGCCGATAAACTCCGCGCTGTAGCGGGTGGTCGGGTGCTCGTAGATTTCCTCCGGCTCGCCGATTTGCACGAACTTGCCGCGGTTCATAATGGCGATACGCCCCGCCATGGTCATCGCCTCTTCCTGATCGTGGGTCACCATCACGCAGGTAACGCCGACGCGCTCAAGGATATCGACCACTTCCAGCTGCATCCTGTCGCGCAGCTTCTTATCCAGCGCCCCCATTGGCTCATCAAGCAGCAGCAGTTTCGGTCTTTTCGCCAGGCTGCGGGCCAGGGCCACGCGCTGACGCTGGCCGCCAGAGAGCTGATGCGGTTTACGCTTTGCGAACTCCTGCATATGCACCAGCGCCAGCATCTCCTGCACCCGGCTGGTGATTTCGGCCTTGGGCAATTTGTCCTGCTTGAGGCCAAAGGCGATATTCTGCTCCACCGTCATATGGGGAAACAGCGCGTAGGACTGGAACATCATATTAATCGGCCGCTGATACGGCGGCACCCGCGCCAGATCGACGCCATCCAGGACAATCTGTCCGGCGGTAGGCTGTTCAAATCCCGCCAGCATGCGCAGCAGGGTTGACTTGCCGCAGCCGGATGCGCCCAGCAGGGCAAAAATTTCGCCTTTATAAATGGTGAGATTGACGTCATCGACGGCGTGCTGGCCATCGAAGGACTTGGTTAAATTACGGATTTCCAGCAGCGGGGTCAGCGCTTTGGGGGTTTTCGCCTGCGGGCGAGGAATCACATCATTCACGGGGTGTTCTCCGGCAGAAATCAAATCATGGTGCAGGCGCACCATCGCGGTGCGCCTGTTGCCGGCAGCGCGACGCTTATCCGGCCTACAACTCACGGAGAATTACTTACCGCTTTTCACCTTCGTCCACGCGCGAGTACGCACGCGGTCGATTTTCGGATCCTGGACTTTCAAGGTGAACAGCTTGGCGAAGACGTCAGCCGGCGGGTAAATGGCCGGATTATTGCGGATCGCTTCGCTGACCAGCGGAACAGAGGCTTTGTTGCCGTTAGCGTAATAGACATGATCGCTGATGTGGGCGATAACATCCGGACGCATCAGATAGTTCAGGAACTGATAAGCCTCATCTTTGTTTTTCGCATCCGCCGGCATGGCGAAGACGTCGAAGAACGCCAGCGCGCCCTCTTTCGGAATATAGTAGGAAACATTCACCCCGTTTTTCGCTTCTTTCGCCCGGTTAGCCGCCTGCCATACGTCCCCCGCCCAGCCGATAGCGACGCAGATATCACCGTTCGCCAGGTCGTTGATGTACTGAGAGGAGTGGAAATAGCGAATATTCGGACGCAGCTTCAGCAGCAGATCGGTCGCCGGGCCGGTGTAATCATCGGCTTTAGTACTGTTAGGATCTTTGCCGAGATAGTTCAGCACGGTGGCGAAAATCTCTTCCGGGGCATCCAGGAAGGAGACGCCGCAGCTTTTCAGCTTTTCCAGGTTTTCCGGCTTCATCACCAGATCCCAGCTGTCCAGCGGCGCATCTTTGCCCAGCACGGCTTTCACTTTATCGATGTTATAGCCTATGCCGGTTGTCGCCCACAGGTACGGGATCGCGTATTTATTGTCGGGGTCGTGCTTCGCGACCAGCTTCAATACTTCCGGGTCGAGATTTTTCCAGTTGGGAAGCTTACTTTTATCCAGCGGCTGGAATACCCCGGCCGCCAGCTGGCGCTCAAGGAAGCTCGCCGACGGCACCACCAGGTCAAAACCGGTGCTGCCCGCCATGAGCTTACCCTCCAGCACTTCGTTGGAGTCAAAGACGTCATACACCACTTTAATACCGGTCTCTTTTTCAAAATTCGCCACCGTATCCGGCGCAATATAATCAGACCAGTTATAAACATGTAGGGTTTTTTGTTCGGCTGCGAGCGAACCGGCAGAAACGGCCATCAGCGCACCCGTAACCAGACCTGTTAACCATTTTTTACCAAAGGCGGTCATATCTCTTATTCCTTCTCAATGCCCGTTAACAAGCGGGCTGAATATACGCACTTGTTCGCATGCAATAATCATGCATATTTTTTCATTGCCTAAGAAAAGGAGAGAGGACCTCTCCCGGAATGGTTGCCCGCAACTGGAAGCAGCGTCAGAATAACTGTAGCCAGAATAAGAGGCTATAGCCCAGGTAAAAAAACGGCTTTTATCAATTTTTTATGCAATAAGGGTCTATGTGATAAGCCGAAAGCGGCGGAATGGCGGTGAAAAATTCTTTTCCGAAAGGTTAATAGCAGAATAAAAGCATGTAATACGCAGCCGCTATGGCAGTGGCTGCGCTATTTTTCGACAGGCTTAGTGAAGAAAATGGTACTGAATATTCTCAGCCACCGGCTCTTCTTCCTCAGACTTATACAGCACCTGATTGGCGCTGGCTTCGAGGATGACCATCGATATCTGTTCTTCGCTCTGGCGGAAAAACCACGCGAACTGATCGATCGTCACGCCGACGCCTACGGTCAAGGCCTGGCACACCACCAGCTTCGGCAGATTATCATCCTGAATATCGAGGAAAGCTTTCACCGTCAACGAACTGGCGTTAATCGCAGAAAGATCGGCGGAGAGCGGCAGCAGCGCGGAGGGTTTCACCTCTGCCAGCGCGGAGAAAAGCACCACGTTATCCACCAGGTCAAGTTTGGCATCAAAAATGCCTTCGAAATTTTGCATATGCGGCAGGTGCAGTGCCTGGCAGGAATCACACTCAAAAAAGCTGATGCCCAATTCGTCGAGCCATTGACGTAACGTATCAAGACCCGGAACGACCAGTGAATCCATATGACCTGTGACCTCTTACTGTGAAAAATGCGACGCCATAGCTTACGCAAAAAAAGCGTCCTGTACCATGACGGTGTCGTGAAAGGGAATTATCCGCCCATTTTCAGACAAAATCCGGGCGTGGCTTGTCGTTCGATCCAGGCGATCATTTTGCCGGCAATATCGACGCCGGTGGTGGTTTCAATTCCTTCCAGCCCAGGAGAAGCATTGACCTCCATCACCAGAGGACCGCGCGCGGCGCGCAGGATATCAACGCCGGCCACGTCCAGCCCGAGCGTTTGCGCGGCCTTGATGGCCATTTCACGCTCCTGCTCGCTGATATACGCCACCGACGCCACGCCGCCGCGATGCAGGTTAGAGCGAAAATCCCCCTCCTTCGCCCGCCGTTCAATTGCCGCCACCACTTCATTACCCACCACGAGGCAGCGCACGTCCCGCCCCTTCGCCTCGGCGATATACTCCTGCACCAGAATATGCGCATTCAGGCCGCGAAAAGCGTCGATGACGCTCTCTGCCGCCTGGCGCGTTTCGGCCAGCACGACGCCGATGCCCTGGGTACCCTCCACCAGCTTTACCACCAGCGGCGCGCCGCCAACCATGGCAATCAGGTCGCTGGTATCGTCTGGCGAATGGGCAATACCGGTGAGCGGCAGATCGATCCCCTGACGGGCCAGCAGCTGGAGCGAGCGCAGCTTGTCGCGGGCGCGGGTAATCGCCACCGATTCATTCAGCGGATAGCTGCCCAGCAGCTCAAACTGACGCAGCGCCGCGGTACCATAGTAGGTGATCGCCGTGCCAATGCGCGGGATCACGGCGTCGAAATGCGGGAGCTGGCGACCTTTATAGTGAATCGACGAGGCCACCGGGCTGACGTTCATATAACAGGAAAGCGGATCGAGGATTTCCACCTGGTGTCCGCGTTTTTGCGCGGCTTCGCGCAGGCGTCGACATGAATAAAGCGTTCCATCCCGGGATAATATGGCAATTTTCACCCTGCACCTCTGCGAAAAGACCCGCTCTGGCGGGCCTCTGGTAGTCAATTAGCGCTGACCTGCGGAATTTCCTTGCGTCAGACCGAGGGCAGTTTACACGCAATCAGCGCGTAGCCCATCCCTGCTTATGCAGATATTGCAGAATAAACGGACGGCTCTCTTTAACAATAGTCCGACGGATATGGTCGCTCCAGGTATCGCGACGCGTATTGCTGCCGCGAGAGAGATAATACTGCGCTATCTGCTCGTCATATTCCGCAAGCACCGCGTCGTCCACCGGCTGATAGTGATTTTCATGCACCAGCATCGCCGACGGCATGCGCGGTTTCACCTCCGGGTTATCGTCCGGCCAGCCAAGGCACAGGCCAAACAGCGGCAGTACGTGCTGCGGGAGCTTCATCAGCTCGGTCACCGCATCGATATTGTTGCGCAGGCCGCCAATATAGACGCCGCCGAGGCCAAGGGATTCCGCCGCCACCAGCGCATTCTGCGCCAGAATCGCGGTATCGACGCAGCCCAGCAGCAGCTGTTCGGCGAGGCCCAGCTGAGCGTCCGGGCAGATTTGCAGATTGCGATTGAAATCAGCGCAGAATACCCAAAATTCAGCGGCCTGCGCTACGTGCTGCTGGCCGCCGCTCAGCGGGACCAGCTGTTGGCGTATTTCCGGGTCGGTAACGCGAATAATTGAGGAGCATTGTAAAAAACTGGAGCTGGAAGCGCCCTGCGCGCTGGCAATAATCGCGGCGCGCTGTTCGTCGCTTATCGGCGCGTCGGTAAAATGGCGAATAGAACGGTGGCTACGCAGCAGCTCAATGGTCGGCGTCATCTCGTTTTTCTCTGTCAGGCAATGAAGAAGGTGGGGTTTTCGTTTGCGTCAACTGCGGGGCAATCACTTTCGCCACTCGCCACATTAACGCCACGGCGGCCGGAAGCATCAGCAGGATCCCCGCGAAGATCATCAGCAGCGCCGCCGTTGGGCTGGAAAACGGCTCGGGCAGGCTGACGTACTGGTTGAGCGAGAGCCAGGCCAGGGTCAACAGCACCATGCCGATAATCTCGACTACCAGAATGCTTTTTGGTAATGCAGCGGGCGATCGCATAACGCTCCTTCGGTCAAAATCATGCACGCTCCCGGGCAAAAACCGGTCGCGTATCAGGGGAGTATAGCGGTTTCATCAGCAGAATATTTACCAAACATAGCCTTAAGCCATCGAAGCAAAAGGCAGAACCTTCTTTCCCTCCTCGACATAACGCGGCATGATACGCGGCATTCGCCATCCGGCTGAGGTTTAAGGAGAAGGACTATGTTTACGGTAATTTTTGGCCGTCCAGGCTGCCCCTATTGCGTTCGCGCCAAAGAGCTGGCGGAAAAACTGAGCAACGAGCGTGATGATTTTAACTATCGCTATATTGATATTCACGCAGAAGGCATCAGCAAAGCCGACCTGGAAAAAACCGTGGGTAAACCGGTTGAAACCGTACCGCAGATTTTTGTCGATCAGAAGCACATTGGCGGCTGCACTGACTTTGAAGCCTGGGCGAAAGAGAATCTCGGCCTGTTCGCCTGAGACGGCTCACTCCTCTGACGAGTGCCTGCGTCTGGTATCAAGCCAGGCGCAAATAAACAAAAAGCACAGCGCGCCCAGCGCGCACCAGAACACCGCGCTAAACAGCCACGCCAGTTCCTGCCAGAAAGAACGCTCGGTCACAAAGAAAAGCCGCATAACCACCAGACAGACAGGTGCAGCCAGCATCGCGCCAATAAGCGGACGCAGTACCCGCTGCCCGGGAGAGAGGCAGCTTGCCGCCGCACCGGGGAGCAAAAAGAACAGCAGCCCGAGCTCAGGGTGACCGGTAGCCCGAAAGGCGCCTTTCATATGTAACAGTAGTGATAAACAAACCACGATAAATAGAAAGAACCCACAGATAATACCGGCCCAAGCACGCTCAGATTTCACGACATCCTCCTGATTTTGCCTCTAACCAACTTCCACTTCGCCCAGTCAGATAAAGATTCTGGCAATCCATGCCAATAAAAGATCCCGTCAATGTAAACACGATTGTTACTAGCCGCAGCCTCCAGGAAAGATTAAACTATCGACTATATTTTGCTGGTTATAACGGGATGCCAGAATAGCGTTCGGGACAACGCGAACACTGGACCAACCTTAGACCAAATAACCATTTCCTTCAACAACTTACTAGTAAATGAGAAGTTGGCTTTCGTGAATATAAACGTCGCAGATTTGTTAAACGGGAATTACATCCTGTTATTGTTCGTTGTGCTTGCATTAGGACTCTGCCTCGGGAAACTGCGTCTCGGGTCGGTACAACTTGGTAATTCCATTGGCGTTTTAGTGGTTTCCCTATTATTAGGGCAACAGCATTTCAGTATTAACACTGATGCCCTCAATCTCGGCTTTATGCTGTTTATTTTCTGCGTCGGCGTGGAAGCGGGGCCCAACTTTTTTTCTATTTTTTTTCGCGACGGCAAAAATTACCTGATGCTCGCGCTGGTGATGGTCGGCAGCGCGATGCTGATCGCCATGGGGCTGGGTAAGCTCTTCGGCTGGGATATCGGCCTGACGGCCGGGATGCTCGCCGGCGCCATGACCTCCACGCCCGTGCTGGTGGGCGCCGGGGATACGCTACGGCACTTCGGCATGCCCAGCGATCAGCTCGCCCTCTCGCTCGATCATCTGAGCCTCGGCTATGCGCTGACCTACCTGATTGGCCTGGTCAGCCTGATCGTCGGCGCCCGCTATATGCCGAAGCTGCAGCATCAGGATTTGCAAACCAGCGCCCAGCAAATCGCCCGCGAGCGCGGCCTCGATACCGACTCCCGGCGCAAGGTCTATCTGCCGGTGATCCGCGCCTACCGCGTCGGCCCGGAGCTGGTGGCGTGGGCTGATGGTAAAAACCTGCGCGAGCTGGGCATTTACCGCCAGACCGGCTGCTACATTGAGCGCATCCGCCGCAACGGCATTCTCGCAAACCCGGACGGCGATGCGGTGCTGCAGATGGGCGATGATATCGCCCTGGTGGGTTACCCGGATGCCCATGCCCGCCTCGACCCAAGCTTCCGTAACGGCAAAGAGGTCTTCGACCGCGATCTGCTCGATATGCGCATCGTCACCGAAGAGATCGTGGTCAAAAACCACAATGCCGTCGGCCGTCGCCTGGCGCAGCTGAAGCTGACCGATCACGGTTGCTTCTTAAACCGCGTTATCCGCAGCCAGATCGAAATGCCTATCGACGATAACGTGGTGCTCAACAAGGGCGATGTGCTGCAGGTCAGCGGCGACGCGCGTCGCGTTAAAACCGTCGCGGATCGTATCGGCTTTATCTCCATCCACAGCCAGGTGACCGACCTGCTCGCCTTCTGCGCCTTCTTTATCGTTGGCCTGATGATCGGCATGATCACCTTCCAGTTCAGCTCGTTCAGCTTCGGCATCGGTAACGCCGCCGGTCTGCTGTTTGCCGGCATTATGCTCGGTTTCCTGCGCGCCAACCATCCGACGTTTGGCTACATTCCGCAGGGGGCGCTGAATATGGTGAAGGAGTTCGGCCTGATGGTGTTTATGGCAGGCGTGGGGCTCAGCGCGGGCGCCGGCATAAATAACGGCCTCGGCGCCGTCGGCGGTCAGATGCTGGCGGCGGGCCTTATCGTCAGCCTGGTGCCGGTGGTTATCTGCTTCCTGTTCGGCGCGTACGTGCTGCGCATGAACCGGGCGATGCTCTTCGGCGCCATGATGGGGGCTCGTACCTGCGCGCCGGCGATGGAAATCATCAGCGATACCGCGCGCAGCAATATTCCTGCGCTGGGATACGCGGGGACCTACGCCATCGCTAACGTGTTGTTAACCCTGGCAGGTACGCTGATTGTCATCATCTGGCCGGGGCTACAGTGAATTTTTTAAGAAAAAAAACGCGCATACGCAGAACTTTTTTTGCTGGCATCAGTCATAAGTAGTGCCACTGCTTTTCTTTGATGTCCCCATTTTGTGGAGCCCATCAACCCCGCCACTTAGGTTCAAGGTTGATGGGTTTTTTGTTGCCTGAATTTTACGGCCTTTAAAATCATTGAGTTACAAACCCTCTTTTTAAGTCATGGCGACAAAGTGGCGACAGCCTCAAAGAGCCAGCGCAGCCTGGCCTGAATTTGTGGGGTGAGGCTGCACAGGATGGGCCTCTTTAGGTGTAGAAATTGAGCGAACAAAAGTCTCATGCGTTACGAACGTATGGCTGCAGTTGATATTCTGGCACTGGTTGTAACGTTCTTTGGTCATTGAAGAAACCTGGAAACTGCTGCGAGTATGGGCTGCACTTCCACATACTGGGCAAATCATCATTTTACACATCCACATCTATGCTGGTCCTAAACTCGTAGTCCGGATTTGACCGTATGCGTTAACGCTGTGATAGCCTAGTTCACATTATCGATGGGTTGATTAAAGTCGATGACCTTAACTGGCATTTACACGTAGGTGCGGGATTAACTGGCGCGGTAAGTCAGCCAGTTAATCCCGCTGGTTTCAAGGCCCCAGTTTCCACCCAGCAAAGCCAGTCGTCCCGGTCCACTTCAGTCACAATGCAATTGCGAATCAGATTGATGATAAGGCCTATGATTTCGGCTAATTGAGCATTCATAGTGTCAGAATGCCCGCGATTGAATTTTTAATGAACTTCACTTCATTGTTTGGTCTCTGATATATATAATCTCGAATACCTAATTGAGAAGGAAAGATATATGGATTTCGATAAAATAAATGCTTTTCTTGCTACGGCAATTGGAGGATTGATATTTAAATGGCTCGCAGGAGGAGTCTCTTCCTTTTGGTCATGGCTAAATAAAATCCATCCTGAAGAGGATTTTTTAGTATCCACCATCGGATTAGCAAAACCGATAATTAGGCTTAGCCTTTGCAAGTACAAAGTTAGTACTAAACCACACGGTAAACGAGAAAAAATCACCCTCACTACTCTTGGCATCATTGTTATAGCAATTCCCTTAATTGGTTTTTATCAGTTCACTAAAATCATTACCGTTGAGCCAATATACTGGATTTCCCATACACACAAAGAAACAAATGACTCATTTTGGATAAAACCAGGAGCGGCAACAAGCCCACCGAATACTCCTGCGTGGGATATAACGCCAGAAACTTGCATCGATAAAAACAAATTGGATAAAATCACGTTAATTAAACCAGAAACAAAACTATTTATTTGTAGTTATATGTTAGATCCACAAAAAAAAGATGAGTTATCAAAAGAGACTAATAAAAACTCCCTTGCACTTATAGTCATAACGCCAATTATTTATCTATCATTACTATGTTTCACTATGTTAGGAGTAGCTATGTTTATTGATTTATATATAAACAGAAAAATCACAAAGCTTAATAAATTAGAAATCAAGAAAAGTTATGAATATTTAACATAATTTATAATACAATTAGCCATTGCGGCAGGATGTCACAGGTGACAGTTTCCACCTCATCATTTATAGCCAGAAGGCATAGGATGTATTCCTGAATATTAAAAATGTTAGCCGCAATGACATTATGGCAGCACACCGCATGCCATCTAAGCTGAAGGAGATTATACCGATCAATATTGGAGTTGGGGCTGTGAAGAAGGCAAGTATAGTATTTGTGGAAAATGAATTAGAGCCAATTCAACGAAGGTTGATGGGAAAGAATAATTGAACAAACAAGGATGTCATCCTTTCCAGTAAGTTTCCTTTCAAAGAAAGACATCCAATATTTTAAATATAGCAAACATATTTTACTGCTTACTATATTTTCCCTGTCATTGCTTTTGAAGCAAGATCATTTAAATCCATTTCACGCTGATTGATAAACTCCCCATAAGAACTTTTACCATCTCGTAATTTTTCATCAATTACCGCCGCATCAAAAATCAAATCTTTCTCTGCCTCATGTACTGCTTTAAAATAAGTATCGGGATTTGAATCTGAAATTTTATTATTATCTTCAGCCGTTAAAAACGCTATATTTGCAATTATATTTGACTCATGAAATGCAAAACCTTGCTTAGCAAGGTATGCCTTAGGATAAATATGATGAAATTGCCTTGCGTTATATGCTGACAATGCAGAATCAAGATCTACCACTTTACCAGTAATGAAACTTCGAGGAGATAGTTGAGCTAATAAACAAATGGAGGCCTTTGCAGCAGAGGAGTTTATTCGCCATGTTTTTTTAAAGAAATCCGCTTCAATTTTTGGTATTGGTTGAATATAGCTATCAGGTGAATTTATTATACCCTCCATAGAGATAATATCTTCCATAACATAAGTATTTGTCCCAGCTTTATACCTTTGTGAAAATGCACAACACCAAAACCATCGCTTAATAGAACTATATTGATGTCCTGTAGGTCGAGCGGTTTTAGCGAAGAAATAGGTTATCGGAACTAACATAATAGGGAAAGGTAAGAATATAGAATTCTTAATTTTTAAATCGTTTGCTAAAAAATCAACAGAACTTCGCACACCTCTTTTTAAATCCTCCATTGAGGATAAAAGAATTGTTGGATCAACATCAATCAAAGTATCCGAATCTATTTTTTTATTGATTATTGCGGTCAAACAACGCATTAAAAGGACTTCATCGACTTGTTCATACCCCACAGATGCAAGATAATCTTTTAATGAATCCATCTCTGTGCGTAAATCGAATTTTTCTGACCATGTCCATGCAGTCAGCAACTCAATGGTACTTAAACTTGTTCCAGATGAGTTAATCCTCTGAAATATTCTACAAACTTCTTGGTTGCTTCTTTCTTTAATCGTAACTATAGGAAACTCATAATCTTTAAATTTATCTACAAGGTTAGCAATTTTATCTTGTTCATCAACTGGGAATCGCCTCAACTCCGGCAGAAGTTTCGCAGTATCAAGAATACTACTTAGTGGAACACTACTAACACCATTCGGCAGATCTTTGTAATTACAGAATTCGTCATTGGAAGGAACAAAATGTATATTAAATCGTGATGCTAATTCATTGTTTTCTGTTTTCCTATCCGCATTGAACACACCAAACAAAGTTGTTAAACGCTGCTGTCCATCTAACACATAATTTACAGGATAATCCTCTTTGACCTCAGGGAGATGAAACCCACCTACATTCCTTTCAAATTTCAATGGAGTTTTAGTCGACCATAATAATAATGAACCAACCGGATACCCACTATAAATAGAGTCGATAAGCCCTAATATTTGTTCATCTGTCCAAACAAAATCTCGCTGGAAAGCCGGGATCTTGATGTTTCCACGGGTAACGTCATCTAATAAGGATGCTAATCTTTGGTTCCCAGAATCGATTTTTTTCTTAGAGTTTGCATTACTTTCCATTGCTGAGTCTCACCGAGTATGAAGAGATACTAGATTTGCACAAAATCAAAGCACCTTCAATCGCAACGTTTCCCATTAACTTACGTTGCGCGCGCTCAAATCTCCGCCACGTCTGCCAGCTTTGTGAAGTTGTTTTCATGCAGATACATGATGGGCCTGAAAACCCGACAACCCAGGCGATTTTGGACCATTACGATCCTTTTTAGATCATGCAAATCCTGCACCATAGACATGCACTCCTTCTCAAACGCTGGTGCGTCCTTTTGGAGAACGTTACAAATGACGCAAAACGGCTAATGCTTGCTTTCATCCTTGCCTACCCGTACTTACTCAACCTAGTAACTAGATCGCTCGTCAGTTCTGACAACCACGGAATGGCAGTCTCCTTATCGTTATCGCACAATCCGAGCTGGCAACTAGCTGGGCCATAAGTTCTAACCACTACCGACATTTATCGTCTTCATGCAAAGCCTGGTTTCGGTAGAAAAGGCGTAAACCTGTCAATAATAGAATACTTCCGCCACGCAGCAGTAAATCAATATCCTGCTCGTTGCCGTCAAAACCTTTGGACTTCAACTCATATTCAAGCTGCGGTCTCAGCTAATCTTTAATCTACTACCCGTATCCTTTCCGGCGCGTCGGTTTAACCAAACGAAGCCCAGCGCTCATTTTCCTAATCATTTTTTTGCTCATGCTATGGAGATGAGCCTGCAACGGAGTATTATTAAGACGGTCTTGATTATCAGGAATAATATGATTATGAATGAGTTACAGATACAGGGGCTAGAACTTCGCGCTAAAGCAAAAGAACTGGCTCTTGCTGCTTTGGCAAAGCACCCGGATGGAAGCATAAATGGTAAAGGAGTGAAGCAAGCAGAAGTATTTCGTCTCTGCGGTCTCGATTGGGGGGATTATCCTAAAGCCCCCAGTACACAGCAACAATATTGGGCTGTAGCCCTCCTTCGCGAACTTGAGTCAGAAGGAGCTGTGGAGCAAGTCGAGGAGAAAGGTCCCTGGCGTTTAAAATAAGTCACGATGAGCCAAGTGGCAGCAGCGGTTGGCATTGCCCCGTGATCGCCACTCCTTACCACTCACCTAACTTATTGACCATCATGCAACTAATTGTTTTCATTGACCAATTTACATAAATTTTTTTTGTTTTCTGCGCCCCGCTCACGCTCCCGCCAGCCGGTCTACCATCAGTCGAATCGCTTCTCTCGATAGCGGCGCTCTGTCGGTCACGAAGTGCAGCGTCATCCCCTCGATAAAGGCGTCAAGCCCGCGGGCCGTTGCCGGTTCAAACCACTGCTCAAGGGTCCGCTGGCTGCGCAGCATCCAGTTCTGCATGACCGCTTTTAAATTCGGCTGGCTGCTGCAAAAAGCATATAGCTGATACATCAGCTCCATATTGCGCGCGGTGGTCACCTGGGCGCTAAAAATCAGCTCCGCAATGGCGTCACAGGCCTCTTCGCGGCTATGCACATCGGCAAAAAACTGCTGATACTGCGCCGACATCTGGCCGGTAAACAGGCTGAACGCCTCTTCGACCAGCGCCTCAATGCCGCTGAAATAGTAGGTCAGCGAGCCCAGCGGCACACCCGCGCAGGTGGCGATTTTCCGGTGCGTGACCGCGTGGATACCGTGTATCGCGATCGTGTCCAGCGTCGCCTGCAAAATCCGCTCCCGCCGCTGCGGGTCGTTTGGTCGACGGGCCATCCCCTTTTCCTCTTTCATTTAAACAGATGCTGAATCCCACGGCGTACGCGTCAAATATGCCTCAGGCTGAATCGAATCATAGAGGTCAATAAAAAAGCATTCCGCGGCAGCCTGCCTGGATGTACAAATGTACACAACCTTGCTACTGTTGTCTGCATCTCTTCACTCTCGGGCATTTACGGATGACAGCGCAAACCTCCCGCAGAGCCCTTCAGCTAAGGCTGTGGGCGCTCTTCATGTTCTTTTTTATCCCCGGATTACTCATGGCCTCATGGGCGACCCGCACGCCGGCGATTCGCGATCTGCTCGCGCTATCGACGGCGGAAATGGGGATTGTATTATTTGGACTATCAATAGGTTCGATGAGCGGCATCCTCTGCTCAGCGTGGCTGGTCAATCGATTCGGCACCCGTAAAGTGATTCGCGCCACCATGTCCTGCGCGGTGGTCGGCATGCTGGTGCTCAGCGCCGCGCTATGGTTTACCTCGGCGGTGCTGTTTGCTATCGGCTTAGCCATCTTCGGCGCCAGCTTTGGCTCCGCGGAAGTGGCCATTAACGTCGAAGGCGCCGCCGTTGAACGTGAGATGAATAAAACCGTCCTGCCGATGATGCATGGTTTCTACAGCTTCGGTACGCTCGTCGGCGCCGGGATTGGTATGGCGGTAACCGGCTTCGGCCTGCCCGCCGCGCCGCACATCCTGCTGGCGGCGCTGGTGGCCGTCGCCCCCATTGCTATCGCCATTCGCGCGATCCCTGAAGGCACCGGCAAAAATGCGGCGGAAGCGGCGCGCCATGAAGGCAAAGGCCTGCCGATATGGCGCGATGCCCAGCTGCTGCTGATTGGCGCGATCGTCCTGGCCATGGCCTTTGCTGAAGGCTCCGCCAACGACTGGCTGCCGCTGCTGATGGTTGACGGCCACGGCTTCAGCCCAACCTCCGGCTCGCTGATTTACGCAGGCTTCACCCTCGGCATGACCCTTGGCCGCTTTACCGGCGGCTGGTTTATTGACCGCTACAGCCGGGTGACGGTGGTTCGCGCCAGCGCGGTAATGGGCGCCCTGGGCATTGGCCTGATTATTTTCGTCGATAACCCGTGGGTCGCCGGTCTCTCCGTACTATTATGGGGCCTCGGCGCGTCGCTGGGCTTCCCGCTGACCATTTCTGCCGCCAGCGACACCGGCCCTGATGCGCCGAAGCGCGTCAGCGTGGTGGCGATTACCGGCTACCTCGCCTTCCTCGTCGGGCCGCCGCTGCTGGGCTTTCTCGGCGAACACTTCGGCCTGCGCAGCGCCATGATGGTGGTGCTGGCACTCGTGCTGGTCGCGGCCATCGTCGCCCGCGCGGTAGCGAAGCCACAATCTGAACCCGTGATGGAGAACAGTTAATGAGCATCAAAATGATTGCGGTAGACATGGACGGCACCTTTCTGAGCGATGCCAAAACCTATAACCGTCAGCGCTTCCTCGCCCAGTATCAACGGATGCGCGAGCAGGGCATCCGCTTCGTCGTTGCCAGCGGCAACCAGTATTACCAGCTTATCTCCTTCTTCCCCGAGGTTGCCCATGAGATCGCCTTTGTCGCCGAAAACGGCGGCTGGGTGGTCAGCGCCGGCGAGGACGTGTTTAACTGCCGGATGCCGCAGGAGCATTTCAATACTGTTATCGACCATCTCCAGACGCTGACCAACATTGAAATCATCGCCTGCGGTAAGCGCAGCGCTTATACCCTCAACCAGTATAATGATGAGCTGAAAGCGGTCGCGGCGAAGTATTATCATCGCCTCGAACTGGTCGACGATTTTAATCATATTGCTGATGATGAGATTCTGAAGTTCGGTCTCAACGTCCCGGACCAGCTGATCCCGCAGATACAGCCGAAGCTGCACGCTGCGCTTGGCGATATGGTGACCGCGGTCGCTACCGGCTACGGCAGCATTGACCTGATTATTCCCGGCGTGCATAAAGCCAACGGACTGCGCATCCTGCAGGAACGCTGGGGGATCGAGAACAATGAAGTGGTGGCGTTTGGCGATAGCGGCAACGATATCGAAATGCTGCAGCATGCCGGCTTCGGTTTCGCCATGGCCAACGCCGCCGCGCCGGTGAAGGCCGTCGCCAGCTACCGCGCGCCGCACAATAACGAAGAAGGCGTGCTGCATATTATTGATAAAGTGCTTAATCGCGAAGCGCCGTTCGCCTGAGGCCGCGCCTGCTGCGGCGCGTAACGTCGCAGCAGGGCATCTGAAGATTACTGCGGTTCGAGGGAGCTGCCTACGCGTTTATCCTTCAGGAAGTAGACCGTCATCGCCAGCCAGAGCACCCCACTCAGCAGGTTGAGCAAGCTGAAGAGTCCGCTGCCGCCAGCCTCATAGGCGTGCTTGCTCACTTCGATACCCACGGTAAAGATTAGCATTTGCAGCATCCCCATCGCCGCCGACACCGTTCCCTTGCTCATCTCGCTGGCAAACAGCGTCAGGCGTACCAGCCCGGCGTTAGCGAGCCCAATCCCGAAGGCGTAAACGCTCAGCCCGGCGGTCATCCACAGATACGCGTGGGTTGACGCCACCGTCGCGACGGCGGAGATCAGCAGGCCGATCATAATTGGCCAGCCGCCGAGAATAATCAGCGAACGCACCGTCTTGCGGGAAGTCTGGCGCGCCAGCACCAGGTTACCGGCAATCAGCGCGCCAAATATCGGCACCTGCAGCAGACCATACTCGTAGCTGGTCGCCTGCTCGCCGCTGATGATGATCACCGGCGATTGGGCAATCCACGCCAGCAGCGGCAGGCTGACAAAACCGGTGGCCAGCGCGCCGGCGACAAAACGCAGGTTTTTCAGCACCTCACGATAATCACGCCCCAGCTCTTTAACCGATAGCTTCTCGCCCATGCGGGTGGCGGTTTCCGGCATCGCCTTCTGTAGCCCAAAAAAGGCGATAGCGGCCAGCACGGCAAACAGGACAAACATCATCTCCCACGGCAGGAGATGAACCCAGGCCGCGCCCACCAGCGGCCCAAGCAGCGGCGCAATCAGCGCGACGTTGGCCATCAGCGCCGTGATCTTGATGCACACCGCCTCTTCAAAAGACTCCTGTATCGCCGCATAGCCAACCGCGCCGATAAAGCACAGGCTGATGCCCTGCAAAAAGCGCAGCAGCGTGAACTGCTCAATCGTCTGCGCCAGCAGCGTCGCCAGGCAGGTCACGATAAACCATACCACCCCGGTCAGCATGACCGGACGGCGGCCGATGCGATCCGAAAGCGGCCCCAGCAGCCACTGCAAAAACATACCGCCTGCCAGATAGGCGGTCATTGAGGTCGGAACCCACTCATTGCCCACGCCAAACTCTTCCACCACCGAGAGCATACCCGGCTGGATCATGTCATTGCCGATATAGGTGGCGAATTCGTATAACACCAGGCACAGCGGAAAGAGCAGCGCCTGACGTCCGAGGCGTTTGCCTGAAAGCGAAGAATTGTGCATGAAATCTCTTATTTAAATAAAACCGCGCAAAGTTTAATGAAAGTCGTGCCGGGGAGATAGTGAATTGTGAGCGATGAAGAGAAATATCGCCACGCAGAGACCGCGTCGCCATCACCGAATGAAAATCCCACTGTATATATTTCGTTTATGTTTCAATTAGATTACAGGCTATATACTCCTTTACTCAGTCTGTTAACGAAGCCACATACGCACTTTCATTCATAACAAACTGATAATTAAGACAATACTGCTTTACCTTATCGCCACCGTTTTTTAAGGTGGGCGGCTTGTTGCTAACGGACCCAAGAGCCTGGATGTATGCTGGAAAATATTAACTACTCGCTGTTTGCATTCCTCAATGCCACCCCCGCGTCGCCGTGGTGGGCAATTGAAATCGCGACGTTTATCGCCAAAGACCTGATTATTATTGTGCCATTATTGGTATTCGCCTTATGGCTTTGGGGGCCAAACCAGCGTCAGCTAGTATTTAAGGTGATGATGGCGCTCGCGATTAGCCTCACGCTTTCATGGATATTCGGCGTGTTTTTTCCGCATGAACGTCCGTTTGCCGCCGGTGTGGGCTATAACTTCCTGCATCATTCACCCAATAACTCCTTCCCAAGCAATCACGGTACTATCTGCTTTACCTTTGCGCTGGCCTTTATGTTCTGGCACCGCCTGTGGTCGGGCGCGCTGCTTATCGCCGTTGCCTGCGCGATTGCCTGGGCCCGGGTCTATCTCGGCGTTCACTGGCCGATGGACATGCTGGGCGGGCTTCTCACCGCGATGCTCGCCTGCCTTAGCGCCCAACTGCTGTGGCAAAGCGGCGGAAAAACCCTCTATCAGCATCTGCAGCGGCTGTACCGCCTGTTCTTTTCGCTGCCGATTCGCAAAGGCTGGGTGCGCGAATAGACGTTCCTGACCAGCCGGTAAAGTTGCGGCAGCGCCCGATTCCTGCGCGTGACTAAGCCTCTTCCGGCAGGTAAAATCGCCGCTGACGCCCTGTCAATGCAGGGCGCTTTCAGCTTAGAGGGAATATGGAAACTCGTCGTGACGAACGCATCAGCCAGCTTATTCAGGCACTCAAGCGCAGTGATAAACTCCATCTAAAAGAAGCGGCCACCCTGCTTGGCGTGTCAGAGATGACCATTCGTCGCGACCTCAACGGCCACAGCGGCCCGGTCGTGTTGCTGGGCGGCTATATCGTTCTGGAGCCGCGCAGCGCAACGCACTATCTGCTGAGCGATCAGAAAACGCGCCTTGTGGATGAAAAACGCCGCGCAGCCCGCCATGCGGCAAAGCTGCTTGAGCCCCACCAGATGGCCTTTTTTGACTGCGGGACCACCACGCCGTGGATCATCGACGCCATCGATAGCGCCCTGCCCTTTACCGGCGTCTGCTATTCGCTCAATACCTTTCTTTCCTTACAGGAAAAGCCCCAGTGCCGCGCAATTTTGTGCGGCGGCGAGTTCCACGCCAGCAACGCCATTTTTAAACCGCTAAGCCTGCAGGATACGCTGAGCCACCTGTGCCCGGACATCGCGTTTTATTCCGCCGCGGGCGTCGATTGCGAGCAGGGCGCGACCTGTTTTAACCTGGAAGAGCTGCCGGTCAAACACTGGGCGATGAAAAGCGCTCGCTACCACGTGCTGGTTGTCGATCACAGTAAATTCGGCAAAGTCCGGCCGGCGCGGATGGGGGATTTATCGCAGTTTGACGTAATAGCCAGCGACGTCTGTCCGGATGACGATCTGCTCGCGCTGGCGAAGGAAAAACAAATTTCACTGCTTTACTAACCGCGCCCCGCAGGGCGCGGCCTGCATTTTAAGAGAACCAACCGCCGAACCAGCCGTGCAGTTTCATCAGCACGAAATCGATCATCCGGCTAAAGAAACCGCCTTCGTTTACCGCTTCCATCACAATCAGCGGCCGCTGCTCAATGGTTTTATCATTCAGTTTAAAGTCGATGGTGCCGACCACCTGCCCTTTGGTCAGCGGCGCGGTCAGCTGCGTATCGTTCAGGGTGTAGCTGGCCTTGAGGTTTTTCAGCTGGCCTTTCGGCAGCGTGATGGAACCCGCCTCGCCCGCCCCCAGCTTCGCTTCACTGCTATCGCCAAACCAGACGCGCTGGGTAATGAAGGTGGCATCGGGTTTAATCGGCGTCACGGTTTCATAGAAGCGGAATCCCCAGGTCAGCAGTTTTTCTGATTCGTTAAAACGGATACGGTCAGTTTTGGTGCCGAGCACGACGGCAATCAGGCGCATATCGTTTTGCGTCGCGGAAGAAACCAGATTGTAGCCCGCCCCGGCGGTGGTCCCGGTTTTCACCCCATCAGCGTTGAGGTTCGTGCTCCACAGCAGGCGGTTGCGGTTCGGCTGGCGGATTTTGTTGAAGGTGAACTCTTTTTCTTTATGGATCGCATACTCTTCCGGCACGTCATGGATCATCGCTTTGGTGAGCAGCGCCATATCGCGGGCGGTACTGAACTGACCCGGCGCGTCCAGACCGTGCACGGTCATAAAGGTGGTGTTGGTCAGGCCCATTTTCTGCGCATAGCCGTTCATCAGGCTGACAAACGCGTCCTGGCTGCCCGCCACGTAGTCGGCTATCGCGATGCTGGCGTCGTTGCCGGACTGAATGATGACGCCCTTGTTAAGATCTTCTACCGACACCTGCATCCCCGGCTTGAGGAACATCACCGAAGAGCCGCGCAGCGCCGGGTTACCGGTGGCCCACGCATCGCGTCCGATGGTCACCATATCAGTAGACTTAATCTTACCCGCCTTTAACGCCTGGCCGACAACGTAGCTGGTCATGATTTTGGTCAGGCTCGCCGGGTCGAGTTTTTCGTCGGCATTGCCTTCGCTGAGCACTTTGCCGCTGGCATAGTCCATCAGGATCCAGGCTCGCGCGTCAATGGATGGCGCATCGGGGAGTTGTTCCGCAGCCTGCACCGCAGGCGCAACGAGAAGTAAAAGCGCGCAGCCTGCCGCGAGGCCGCGAAGGGAAAAAGCATCATGCGTCATAAGAGCCACCCAAGTATCCTTTCCAAACAAAAATATGCCGCCACACTCGTTCCGCGCCGCAGCAGCCGGTGAGTAAAGCGTACAAATGACCTTAAAGAAACAGCGAGTTGGTAAAGTTTTTAAAGTTTACGCAATAACCTCGCCCGGTGCTGCAAACAGCGCAATTTTTTTGATCGCGGTTGCCTAAATATTAACTTTATTCCAACATGAATGCTCACTACGCCGCAACGGCGGCGAAATAAAAAGCAGGAGCGGATATGATTACGCTGTGGGGCAGAAATAACTCGACCAATGTGAAGAAAGTGCGCTGGGTGCTGGAAGAACTCGACCTCCCGTATCAGCAAATTCTGGCAGGCCTGGAGTTCGGTCTGAATCACGATCCGGCCTATCTGGTCATGAATCCCAATGGGCTGGTACCGCTATTGAAAGATGAGACGACCGATATCGTGCTCTGGGAATCAAACACCATTATCCGCTATCTGGCCGCGCAGTATGGTCAGGATCGCCTGTGGGTGGAGTCGCCCGCCGAACGCGCTCAGGGAGAGAAATGGATGGACTGGGCCAACGGTTCGCTCTCGCCGGCCCATCGGCCGATTTTAATGGGGCTGGTGAGAACCCCGCCGGAAAAACGCGACCCCGCCGCGATTGAAGCCGGTATTGCCACCTGCGAGACCCTGTTCGCCATTCTCGATGACGAACTGTCGCGCCGTCAGTGGCTATCAGGCGACGCCTTCGGCCTCGGCGATATCGCCGTCGCGCCGTTCATTTATAACCTGCTGGAGACCGTGAAAACCTGGCAACCGCGCCCGCACCTGCAGCGCTGGTATCAGCAGATTAACCAGCGCCAGGTCTGGCGCAACGTGGTGATGATCCCGGTCACCTGATATTAGCCCGCCGGGCTCACCCTCAGCAGCTCGCCGTTGGATTCGTCGGTTAAGACATACAGATAGCCATCGGGTCCAACGCGCACATCACGGATACGTTTACCGCGATCGCCCAGAATCCGCTCCTGTTCCGTCACCTTATTGCCGTCAACCTTGAGGACAATCAGCGACGTATCCTTCAGCGCGCCGATAAATAGCCTGTGCTGCCACTGCGGGAAGGTCGGCGCGTTGTAAAACGCCATACCGCTCACCGCTGGCGACTTCGCCCAGACAAACAGCGGCGCTTCGGTTCCCTCCAGCGTTTTGCCTTTGGCCTCCGGGATCGGCAGGCCGCTATAGTTAATGCCGTGCGTCGCCAGCGGCCAGCCGTAGTTTTTCCCTTTTTGCACCAGGTTGATCTCATCCCCGCCGCGCGGGCCGTGTTCATTTAACCACAGCGTATCGCTCCACGGGTTCATCGCCATCCCCTGGGGGTTGCGAATACCGTAAGACCAGATTTCCGGCCTGACGCCAGCCTGGCCGACAAAAGGATTATCGTCCGGGACCTTGCCATCAGCCGTTAGCCGCACCACTTTTCCCTGCAGCTTATCGAGATCCTGAGCGGTCGAACGCTGGTTATTCTCCCCGAGACCGATAAACAAATAACCGCGGCCGTCGAACACCAGCCGCCCGCCAAAATGGTTGCCGGTTGAGAGCTTCGGCTGCTGGCGGAAAACCACCTGGAAGTTTTCCAGGCGCTGGAGATCCTCGCTCAGTCGGCCGTAGCCTACGGCGGTCCCGGCCTTGTCGTCACTCCCGCCTTCGGCGTAGCTTAGCCAGACCCGGCGCGACTGGGCGAAATCCGGGGCCAGCGCCACGTCAAGCAGCCCCCCCTGCCCGTTGGCCCAGACCTGCGGTACGCCCGAGATCGCAGGCGCGAGGCCTTTTTCCCGCTGCCACAGCCGGAGCTCGCCGCCGCGCAGGGTCATCAGAATGCCCCGATCGTCCGGAAGAAAGGCCAGCGCCCACGGGTGTTCAAGCTGGTTCTGCAGCACCTCTACGCGCTCCCGGGCGGCAAGGGCAGCCGCAGGCAGCAACAGTGCGGTAAGGGCTATCATCAGGGTAATGGTCTGGCGCATGGCATACTCCTTTTGTCAGCAATGCGATAAGGGTAGCCAGCGTGGAAAAACGGGAAGGGATTTTTACATAACATTAATCGGGGGGAGCAGGCTCCCCCCGATCTCAGGCATGAGTAATGGGCTTGGAATCATTCAATTTATGAATATTTAGCCGCAATACCGCCAGGCAGCTTTCCAGCTTATCTACGTCGACAGCGATGTAGGACGGGCAATCATGATGTCCGCTCAGCAGGCACACCGCCGCGGAAGCGACGGCTTCGCCCGCCAGCCGCAGGGCATCCTTTTCCTCCGGCGCAACGACGTGCTGCAGGCGCGGCGCGTGTTGACGCATTTCATGGCACAGTTCAAACAAGTTATCCCGTAGATGGTCGTTTTCGCTGACTGACATATAGCCTTTTGCTTTACGCAGCTGTAAATAAGCATCGAGATCAATGTTGGCATTAATCAGCTTATTCATCAGGTTACGATATAGTCTGTCAACGCTCATCGCGGTTCCTCCTCTGTCGTCCTTTACCACAATCATAATATGGTCATTTTTTGTACAAAACGATGAGGCAGATCAATAATTCTCAGGTCATTAACATCCTTTACAATGTTACAACGAAGCTTAAAATCCCCACCTGCGACATCATCTCCTGAAAGCCACAAAATGTTATACGTTCTCATAAAAGTAAAAATTCCAACCCTGGGATATAAAATCATTTATTGCAGTAATGATCACAAATTAGCGCAATTCACGTTGCCAGAAAATGCCGCCGGGTGTCATATCATCAAATAAAATGTATTACGTATAACATCCAATAAGAACGGCAGGCATATCGATCCTGTTTGTAACCTTTATCTCTATCGCTTGAAGGAACTGAAATGATGACGCCCGGCAAAAGAAACTATATCTTGTTGAGTCTTTTCGATTTCCTCTATCTCTTCGCCTGGTCCTCGACCATGGCGTTCTTTGTGATCTGGACGACTCAGCACCTCGGGATTAGCGCAACGAAAACCGGCCTGCTCTACTCGATCAACGCCTTTATTGCCCTGCTGATGCAGCCCTTCTTCGGCTTTATTTCCGATAAGTTCGGCCTGAAAAAGCGGCTGATCTGGATCCTGGTCGCCATGCTGCTACCGGTAGGCCCGTTCTTTATTTATTTGTACACGCCGCTGCTGGTGCACAGCTTCTGGCTGGGTGCGCTGCTTGGCGGAGTATACCTGGGAATAATTTTTAACTCCGGCTGCGGGGTGATTGATTCGTATATTGATAAAATTTCGCGGCGCTACCAGTTCGAATATGGCCGGGTAAGAATGTGGGGATCGTTAGGCTGGGCCGCCGCCGCGTGGATCGTCGGCAAGTATATCGACAGCAATCCGAACCTCGCCTTCTGGCTGGCGAGTATCGCCATTGTGATTGCCGCGCTCTGTTTTATGCTGACCAAAATCGAGCTGACCGAAGCGGAAATGCAGAAAACCAGCGCGCTGAAAGTTTCGCATGCCCTGGAGCTGGCGAAGAACGGCCAGTTCTGGATGCTGCTGGTCTTTACCCTGTTCGTCACGCAAATCTACGACACCTACGATCAGCAGTTTGCCCAGTACTTTTCTCTGCAGTTCCCGACGCCGGAAGAAGGCAATCGCTGGTACGGCATTTTGGCCTCCATTCAGGTATGCGGCGAGACGCTGTTTTTATGCCTGATGCCGTGGTTCGTAAACCGCACCGGCGCGAAATGGGCGCTGATCATCGCCGGACTGATCATGTCGGTGCGTATCGTCGGCTCCGCGATTCCGCTGGGCCCGGTGTGGATCGGCGCGGTCAAAATGATGCATGCGCTGGAAAAACCGCTGATTCTGGTGTCGGTGTTTAAATTTATCGCCGCCAACTTCGACAACAAGCTCTCCTCGACGGTCTACCTGCTGGTGCTGTTCGTCGCCTCCATCGCCACCGCGATTTACTCGCCGCTGGCCGGGTATTTGTACGACACCATCGGCTTCGCGCATACCTATTATATTCTGGGCGGCATTGCCGGGCTGTTTACGCTGATCTCGGTATTTACGCTGCGCGACAATAGAGAACCGACCGCGCCGGGGGCTGCGCCAGGCGCTGGCGTTGCGCAAAGCCATTAATTAAAATTCGCCCGGAAGCCTTTTTCGGGCAAATTAGCGGAAGCTCCACTGCACGCTCATCACAAATATGGCCGGGACGATAATGCCCGTTTCCACGCCGAAATAATCGGTAAAATTGTACTGCAGGCCATGATAAATATAGGGAGAGAAACCGACGCCGGTGATTTTCTTCGCCGTTCGATAGGTGCCTGAATCCCCGCAATCGCGAAAGGCTTTAAAGAAAAACTCGCCGGTATAGGCATAGACGCCCTTGAACGTCCAGCCGCTTGCCCCCGCGTACCAGTCTCTCCTCGCTCCTAAAGAGAGGCAGCGGTCGGCAAAGCTATTCTTCATGGTGCCGGCCAACAGGCTGTACTTTGAATCCGCTGACAGCTTGCGCTCAACGGAAAAAAATTGGTTATTGAATTTTTCGTTATATTGACCGTGATTGCCGGTCATGTGATAAACAAAGGAACCGGTATTGACCGAATATAACGCCATCTCGTTGGCATAAACGGGCGTCGCGCCAATCATGGCCAGCGCGCAGACGAAACCACCCAACTTTTTAAACATGGGAAACCTGATAAAAATAAAGACTGAAAGCAGCGGCTATTTTACCGCTTCAGGTTAAACCAGATCTAAACCGACTTCCCCGGGTTGCAAGATAAAAGGTGAATAACTCCCTTATTTTGATTAACAATCTGGATAATCATCCCGATAAAAAGAAACACGGACATCGCCAGGCTAACAAGAAAAGGAGTATAAACTTTCCGCCGATCTCTGTAGAATCCCTGCCCTGACCATCCCAATAATTGAACACTTTTTAAGCTATGAGCAATGTCACCCCTCAGCCGAAGATCGGCTTTGTCTCTCTGGGCTGCCCGAAAAACCTCGTGGACTCAGAACGTATCCTGACTGAACTGCGTACCGAAGGATATGACGTGGTTCCCTCCTACGATAACGCTGATATGGTTATCGTTAACACCTGCGGCTTTATCGATAGCGCCGTGCAGGAGTCGCTGGAAGCGATTGGCGAAGCGTTGAAAGAAAACGGCAAAGTGATCGTCACCGGCTGCCTGGGCGCAAAAGAAGATCAGATCCGCGAAGTGCATCCGAAGGTGCTGGAAATTACCGGCCCGCACAGCTATGAACAGGTGCTGGAACACGTCCACCACTACGCGCCGAAGCCTAAACACAACCCGTTCCTCAGCCTGGTGCCGGAACAGGGCGTGAAGCTGACGCCGCGTCATTACGCTTACTTAAAAATTTCCGAAGGCTGCAACCATCGCTGCACCTTCTGCATCATCCCGTCAATGCGCGGCGATCTGGTCAGCCGTCCGATTGGCGAAGTGCTGGCGGAAGCCAAACGCCTGGCCGACGCCGGCGTCAAAGAGCTGCTGGTGATCTCTCAGGACACCTCCGCCTACGGCGTTGATGTCAAACATCGCAGCGGTTTCCACAACGGTATGCCGGTCAAAACCAGTATGGTTAGCCTGTGCGAAGAGCTGGCGAAGCTCGGTATCTGGGTGCGCCTGCACTACGTCTATCCATACCCGCACGTCGATGATGTGATCCCGCTGATGGCGGAAGGCAAAATTCTGCCCTACCTCGATATTCCGCTGCAGCACGCCAGCCCGCGTATCCTCAAGATGATGAAGCGTCCGGGCTCCGCCGACCGTCAGCTGGCGCGCATCAAGCAGTGGCGCGAAGTCTGCCCGGAACTCACCCTGCGCTCGACCTTTATCGTCGGCTTCCCGGGTGAAACGGAAGACGATTTCCAGATGCTGCTCGACTTCCTGAAAGAAGCCCGCCTCGACCGCGTCGGCTGCTTCAAATACAGCCCGGTGGAAGGCGCGACCGCCAACGAACTGGCGGATCAGGTGCCGGAAGAGGTGAAAGAAGAGCGCTGGAACCGCTTTATGCAGCTGCAGCAGCAGATCTCCGCCGAGCGCCTGCAGGAGAAAGTCGGTCGTGAAATTATGGTGCTGATCGACGAAGTGGATGAAGAAGGGGCAATTGGCCGCAGCATGGCCGATGCGCCGGAAATCGACGGCGCGGTCTACCTGAACGGTGAGAGTAAAGTCAAACCGGGCGACGTTGTGCGGGTGAAAGTCGAGCACGCCGACGAATACGATCTGTGGGGCAGCCGGGTTTAATTCCGCCCGCTTAACCTATCCCGGATGACGGCGCTCGCGCGCCTTATCCGGGCGACAAAACCGCACAGGATTAACGTGCGGTGTGCTTTCCCGGACACCTGTCCGGGCTGCACAATCCTCGAACGCTACCCTTTTATCCTCGGATCCAGCGCATCGCGCAGGCCGTCACCCAGCAGGTTAAACGCCAGCACCGTCAGAAAAATCGCGATTGCCGGGAACAGCGCCACGTGCGGCGCCATCACCATATCCGCCCGCGCCTCGTTCAGCATCGCCCCCCACTCCGGCGTCGGCGGCTGCGCGCCAAGCCCCAGAAATGACAGGCTGGCAGCGGAGATAATCGACACCCCGATACGCATCGTAAAGTAGACCACAATCGATGATACCGTTCCGGGCAATATATGATTAAACAGGATGGTAGCATCGCTGGCGCCGATGCTGCGCGCCGACTCAATAAAGGTCTGCTGCTTAAGCACCAGGGTATTGCCGCGCACCAGACGCGCAAAGGCCGGGATCGAAAAGATCGCCACCGCGATGATGACGTTCGACATCCCGCTCCCCATTACCGCCACGACCGCAATTGCCAGCAAAATCCCCGGGAAAGCGAACAGCACGTCGCAGATACGCATAATGATGCGATCCCACCAGCCTTCGTAATACCCGGCCAGTAGCCCAAGTACGGTGCCGATGGCCGCGCCGATGAATACCGCCAGTACCCCGGCGGCCAGCGAGATCTGCGCGCCGACCAGCACCCGACTAAAGATATCCCGCCCCAGCGAATCAACGCCGAACCAGTGCATCATTGACGGTCCGTCGTTGAGCCGGTCGTAATCAAAATAGTTTTCCGCGTCGAACGGCGCAATCCACGGCGCCACAATCGCCACCGCAATCAGCAGCAGAACAAATACCCCCGCTCCCATCGCCACCGGCTGACCGCGAAACCGCCGCCAGAACTCGTGCCACGGGGTACGTATCTGCCCGGGTTTAATCCCCGGCATCGCGTTGATAGCCGCTTGTCTTCTCCAGTTGAGCAATCGCACCTTACTTGTACCTGATAGCCGGATTAATGGCGGCATACAGCACGTCCACCACTAAATTAATAAGAATAAACTCCAGCGAAAACAGGAGAACTTCCGCCTGAATCACCGGATAGTCGCGCATCTCCACCGAGTCCACCAGCAGACGCCCGAGGCCTGGCCAGTTAAAGACCTTCTCCACCACGATTGAACCGCCGAGCAAAAAGCCGAACTGCAGCCCCATCATGGTCACCACCGGGATCATCGCGTTGCGCAGGCCGTGCTTGAGCACCACCAGCGTTTCGCTGACGCCTTTTGCCCGCGCGGTACGCATGTAATCTTCATGCAGGACATCGACGAACGAGGCGCGGGTAAAGCGCGCCATCACCGCCGCCACCGCCGCGCCCAGGGTCAGCGAAGGCAGAATATAGTGGCGCCAGCTGTCGGCACCCACCGTCGGCAGCCAGCCCAGCTCAACGGAAAAGACCTGCATCAGCAGCATGCCGAGCGCGAACGCCGGGAACGAGATGCCGGTTACCGCCAGCGCCATTCCCAGGCGATCCGGCCAGCGGTTGCGCCAGACTGCCGCCACGATCCCCGCCGCCATACCGAAGATCACCGCCCAGCTCATGCTGGCGAGCGTTAACCAGAACGTGGGCATGAAACGGCTGGCGATTTCGCTGCTTACCGGGCGACGCGAGGCCATCGAGGTACCGAAATCCCCCTGCACAATATTGCTGATATAGTGCCAGAACTGCACGTGCAGCGGCCGATCGAGCCCCAGCTGCTGGCGCACCATTCCCACCACCTGAGCATCGGCTTCCGGTCCGGCAATCAGCCGCGCCGGGTCCCCGGGCAGCATATGCACGAACAGAAACACCAGCACCGCCACAATCAGCAGCGTGGGGATCAGTCCCAGCAGGCGTTTAATCACATAATTGAGCATGCTTCTCCTTGCGCGAAGTCCCCGCAGCCTGCGCCCGGGGACCCGCAGCTATCTACTTAAGATCCGCCTGTTCAAAGCTAAATCCGGTATCCGGCTGGATATAGAATCCGGTCAGATTTTTACTGTGCGCCGAGACCAGTTTCTCTACCACCAGCGGCACCCACGGCGACTCTTTCCAGATAGTATCCTGCGCGTCTTTATACAGCCGCGTTTTTTCCTGCGCATCGGTGGTTTTCAGCGCGTCGTTGAGGTCTTTATCCACCTGGGGATTGCTATAGAAAGCCGTATTGAACAGGGTCGGCGGCCAGTTCTGCGACGCGAACAGCGGCGACAGCGCCCAGTCCGCTTCTCCGGTCGACGCCGACCAGCCGGTATAGAACATGCGTACGCCGCTCTCTTTCTGCCCCTTACCTTCCACTTCCGCCGCGCGCTGGCCCGCATCCATCGCCGTCAGCTGCGCCTTAATGCCCACCTGCGCCAGCTGCTGCTGGGTAAATTGCAGCACTTTCTGCGCCGTGCTGTGGTTGTGCGACGACCACAGCGTGGTGCTAAATCCATTCGGATAGCCCGCCTCTTTCAGCAGCTCGCGGGCCTTCGCCGGATCGTACGGCCAGGCGCTGTAGCTTTCAGCGTAGGCAATTGACGGCGGTACCACGCCGGTCGCCGGGGTGGCATAGCCCGCAAAGGCGACTTTTACCAGCGCCTGACGGTTAATGGCGTAGTTAATCGCCTCGCGCACTTTGGGGTTATCAAACGGCTTCTGCGTCACGTTCATGCTGATATAGCGCTGCATGATCGACGGGCTGGCCACCAGCTCCAGCTTGCTGTTTTTCGCCAGCAGCGGCGCCTGCTCGTAAGGGATCGGGAACGCAAACTGCGCTTCGCCGGTCTGCAGCATCGCCGCGCGGGTATTGTTATCCACGACCGGACGCCAGGTGATGGAGTCCAGCTTCGGCAGCCCCGGCTGCCAGTAACCGGCGAACTTCTTCACTTTAACGAAGTCGGTCTGATTCCAGGTGTCGAGCTGGTACGGGCCGGTGCCAACCGGATGGAAACCAATCTCTTTACCATATTTCTTCAGCGCCGCCGGAGAAATCATCGCCGTCGCCGGGTGGGCCAGGATATTGATAAACGCCGAGAAAGGCTGTTTGAGAGTAATTTTCACCGTTGTCGGGTCAACCGCCTCGGTGCTGGCGATATTTTTATACAGGTTATAGCGCTTGAGATGATTTTCCGGATTGCTGGCGCGATCGAGGTTCGCTTTAACCGCTTCGGCATTGAACTCGGTTCCGTCCTGGAACTTCACCCCCGGATGCAGCTTAATGGTATACACCAGGCCGTCCGGGGAAACGGTATAGCTTTCCGCCAGCACGTTTTGCAATTTCATCTCTTTATCAAGGCCGAACAGCCCCTGATAGAGCGACTTCGCGACGGCCTGCGACAGCGTGTCGTTAGCATCATACGGGTCGAGGGTCGTAAAGTTAGAGCCGACCGCCACCACCACATCTTTTGCGGCCAGAGCCGGAGCCGCTGTCAGCGCCGAGGCGACGCCCAGCGCCAACAGCCATTTGCCTGATACGCGTTGAGTCATGTTGTTCTCCTGAAATGCTGCATTATTGGTGTCGTTGTTAGCGCGCCAGCACGTCGGCGGCGGGCTCTCTGGCGACAAAGTGCCCCGGTCCCACCTGCTGTAATGGCGTACCGATCCCCTCTTCGCCCCGCTTGAAGATGTTGCCCGGCAGCTCGTCTGAGAGCAGCACGCGCTGCGGACGACGATGCGCAGGATCGGCCACCGGAACGGCGGCCATCAGTTTACGGGTATAGGGGTGCTGCGGGTTTTCAAACACGGCGCGGCGCGGGCCGATCTCGACAATACGCCCGCGATACATCACCGCCACGCGGTGGCTGATGCGCTCAACCACCGCCATGTCATGGGAGATAAACAGAAATGCGATACCCATCTCACGCTGTAGATCGAGCATCAGATTGATAATTTGCGCGCGAATCGACACATCAAGCGCCGATACCGACTCATCGGCAATCACCACTTTCGGATTGAGCGCCAGCGCGCGGGCAATACAGATGCGCTGCCGCTGGCCGCCGGAAAACTCGTGCGGATAGCGCCACGCATGCTCCGGCTCCAGCCCGACGCGTTCCAGCAGCCAGCTGACCCGCTCACGAGCGGCATCGCCCTCCAGCAGCCGATGCACGCGCAGCGGTTCCATAATCGAATAGCCCACCGTTTGCCGTGGGTCGAGGGAAGCGTAGGGGTCCTGAAAGATAAACTGGATATCGCGGCGCAGCGCCTGAAGCTTACTGCCCGTCAGCGTATCAATCCGCTGGCCGTTGAAGGTGATGCTGCCGCCCTGAGTTTCCACCAGCCGCAGCAGCGCCCGGCCGGTCGTTGATTTACCGCAGCCGGACTCCCCCACCAGGCTCAGGGTTTCGCCGGGCCATAAATCAAAGCTGACCTTTTCGACCGCATGCACCTCGCGGGTAATGCGGTTGAGAATGCCGCTACGCAGCGGGAAGCGCGCCACCAGATCGCGAACTTTCAGGATCGGTTCCCCGGGCACAACGGTGTTCTGCCCCTCCGGCGACGGGCTCTGGTTTAACAGCGGGAAGAGGCGCGGCAGCGAAGTGCCGCGCATTGCCCCCAGCCGCGGCACCGCGGCCAGCAGCGCCTGAGTATACGGGTGCTTCGGCGCGCGGAAAATCTCTTCCACGCTGCCGGTTTCCACCGCTTCGCCGCGATACATCACCAGCACGCGGTCGGCGATATCGGCGACCACCCCCATATCGTGGGTAATAAAGATAACGCCCATCGCCATCTCTTTTTGCAGGACGGCAATCAGCTGTAAAATCTGCGCCTGAATAGTCACGTCCAGCGCGGTGGTCGGTTCATCGGCAATCAGCACAGCCGGTCGGCAGGAGAGCGCCATGGCGATCATCACCCGCTGACGCATCCCGCCGGAAAGCTGATGCGGATAGCGCGAGAGCATGGCTTCCGCTTCCGGAATGCGCACCTGATCGAGCATTTTCTTCGCTTCGCGCAGGGCCTCATCATGCTTCAGGCCCTGGTGTAAGCGGATAGATTCGGCAATCTGTTCACCGATGGTGAAGACCGGATTCAGCGACGTCATCGGCTCCTGGAAGATCATCGCCATATCCGCGCCGCGCACGCCGCGCATCTCGGTTTCAGACTGTTCGCTCAGCTCAATCACCTGCCGGCTGCGACGACGCAGCAGCAGCGCATCGCTGCGCACTTCGCTGACCGCCTGGTCGAGCAGGCGCATCAGCGCCAGGGACGTCACCGACTTCCCGGAGCCGGACTCGCCGACAATCGCCAGCGTCTCGCCGCGCCGCAGGGTAAACGACAGGTCGCGGACGGCGGAAAAAGCCTGCTGCTGCTGATTGAACACGACGTTCAGGCCGCGCACCTGCAGAACATCATCGGCATCGATTTCTTGACTATGCGGCAACGCCCTTTCCTCTTATTCGCGATAAATACCAATCGTGGGCGTATCGCCCGCATAACACCAGGCCCGGTACATGCCTTCGCTATTAAACGGCAGCGCCACGTTGCCTTCTCTGTCGATGGCGATCAGGCCGCCGCTGCCGCCCAGCGCCGGAAGTTTCTCCATCACCACCCTTTCGCAGGCCTCCTGCAGGCTGAGCTGGCTATACTCCATCAGCGCCGAAATATCGTAGGCCGCGAGCGTACGTATAAACACTTCGCCGGTACCGGTACAGGAAACGGCGACGCTGGCGTTATTGGCATAGCAGCCCGCACCGGGCAGCGGGCTGTCGCCGACGCGTCCCGGTAGCTTATTGGTCATGCCGCCGGTGGAGGTCGCCGCCGCGAGGTTGCCCGCCAGATCCATCGCGACCGCGCCGACGGTGCCCATTTTGTGCCGTTCATCCAGCGGCGCGGCGTGATGATCGAGCACGATATCGTCGCCCTCCTGCGCCTGACGCAGCTGCAGCAAACGCTCGGGAGTCGAAAACAGGCTGTTATCGACCCGCGCCATACCGCGGGAAGCGGCAAACGCTTCCGCCCCCTCGCCAATCAACAGCACGTGCGGGCTTTGCTCCAGCACCAGACGCGCCGCCAGCACCGGATTGCGTAAATGCTGAACCCCGGCCACGGCCCCCGCCTGTAAGCTGTAACCATCCATCACGCAGGCATCGAGCTCATGGCGGGTATCGCGGGTAAATA
The DNA here is from genome assembly GCF_040062275.1 of Klebsiella sp. GW_Kp182. Classification (NCBI taxonomy): domain Bacteria; kingdom Pseudomonadati; phylum Pseudomonadota; class Gammaproteobacteria; order Enterobacterales; family Enterobacteriaceae; genus Klebsiella; species Klebsiella sp. GW_Kp182. The sequence goes on along the minus strand of NZ_JBEAFQ010000076.1, from coordinate 13,499 downwards.
CCGAGCCAATACCGGCGTTAAATAACGGGCACTCCTCCAGCAGCCGGACCGCTTCGGTGACCGTATCCAGCGCGCTGGCCCCGGCAGCCAGCATTTTTTGTCCACTATCGACAATCGCCGACAGCGCCGCCACGTACTCCCGCTCGCGCGCCGGCGTCATCTGCGCGCGGCTAATCGCCCCGGCCCCGCCGTGAATTGCTATAACCGCCTTACCCATTGCGCCATTCCTTAACGATAAAGTGTATAAATATCATTATCGTGCTGACTGTCCTATACAATTTTTGAATATAGAAAGAGCGGACGGTGATGTAAAGCTTGTCGCCAGATGGGTTATAGCCCGTCTCTCTTTTCTGCCATAATAGGCGTTTTCGATGTTTGCCCGCAGGAGAAACCCATGGATTTTACCGCCGGACTGATGCCGCTCGACACAGCCCTGACCCAGATGCTCACTCGTATTACGCCGCTGAATGCGACGGATACCGTACCGCTGTTGCAGGCCTTTTCGCGCGTGACCGCCCATGATCTCGTTTCGCCGCTTAACGTTCCCGGTTTTGATAACTCGGCGATGGACGGCTACGCCGTACGCCTGGCGGATCTCACCGACGGCGCAGCGCTGCCGGTGGCCGGCAAGGCCTTCGCCGGTCAACCCTTTGACGGCGTCTGGCCCGCGGGCACCTGTATCCGCATTATGACCGGCGCGCCGGTGCCGGAAGGCTGCGACGCGGTGGTGATGCAGGAGCAGGCCGAACAAGCCGATGAGGGTATCCGCTTCCTCGTCCCGGTGAAAAACGGGCAGAATATTCGTCGTCTTGGCGAAGACATCGCCCACGGCGCGGTCGTCTTCCCCGCAGGTACCCGCCTGACCGCCGCCGAGCTGCCGGTCATCGCCTCGCTGGGGATTGCCGAGGTTGAGGTGGTGCGTAAAGTGCGGGTGGCGGTCTTCTCCACCGGCGATGAGCTCCAGCTACCGGGCCAGCCGCTGGCCGACGGGCAAATTTACGATACCAACCGCCTGGCGGTGCACCTGATGCTGCAGGAGCTGGGCTGCGAGGTCATTAACCTCGGCATTATTCCCGACGACCCGACTAAACTGCGCGAAGCCTTTATTCAGGCTGACCAGCAGGCCGACGTGGTGATTAGCTCCGGAGGCGTTTCCGTCGGCGAGGCGGACTACACCAAAGCGATCCTCGAAGAGCTGGGGGAAATCGGCTTCTGGAAGCTGGCGATTAAGCCGGGTAAACCTTTCGCTTTCGGCAAGCTCAACCACAGCTGGTTCTGCGGCCTGCCCGGCAACCCGGTTTCCGCAACGCTGACCTTCTACCAATTGGTTCAGCCGCTGCTGGCGAAGCTGTCCGGCAACGTCGGGCAAGCTCAGCCGATGCGCCTGCGCGTTCGCGCCTCCTCCGGCCTGAAGAAATCGCCGGGCCGCCTCGATTTTCAGCGCGGCGTGCTGCAGCGCGGTCCCGACGGCGAGCTGGTGGTTAGCAGCACCGGTCACCAGGGCTCGCATATCTTCAGTTCATTCAGCCTCGGCAACTGCTTTATCGTTCTCGAACGCGAGCGCGGCAACGTGGAAGCGGGCGAATGGGTGGAAGTCGAGCCGTTTAATCATCTGTTCGGAGGGCTGTAATGGGCGTGGAGCTGAGCGATGCGGAGATGCTGCGCTATAACCGGCAGATTATTCTCCGCGATTTCGATTTTGACGGTCAGGAGCAGTTGAAAGCCTCCCGCGTGCTGGTCGTCGGCCTCGGCGGGCTGGGCTGCGCCGCCGCGCAGTATCTGGCGGCGGCAGGCGTCGGCCAGCTAACCCTGCTCGATTTCGACACCGTCTCGCTCTCCAACCTTCAGCGTCAGACCCTGCACAGCGACGCCGCCATCGGCCAGCCGAAGGTCGACTCCGCCCGCGCCGCGCTGGCGCGGATTAATCCCCACGTTCAGCTCACGGCGCTCAACGCGCGGCTGGAAGACGCGGCGCTGGCGGCGCAAATCGCCGCCCACGATCTGGTGCTCGACTGTACCGACAACGTCGCGATCCGTAACCAGCTCAACGCCGGATGTTTCCGCCATAAAACGCCGCTGGTCTCCGGCGCGGCGATTCGCATGGAAGGGCAAATCAGCGTCTTTACGTATCAGGAAGATGAACCCTGCTACCGCTGCCTGAGCCGCCTGTTTGGCGAAAACGCCCTCACCTGCGTCGAAGCCGGCGTCATGGCGCCGCTGGTCGGCACCATCGGTTCGCTGCAGGCGATGGAAGCGATTAAGCTGCTGGCCCGCTACGGCAGCCCGGCAACGGGAAAAATCGTCATGTACGACGCCATGCGCTGCCAGTTCCGCGAAATGAGGCTGCCGCGTAACCCTCACTGCGAGGTGTGCGGTACGCCCTGATCCTTTTCCGGCGGCGCTGTCGCCGGATGTTTTGTGACCCGCAGCGGCATTTTAACCTTCATTCTCCTTCCTCTTTCTGCTTGTTGATTTATATCAATACAACTTTCATTCGAAAGTAATTTAATCTTCATATGCAAATAAGAGGGTGAATCATGATCTTCAACATTCAGCGTTATTCAACCCATGACGGCCCGGGGATCCGCACTGTTGTCTTCCTCAAAGGGTGTTCGCTGGGCTGCCGCTGGTGCCAGAATCCGGAAAGCCGCGCCCGCACGGCGGATTTGCTGTATGACGCCCGCCTTTGCCTGGACGGCTGCGACCTCTGCCAGCAGGCTGCGCCGGAGGTGATTACCCGCAAGCTGGACGGTCTGATTATCCACCGCGAAAAGCTCACCGATGCGCATATCGGCAAATTGCGCGACTGCTGCCCGACCACGGCATTAACCGTGTGCGGCGAAGAGAAAAGCGTCGAAGAGATTATGGCCACGGTGCTGCGCGACAAACCGTTTTACGACCGCAGCGGCGGCGGCGTCACGCTTTCCGGCGGCGAGCCGTTTATGAATCCCGAACTGGCCCGACAGCTGTTTGAGGCCAGCCACAACGCGGGGATCCACACCGCGGTCGAAACCTGCCTGCACGTGCCGTGGAAATACGTCGAACCCGCTTTGCCGTTTATCGACCTGTTTCTCGCCGACCTCAAGCACGTCAACGAAGCGATTTTTCAGCAGTGGACGGACGGCAGCGCCCGCCGGGTGCTGGATAACCTGCAGCGCGTCGCGCAGGCCGGAAAGAAAATCATCATTCGCGTGCCGCTGATCCAGGGCTTTAACGCCAACGAAAGCGATATTGCCGCCATTACCGATTTTGCCGCTGACCGTTTACAGGTTGGCGAGATCCACTTCCTGCCTTACCACACCTTAGGCATGAATAAATACCAATTACTCAGTCAGCCCTATACCGCTCCGGATAAACCGCTTGCTGCACCCGAGCTGCTCGCCTTCGCGCAGCGCTATGCTCAGAGCAAAGGTTTAACGGCGACTCTACGAGGATAACCTTATGACAACGTTGAAACTGGACACTCTGAGCCCGCGCATTCAGGCGCATAAAATGGCGCTGGTGCATATCGTTAAGCCGCCGGTTTGTACCGAGCGCGCCCTGCACTATACCGAAGCCTATCAGCAGCACCTGGATAAGCCGATCCCGGTACGCCGCGCGCTGGCGCTGGCTCATCACCTGGCGGAACGCACGATCTGGATTAAGCACGATGAACTGATCGTCGGCAACCAGGCCAGCGAAGTTCGCGCGGCGCCTATCTTCCCGGAATACACCGTTAGCTGGATCGAAAAAGAGATCGACGACCTCGCCGATCGCCCCGGCGCCGGGTTTGCCGTTAGCGAAGAGAACAAACGCGTGCTCCACGAAGTGTGCCCGTGGTGGCGCGGTCAAACCGTACAGGATCGCTGCTACGGCATGTTTACCGACGAGCAAAAAGCGCTGCTGGCGACCGGCATTATCAAAGCCGAAGGCAATATGACCTCCGGCGACGCTCACCTTGCGGTTAACTATCCGCTGCTGCTGGAAAAAGGCCTCGACGGCATGCGGGCGAAAGTCGCCGAGCGCCGTTCGCGCATTAACCTGACAGTGCTGGAAGATCTGCACGGCGAGCAGTTCCTTAAAGCCATTGATATCGTGCTGGAAGCGGTCAGCGACCACTGTAAGCGCTATGCCGGGCTGGCGCGCAATATGGCCGCGACGGAGAGCCGCGAATCCCGCCGCGACGAGCTGCTGGCGATAGCCGAAAACTGCGATATTATCGCCCACGAGCCGCCGAAAACCTTCTGGCAGGCGCTGCAGCTGTGCTATTTCATCCAGCTGATTCTGCAGATCGAATCCAACGGTCACTCGGTCTCTTTCGGCCGTATGGACCAGTATCTCTACCCTTACTATCGCCGCGACGTTGAGCTGGCGCAATCATTGGATCGCGAACACGCCATCGAGCTGCTGCACTGCTGCTGGCTGAAGCTGCTGGAAGTGAACAAAATTCGCTCCGGCTCGCACTCTAAGGCTTCCGCCGGTAGCCCGCTGTACCAGAACGTCACCATCGGCGGCCAGAATCTGGTTGACGGCAACGCGCAGGACGCGGTGAACCCGCTCTCCTACGCCATCCTGGAATCCTGCGGTCGGCTGCGTTCGACTCAGCCTAACCTCAGCGTGCGCTATCACGCGGGCATGAGCAACGACTTCCTCGACGCCTGCGTGCAGGTGATCCGCTGCGGCTTCGGCATGCCGGCGTTCAACAACGATGAAATCGTCATCCCGGAATTTATCAAGCTGGGGATTGAGCCGCAGGACGCGTACGACTATGCCGCTATCGGCTGCATCGAAACCGCCGTCGGCGGTAAATGGGGCTATCGCTGCACCGGGATGAGCTTTATCAACTTCGCCCGCGTCATGCTGGCAACCCTGGAAGGCGGCCGCGACGCCACCAGCGGCCAGGTTTTCCTGCCGCAGGAACATGCGCTGTCAAAAGGCAACTTCGACAACTTTGAACAGGTTCTGGCCGACTGGGATACGCAGATCCGCTACTACACGCGCAAATCTATCGAGATTGAGTACGTGGTCGACACCATGCTGGAAGAGAACGTGCACGATATTCTCTGCTCGGCGCTGGTCGATGACTGCATCGAGCGCGCGAAGAGCATCAAGCAGGGCGGCGCGAAGTATGACTGGGTTTCCGGTCTGCAGGTCGGCATCGCTAACCTCGGCAACAGCCTGGCGGCGGTGAAGAAGCTGGTGTTCGATCAGGGCGTTATTGGTCAGCAGGAGCTGGCAAAGGCGCTGGCTGAAGACTTCGAAGGCCTGACCCACGAGCAGTTGCGCCAGCGCTTAATCAACGGCGCGCCGAAATACGGTAACGATGAAGACAGCGTGGATATGCTGCTGGCTCGCGCCTACCAGACCTATATCGACGAGCTGAAGCTGTATCATAACCCGCGCTACGGTCGCGGCCCGATCGGCGGCAACTACTACGCCGGCACCTCGTCCATTTCCGCCAACGTGCCGTTTGGCGCGCAGACCATGGCGACGCCGGATGGCCGTAAAGCGCACTCGCCGCTGGCGGAAGGGGCCAGCCCGGCCTCCGGTACCGACCATCTCGGGCCGACAGCGGTAATCAGCTCGGTGGGTAAACTGCCGACCGGCTCAATCCTCGGCGGCGTACTGCTTAACCAGAAGCTGAACCCGGCCACGCTGGAGAACGCGTCGGATAAGCAGAAACTGATGGTGCTGCTGCGCACCTTCTTCGAGGTGCACAAAGGCTGGCATATTCAGTACAACATCGTGTCGCGCGAGACGCTGCTGGAAGCGAAGAAACACCCAGACCAGTATCGTGATTTAGTGGTCCGGGTGGCCGGTTACTCGGCGTTCTTTACCGCCCTGTCGCCGGATGCTCAGGACGATATTATCGCCCGTACCGAGCATACGCTGTAAGTCACATCCCCCGGCTTGCGCTACGCTTAGCCGGGCTACAGGTTCGAAGCCGTTTGCGGGCCGGTAGCCCGGGTAAGGCGTTTACGCCGCAATCCGGGGTTTTCTGCTGCACAGAGGTGAACGCAAACTTTCATTCGAAATAAATTTGTGCTCCCCATCACATTGTAATTAGAATGTTACTGGTCGAAGTTAAGCCAGGAGCATGTGTTATGACCGTTAAAGTTATCGTCACCGATATGGACGGAACTTTTCTCAATGACGCCAAGCGGTATGACCGCTCGCGTTTTCTTGCGCAGTTCGCGCAACTCCAGCAGCAGGGTATTGAGTTCGTGGTCGCCAGCGGCAACCAGTACTACCAGCTGATCTCTTTTTTCCCGGAAATCCGCGACCAAATCTCCTTTGTTGCCGAGAACGGCGCGCTGGTTTACGAACGCGGTCAACAGCTGTTCCACGGCGAACTCACCCGTCATGAATCCCAGGTCGTCATCGGCGAACTGCTGAAAGACCCGCAGCTCAACTTCGTCGCCTGCGGCCTCGAGAGCGCTTACGTCAGCGAGCGCGCGCCCGAGGCGTTCGTCACCCTGATGTCAAAGCACTACCATCGCCTGCAGCGCATTAGCAGCTATCATGACATCGACGACACGCTGTTTAAGTTTTCCCTTAACCTGCCGGATAGCGAAATCCCGCAGCTTATCGACAAACTGCACGTCTCGCTGGACGGCATCATGAAGCCGGTCACCAGCGGCTTCGGCTTCGTCGATTTGATTATCCCCGGCCTGCATAAAGCTAACGGCATCAGCCGCCTGCTGAAGCGCTGGAACATCTCGCCGCAGGCCTGCGTAGCCATTGGCGACAGCGCTAACGATACGGAAATGCTCAAGCTGGTGAAATACTCTTTCGCGATGGCCAACGCCGCCGAAAGCATCAAGGCGGTGTCGCGTTTTGCCACCGATGATAACAACCACGACGGCGCGCTGAACGTCATTCAGGCCGTCCTCGACCACACCGCCCCGTTCAACGAGTAACGCCACACCCGGGGTTTACCGCCCCGGCTTCCCGTTTTGTGCACCTCCGCATAATTTTAAACTTGCATTAACTTAATTTTAACTTAAATTATCATATGTAAGATATATTACTTTCGAATGAAAGATGAGAGGTCATTATGGCTGTTACCCATACCTGTGAAACTTTACCCGCCGACCCCAAAGCGGCCATCCGCCGGATTAAACAGGAGCTGCGGGCGCAAATTGGCGACGTGCAGGCGGTGTTCGATCGGCTGACGGCGCGTATCGCCGCGCGTCTGGAAGAGATTGACGCCCTTAAGGCCAGCGGTCAGGACGTCTGGCCAACGATCCCGTTCGCCGATATTGCCCGGGGCCAGGTCACGGAAGCCCAGCGCGAGCTCATCAAGCGTCGCGGCTGCGCCGTTATCAAGGGCCATTTTTCTCGCGAACAGGCGCTGGCGTGGGACAACGCAATGCTCGAGTATCTCGACCGCAACCATTTCGATGACGTTTATAAAGGTCCCGGCGATACCTTTTTCGGGTCGCTGGAAGCTTCGCGCCCGGAAATCTATCCGATTTACTGGTCCCAGGCGCAGATGCAGGCGCGACAGAGCGATGAAATGGCCGCCGTGCAGTCGTTCCTCAACCGTCTGTGGACCTTTAACCGCGACGGCAAGCAGTGGTTCGACCCGGACGTCAGCGTCATTTACCCGGACCGCATTCGCCGCCGCCCGCCGGGAACCACCTCGAAAGGACTGGGGGCGCATACCGATTCCGGCGCCCTGGAGCGCTGGCTGCTGCCGGCCTATCAGAAAGTGTTTGCCGACGTGTTTAACGGCAACATTGATGCTTACGACCCGTGGGACGCGGCGCACCGCACCGAAGTCGAAGAGTATACGGTCGACAACACCACCAAATGCTCGGTGTTCCGCACCTTCCAGGGGTGGACCGCGCTCTCCGATATGATCCCCGATCAGGGCCTGCTGCACGTGGTGCCGATCCCGGAAGCGATGGCTTACGTGCTGCTGCGTCCGCTGCTCGATGATGTCCCGGAAGATGAGCTGTGCGGCGTCGCGCCGGGCAAGGTGCTGCCGATTTCGGAAAAATGGCACCCGCTGCTGATCAAAGCCTTAAGCTCTATTCCGGCGCTGAATGCGGGCGATTCGGTATGGTGGCACTGCGACGTGATCCACTCGGTCGCGCCGGTGGAAAATCAGCAGGGCTGGGGCAACGTGATGTATATTCCCGCCGCGCCAATGTGCGAGAAAAACCTCGCCTACGCGCAGAAGGTCAAAGCGGCGCTGGCGCGCGGCGCTTCGCCGGGAGATTTCCCCCGCGAGGATTATGAAAGCGACTGGGTAGGCCGCTTTACGCTGGATGACTTAAATATCCACGGTAAGCGCGCGTTGGGGATGGCGAATTAATCATCATATAGCCCCTTCGCTTCAACGGCGGTACGGCGGTTACCGGCGCGTATCCGCCGTACCGAATCGCGTACTGCCAGCGTCCCATGCAGGAGTAACGCGCCGTGCGGCGCATCGGGACGGATCAGTCTCTGCTGTAATAAATGTACCGCTTCGGCCCCTAATTCATCGCGTGGGACGTGGACGGCGGTTAGCGGTACATCCTGGATCGCCGCCAGGTTAAAGCCGTCGATGCTCATGACGGAAACATCCTGCGGGACGCGCAAACCGCGTTTTTGTAATGCGGCGATCGTGCCTGCCGCCATAAAATCACCGCCCACCAGAAATGCCGTCGGCAGCGGGCCATCGCCGCGCTGATCCAGCCACTCCCCGACTTTTTCCTCGGTATCCCTGGCGCTGAAGTTGGCCACAGCGAGTAAATCCCTGCCGTCAACGAAACGGAGATTCCGCGCCCGCCACGCCTGCTTAATGCCCAGCAGACGCAGCTCCATGGTATAGCGGCGCAGGCACATCACGTTCATGATCGCCTGATGCCCCATCTCAAATAGATACCGGGCGGCGAACTGGCCGATCAGCCGATGATCCGGCGCGACGGAGGGTAAACGCATTCCCGCGTCGTGGCAGTTAATCATCACGCAGGGCTTCGCCAGATCGGCCGCCAGATCGTGAATATGCGGATCGTCGATACCCAGTAAAATCGCGGCCTGGGTCGATGCTTCATGCATGCGCTGCAAAAACAAATTGGCATCGCTGTCGTTCTCTTCCAGCGCGCAATAGCGCAGGTGTACCTCATGCGGCATAAGGGCGCTATTGATGCTTTGAATCACCCGATAGTAGTAAATATCCGTGCGTTCATCGAAAGCGCGCTGAGGGGCAAAGACCACCAGATTATTGAGCAGCATTCGCCCGGCGGCGATACCCTCCATCACGCCCAGCTCGCGGGCGCAATCCAGTACCCTCTGGCGAGCCCTGGCGCTGGTATTCGCTTTCCCCGCCAGCACCCGCGATACCGTGCTCACCGACAGCCCGGTACGCGCCGCGATTTCGCTCACTTTCAGCTTTTTGTCCATTTTGTGATCGCGCTCTACTTAGCTCATGAAAAAATTTTCATATTGAGAATGTGAATATTTTTAAGCGATTTGGCGATGTCATACTGCGATCTGGATCGTTCCATGAAAATATTTGCAGAATTGTCGCTATTGCCCGCTCGCATTCTCCCTTAGCCTGAATTGGTCCAACACCTTTGAGATTAGTCAACCAATAGTGTCGAGACATCAACCTTAACAAACAACGAAATAGAAAATTTTAGCGACAACTCAGCAAGCGGGTTGGTCAATTTTCCCTACTACATGTCTCGTGGAGAGTTCTATGAGCCAAGGCCTCAATAATGATATGGCGGTCAGTAAATCGCGCCGCATAGTGAAGAACCTGCGCTGGTGGATGCTGGTGCTGTTTTTACTCGGCGTCACCGTTAACTACATCACGCGTAATTCGTTGGGGATTATCGCCCCGGAACTAAAAACCTCCCTGGGTATTACCACTGAACAGTACTCATGGATAGTCGGCGCTTTTCAGCTGGCGTACACCATTTTCCAGCCGCTCTGCGGCTGGCTTATCGACGTTATTGGCCTCAAGCTCGGCTTTATGATCTGCGCCACCCTGTGGGCCATCGCCTGCATCGCCCATGCCGGGGCGGGGAGCTGGCTGCACCTGGCGATTCTGCGCTTTTTCATGGGCGGCGCTGAGGCGGCGGCGACGCCAGCCAACGCCAAAACGCTGGGTGAGTGGTTTCCAAAATCCGAGCGGCCGATCGCGGCAGGCTGGGCGGGCGTCGGCTTCTCCGTGGGCGCCATGCTGGCGCCGCCGATTATCTACTTCGCACACGCTTCGTTCGGCTGGCAGGGGGCATTCATGTTCACCGGCGCGCTGGCGCTGCTGTGGGTCGTGCTGTGGTGGGCGTTCTATCATAACCCGGAAAAACACCCTAACCTCGGTAAAGCTGAGCTGGCGCTGATCCAGCAGGACAATGAAGCGCCACCGGTCAAACTGCCCTTCTTTACCGCGCTGAAAACCGTATCGAAAAACAAGCGCTTCTACGGTATCGCCATTCCGGCCTTTATGGCTGAGCCCGCCTGGGCGGTGCTGAGCTTCTGGGTACCGCTCTACCTGGCGAAAGAGCACGGCATGGATTTAAAACAAATCGCCATGTTTGCCTGGCTGCCGTTTCTGGCGGCCGACCTCGGCAGCGTCGCCAGCGGCTATCTGACCAAACTGTATACCCGCTGGTTCGGCTGTTCGCGAGTGAACTCGGTGGTCGCCAGCTCCGTCACCGGCGCCTTCCTGATGATTTCGCTCGCCACCGTGGCGATCACCCGCGATCCCTATATCACCATCGTGCTGATTTCGATAGGCGGCTTCGGCCACCAGATCATCTCCTGCATGCTCAGCGCGCTGGTGGTGGAGTCGTTCGATAAAGGACAGATGGCGACCGTGAACGGGATGCGCGGCTCCGCCGCCTGGATCGCCAGCTTTCTGTTCTCGCTGTTGATTGGCGTCACCGCCGACAAAATCGGCTTCAACCCGCTATTTATCGCCATGGGATTCTTTGACCTGATTGGCGCGGTATTCCTGGTGGCATTTATTGCTGAACGTCGCGCAAAACGCGCCTGAGAGTGGATGTAAAAAATGAAGACTTTGAAAAACTGGACTTTGCACCAACGGCTGGACCACCACGTTGAGCTGATCGTAGACGGCCAGCACACCCTGTGTCTGTACGTGCTGGAAGAGAATATGTTCCGCGTGCTGCTAAAGCGGCACGGCCAGCTGGCGCTGGATCGCACCTGGAGTATCGCTCCCCAGCAGGACGTGCCGTGGGAAGGGCGCCCGCGCGAAGATTTGAGCGGCTTTAGCCTCCCCGCCTGGCAGCTCACGGAGCATAGCGATACCCTGAGCATCGCCACCGACCAGCTGCGCGTCACCGTCCACCAGCCGCTGTGGCTGGAATGGAGCTATCGCGATGAGGCCGGCGAGTGGCAGCCGCTGGTTAACGACCGCCCCACCAGCGCCTACCTGGCGAATGCGCACGGCGACGGCGTTGCCCACTACCTGAGCCGACGCAAAGACGAACGCTTCTACGGTCTGGGCGAAAAAGCCGGCGATCTGCAGCGTAACGGGAAGCGCTATGAGATGCGTAACCTCGACGCCATGGGCTATAACGCGGCGAGCACCGACCCGCTGTACAAACATATTCCGTTTACCATCGCGCAGCGTAGCGATGTCAGCTACGGTCTGTTTTACGACAACCTGAGCAGCTGCTGGCTGGATCTCGGCAACGAAATCGATAATTACCATACCTCCTATCGCCGCTGGCAGGCGGAAGCCGGCGACATCGATTACTATCTTTTTTCCGGCAAACGGGTACTGGATATCACCAAAGCATTCGTACGCCTGACCGGCAAAACGCTCTTCGGACCGAAATGGAGTCTCGGCTACAGCGGTTCGACGATGCACTACACCGACGCGCCGGATGCGCAAAACCAGCTGATGAACTTCATCCGCCTGTGTGATGAACACGCCATTCCGTGCGATTCGTTCCAGCTCTCTTCCGGCTATACCTCGATTGACGGCAAGCGCTACGTCTTTAACTGGAACAACGATAAGGTGCCGCAGCCGAAGGTGATGAGCCAGGCCTTCCACGATGCCGGACTGAAGCTCGCCGCCAATATTAAGCCCTGCCTGCTGCAGGACCATCCGCGCTATAACGAGGTCGCGGAGCGCGGGCTTTTTATCCGCGATTCGCAGGCGGATGCTCCCGAGCGCTCCAGCTTCTGGGATGACGAAGGGTCGCACCTTGACTTTACCAACCCGCAGACCGTCGCCTGGTGGCAGGAAGGCGTGACAACCCAGCTGCTGGAGATGGGTATCGACTCCACGTGGAACGATAATAACGAGTATGAAGTCTGGGACGGCGAAGCCCGCTGTTACGGGTTTGGCGAGGAAATTGCCATTAAACATATTCGCCCGGTCATGCCGCTGCTGATGATGCGCGCGTCGCTGGAGGCTCAGCAGCGCTTTGCGCCGCACAAACGACCGTACCTGATCTCTCGCTCCGGCTGCGCCGGGATGCAGCGCTACGTCCAGACCTGGAGCGGCGATAACCGTACCAACTGGGATACGCTGCGCTATAACACCCGCATGGGGCTGGGAATGAGCCTCTCCGGGCTGTTCAATGTCGGCCACGATGTTGGCGGCTTCTCTGGCGATAAACCGGACCCGGAGCTGTTCGTACGCTGGGTACAAAACGGCGTTATGCATCCGCGCTTTACCATTCACTCGTGGAATGACGACCAGACGGTCAACGAAGCCTGGATGTACCCGGAAGTCACGCCGGCTATCCGTTCAGCCATTGAGCTGCGCTATCGTCTGCTGCCGTATCTCTATACGCTGCTGTGGCAGGCTCACGCCGACGATGAACCGATGCTGCGTCCGACCTTCCTCGATCACGAACACGATCCGCAGACGTTTGCCGAATGCGACGACTTCCTGCTGGGTCGCGATCTGCTGGTCGCCAGCGTCGTCGAACCCGGCGCGCGTCAGCGCCGCGTCTGGCTGCCGGCCAATCAGGACGGCTGGTACGACTTTGATAGCCACCAGTGGTTCGCGGGAGGCCAGTGGATCGTCCTTGATGCGCCGCTGGAAAAACTGCCGCTGCTGGTTCGCGCCGGAGCAGGCCTGCCGCTGAGCGAGCGTATCCGCCACGTCGATGCGCAAAAAGACGATTGCCGCGAGCTGAAACTCTTCCCGCTGAAGGGCGTGGGGACCCGTCGCGGCCTGCTGTTTGAAGATGATGGCGAAAGCTGGAGCTACCAGAATGGTCATGCGCTGTGGGTAGAATGGGAAATGGTTTGCGATAGCGCCAGCATCAACCTGAAGGTGAACGCGCGCGGCGATTATCGTCCGGCGTGGAAAGCGCTGAAGGTGTCGTTGCCGGCGGGGGAAAAACGCAGGCTGCTGGTGAACGGTGAAGAAAGGAGCGAGTGGCGGATGTAGCCCTCACCTTTTTCGCGCTGCCACCGGGGAATTCAGCCACGCTGCGCTCTGCTCCCGGGGGCGGCGCTTGACGCGCCTTGCCCGGGCTACAGGTTCATCGCCGTCTGCGGGCCGGTAGCCCGGACAGATGCGCAGCATCGCCTCCGGG
>NZ_JBEAFQ010000075.1:0-53328 GCF_040062275.1 Klebsiella sp. GW_Kp182 | reverse complement strand
GGGCAGGCGCTTTGCGCCGCCCCCGGGAGCAGAGCGCGGAGCCGCTGAACTTCCCGGAGGCGATGCGGCGCATCTGTCCGGGCTACCCAACCCTCAGGCCGCCCGAACCTCGTCAGCGTTGTCCCGGATCACGGCTAACGCCTTACCCGGGCTACAAATTCATGAACCGTAGCCCGTGCTAGCGGCCGCCGCGAATCAGGCCGCCGAGTCCGCGTCGCTCCATAAAAGCCGCGACCTGATGGCGCACTTCGGCGGTCATCTGCGCTTCCAGGCTACGCTGGGAAAGCTCCTGGGCTTCATTGATATCGATGCGCCGCAGCAAATACTTCACTCTCGCCACCGAACGACCGTTCATCGACAGATGACGATAGCCCATACCAATCAGGATCGTCACGCACATCGGATCGCCCGCCATTTCGCCACACAGGCGCAGGTCGATACCAAAACGCTCGGCGTCGCGGGCAATCATCGCCAGCGCCCGCAGTACCCCCGGATGCAGGCTGTCATACATACTGGCGACCCGGGTGTTGTTGCGATCCACCGCCAGAATGTACTGGGTCAGATCGTTGGTGCCAACGGAGATAAAATCAACGCGGTTCGCCAGCTGCGGCAGCATAAAGACCATCGACGGCACTTCCAGCATCACGCCAAGACGCGGGCGGGGAATGGCGTAGCCGATCATCTCTTCCACTTCGCGGCTGGCGCGATCGATCAGGCGACGAGCCTCATCCACTTCATCCAGGCTGGTGACCATCGGTAGCAGGATGCTGAGGTTTCCGGTTGCCGCGTTGGCCCGCAGCATCGCGCGGACCTGTACCAGAAAGATCTCCGGCTGATCGAGCGTGATCCGAATACCGCGCCAGCCAAGGCACGGATTCTCTTCGCTGATCGGCATATACGGCAGCTGTTTATCCGCGCCGATGTCCAGCGTGCGCAGCGTCACCGATTTCTCGTTGAACATCTGCAGCATGCCCTGATACTGGGCAACCTGCTCCTCTTCGGAAGGGAAGCCGCTTTGCAGCATAAAGGGGATTTCGGTACGGTAAAGGCCAATACCGTCGACGAAATTGCCGAGTTTTTCTTCATGCTCGGGGCTCAGGCCCGCGTTGAGCATGACTTTTACCCGCTCGCCGCTTTTCAGTTCGGAAGCGCGTTCAAGATCGTCCTCGGCCAGGCGGCTAAGCTCGTTCTCTTCGCTGATCAGGCGCTGATACTCTTGCAGCAGCACCGGCTCGGGATCCACCAGCAGCTCGCCGCGATAGCCGTCGACAATCAGGGTATGGCCGTGCAGCAGCGAAGGCTGAATATCCGCCCCCATCACCGTCGGAATGCCCAGCGCGCGCACCATAATCGCGGCGTGGGAGTTCGCCGCGCCATCGCGCACCACCACGCCGGCTAAACGATCCTGAGGAACTTCCGCCAAGGTGGTGGCCGACAGTTCATCCGCCACCAGCACGATGCGCTCCGGCCAGGTATTGGGCCCCTGGATACTGTCATCGAGATGGAAAAGCAGCCGCTGGCCCAGCGTGCGCAGATCGCCCGCGCGCTCTTTCAGATAGCCGTCGCTGAGCGCGGCAAACTGTTCGGCGAATTTCTCGATAATCTTCTTCACCGCCCATTCGGCCACCGCGCCTTTATCCACTTCAGCGAACAGCTCGCGGCGCAGGCGCGCGTCGGAAAGCAGGTGCGAATAGAGGTCAAAGATGGCCGCCGTCTCTTTCTGCGCGCCGGCAGCGTAGCGTTTGCTGTAGCGGCGAAACTCATTCGCCGCCTCTTCCAGCGCGCCGGTCAGCCGCTCGCGCTCGGAAGCGGTATCGAGCGTCGAGGCTTCATAAACCTGCTCCATCAGCGGCAGGCTGACGTCCATCCAGCCTTCGGCAATCGCCACGCCTGACGAGGCGGGCAGCGCGCGGATGCGGGTCTGACGATATTGACCAAACAGCGCGTTCAGCTGGGATTGAGAGAGAATGCCGGCGATTTGCGTGGCCAGGGTGACCAGGAAGGACTCTTCGCTTTCGTCAAACTGGCGCAGTTCGCGCTGCTGCACAACCAGCACGCCGAGCAGCTGACGCCGCTGGATAATCGGCACGCCGAGGAAGGCGCGAAAGCGGCCCTCTTTGACCGCGGGAATATATTTAAAGCTGGGGTGCTTTTGCGCGTCGGCGAGGTTAATGGGTTCGGCCAGGCGGCCAACCAGGCCCACCAGGCCTTCGTCAAAAGCGAGCGCAACGATGCGCCCGCGCGGCTTTTTCAACCCGCGCGTCGCCATCAGGTAATAACAGCGTCGGTCATTGTCAGCCAGATAAACCGAACAGACTTCCGTCTCCATCGCGGCGCAGATATCGGTGACCAGGATATCCAGCGCCTCGTTTAAACGCGGCGCACTCGCGACCTTCTCGACTATTTCTCGCAACCGAGTGAGCATAATGTGCGTGGCTTAACCTCTTTTACGTCGATATGCAGGCGCGCTTTGCGGCTTAGGCGTGCTTTCCGCCAGCGCCATGGTGACGCTGGCAAACTCTTTCATCACCCTGCGGTATACGTCGCGCTTAAACGACACCACCTGACGCACCGGGTACCAGTAGCTTACCCATCGCCAGCCATCAAACTCAGGTGTACTGCTGGTTTGCATATTGACATCCGCATCGCTGCCGATCAATTGCAGGAGAAACCACTTCTGTTTCTGGCCGATACATACCGGCTTTGTGTCCCAACGCACCAAACGTTTAGGCAATTTGTAACGCAACCAGTTACGGGTTGAAGCAAGGATCCGCACATCTTTACGGCTTAGCCCAACTTCTTCGAACAATTCCCGATACATCGCCTGCTCTGCTGATTCCCCTGGATTTATGCCCCCTTGCGGGAACTGCCACGAGTGCTGACCATAGCGCCTGGCCCACATAACCTGGCCCTGGCGATTACAGATTACAATACCGACATTTGGGCGGTAGCCATCGTCATCAATCACCGGACTACCTCAAAATAAGCTTCAATGTGAATGATTGTTTCACACTCGTTGGAAACGGTAAACCACTCTGTGAGGGGGATGAGATCGAATAACATTTGAATAACTCACAGTAATACCCGGAGTTATAAACAGCGAAAGCCATACCCGGACGATTTTATTCACTTTTTCTGTGGATAGAGTTGTGAAGAAGTACGGAATTAACCAGGGAAAACCCGGAATCATCCGAACAGCGTAGCGATAGCACCGGATTATAATGACCTAATTTTCATAAAGTTAGCATGTTAAAATTTCATAATTCACAGTATAACGTGACGATCATCACATAAGAGATCCTGGAACTGATGAAAGATCGAGCAATGTTGGTTTTATCCACAGATTACGCATGTGCTCTGGGCATATTTTGTCTAAAAACTCGATTTTCATCTCACGTCAAGGCTGTAAATGGAAACAGTAGTGGGGCTTTTCCCCAGTTATCCCATTTTTCTGTGGATAACAGGGTGTAAGATCCTGTTCATTGTCGGTGACCAGTTCTGGAAAACCCGGTTTCACCATTTTCACCGCGGCAAAAAATCGCAAAAAAAACCATATGAATCATCAAATTGTCATACTTACTCAAGAAAAGGTAAACTCTATCCACAACGGATGAAATTACTGCTCACTTTTTAGTCAGAGGTTTTACGCTATGCCGACCATCGCGCCGCTCTTATCCCCCCCGCAAAGCCAGGAGCAGCTTCTGGCCCAGGCGCAGCAGCTGGCAGGCTATTCGCTGGGGGAGCTGGCCCAGCTTGCCGGGATTCCGATTCCGCGCGATTTAAAACGTGATAAAGGCTGGATCGGCATCCTGCTGGAGATATGGCTTGGCGCCAGCGCAGGCAGCAAGCCGGAGCAGGATTTCGCCGCCCTCGGCGTCGAGCTGAAAACCATCCCCATCGATTCATCAGGTCGCCCGCTGGAAACCACCTTTGTCTGCGTCGCGCCGCTGACCGGCAACAGCGGCGTCACCTGGGAGAGCAGCCACGTGCGTCATAAGCTCAAGCGGGTACTGTGGGTACCGGTAGAGGGCGATCGCGCGATTCCTTTGGCCGAACGTCGCGTCGGCGCACCGCTGCTGTGGAGCCCCAGCGAAGAAGAAGATCGCCAGCTGCGTATGGATTGGGAAGAGCTGATGGATTTGATCGTCCTCGGCCAGGTCGAGCGTATCACCGCCCGCCACGGCGAAGTGCTGCAGCTGCGCCCGAAAGCGGCAAACAGTAAAGCGCTGACCGAGGCGGTAGGCGCCCGCGGCGAACCGATCCTCACCCTACCGCGCGGTTTCTATCTGAAGAAAAACTTTACCGCCGCCCTGCTCGCCCGCCATTTCCTTCTCTCCTCGAAATAACGGCCTGGAGATGATTAATTTTTTGTTCTGCCGTGGCGGTTGCATATAATCGCATCTTTCTATTTTGCAGGACTTTGAACGATGTTATTTGCATGGGTAACCGATCCTAACGCCTGGCTGGCGCTTGGTACGCTGACGCTGCTGGAGATAGTGCTCGGGATCGATAATATTATTTTCCTCTCTCTGGTGGTGGCAAAACTGCCCACTGCGCAACGGGCACACGCCCGCCGTATTGGGCTGATGGGGGCGATGATCATGCGTCTGGCGCTGCTGGCGTCAATCGCGTGGGTCGTCAAGCTCACTAATCCTCTCTTTACCGTGCTAGGCCAGGAGATCTCGTTTCGCGATCTGATCCTCCTGCTGGGCGGGCTGTTCCTGATCTGGAAGGCGAGTAAAGAAATTCACGAATCCATTGAAGGCGAAGAAGAAGGGCTGAAAACCAACGTCCATTCATTTATGGGCGCCATCGTGCAGATTATGCTGCTGGATATTATTTTCAGCCTCGATTCGGTGATCACCGCCGTCGGGCTGTCGGACCATCTGTTTATTATGATGGCGGCAGTGGTTATCGCGGTGCTGGTAATGATGGTTGCCGCCCGTTCGATAGGCGATTTTGTTGACCGCCATCCTTCGGTGAAAATGCTGGCGCTGTCGTTTTTGATCCTCGTCGGCTTTACGCTGATGCTCGAAAGTTTCGACGTGCACGTGCCGAAAGGCTACATCTATTTCGCGATGTTCTTTTCGATTGCGGTTGAAAGTCTCAACCTGCTGCGCAATAAAAAAAATCCGCTGTAGCCCGCTAAAATGCAGCCCTGAAACGGGCTGCAATTCTTTTTTAAGACTTAACTGCTTTTTATGTCTCACAAATCAGGCTATTAATATACTGGTACGAGGTGCGGCTATAATAGGGGTGATAGCGATGAAAAAATGGGCAGTATTGATTTCCGCCGTAGGACTGGCGTTCTCGGTTTCCGGTTGCAGCAGCGATTACGTCATGGCAACCAAAGATGGTCGCATGATTCTGACTGACGGCAAACCCGCCATAGACGACGACACCGGCCTTATCAGCTACGAAGATCAGCAGGGTAATAAAATGCAGATCAATCGTGACGACGTTTCGCAGATTATTAAACGCTAGGCCCCGCCGTCAGGTCGCGATTTAGCGTTTTATCGCACCGTTGAGCAGCGTTCTTTATTCTTCAGCATTCAGAGAAAAGTCGGGATACACCTGATCTGTCCGCGAGGATTCATCAGGCCGGATTCCGTCAGCCCGGCTTTTTTGATTTTTTTACTTCCCCTTTTTCTCCCCCTCTGCCATTTTTATATTCCTTTGTCGGGGAACGCCTGACCTTGTTGATAAAAAAGGAAGCCGGCTATGCAGTATCACCGTATCCCACACAGTTCTCTTGAAATCAGCACGCTGGGGCTGGGCACAATGACGTTTGGTGAGCAGAATAGCGAGGCAGACGCGCACGAGCAGCTCGATTACGCGGTGAGTCAGGGCATTAACCTGATTGATGTCGCGGAAATGTATCCCGTCCCGCCGCGCCCGGAAACCCAGGGCCTGACGGAAACCTACGTCGGTAACTGGCTGGCGAAGCGCGGCAATCGCGAAAAGCTGATTATCGCCTCTAAAGTGAGCGGCCCTGCCCGCAATAACGACAGCAGCATTCGTCCTGACCACAAGCTGGATCGTAAAAATATCCGCGAGGCGCTGCACGACAGCCTGAAGCGCCTGCAGACCGATTATCTCGACCTCTATCAGGTACACTGGCCGCAGCGCCCGACCAACTGTTTCGGCAAGCTGGGCTACACCTGGGCCGATTCCGCCCCGGTCGTCACCCTGCTGGATACGCTGGACGCGCTGGCCGAATTCCAGCGCGCCGGCAAGATTCGCTATATCGGGGTCTCTAACGAAACGGCGTTTGGCGTGATGCGCTATCTTCATCTGGCGGACAAGCACGACCTGCCGCGCATCGTGACGATCCAGAACCCGTACAGCCTGGTGAACCGCAGCTTTGAAGTGGGCCTGGCGGAAGTTAGCCAGTATGAAGGCGTGGAGCTGCTGGCCTATTCCTGCCTGGCGTTCGGCACGCTGACCGGGAAATACCTCAACGGCGCAAAACCGGCAGGCGCGCGCAATACGCTGTTCAGCCGTTTTACGCGCTACAGCGGCGAGCAAACGCAAAAAGCGGTGGCGGCCTATGTCGATATCGCGAAGCGGCACAATCTTGACCCGGCGCAGATGGCGCTGGCCTTCGTACGTCGTCAGCCGTTTGTCGCCAGCACCCTGCTGGGCGCGACCACCATGGAGCAGCTGAAAACCAACGTCGAAAGCCTGCATCTGGAGCTGAGCGCAGAGGTTTTAGCCGAGATTGAAGCGGTGCATCAGGTTTATACCTACCCGGCACCGTAAGGCCGTAAAAGCCCCCGGGGGCGATGCTACGCATCTGTCCGGGCTACAAGTTCGCGCAGTTTGTAGCCCGGACAGGCGCGACGCGCCGCCTCCGGGAGATTATTTACGCCGTCCCCAAATCCACAGGGCAGTAATCGCCAGGGCGAACACCACGCCAAAGCCAATCCCTACGCCGACGACAGGAATACCGATGCTCACCGCCAGCGAATAGAGGCCCAGCATCAGCAGCATCGCCACGTTTTCGCCTAGGTTCTGCACCGCGATAGCGTTGCCCGCGCCGACCGTATGTTTCCCTCGCTCCTGCAGCAGGGCGTTAAGCGGCACGATAAAGAAGCCGCCGAACGCGCCGAGCAGCAGCAGCAGGGCAAACGCCGGCAGCAGCGCCTGCTGGATGGCGAAAAAGATGACCGCCACGCCAATCAATATCCCGGCGGGCATGCAGCGCGACACCGTTTCCAGCGTCACGAGCTTCGCCGCCGCGCCGGCCCCCAGCACAATCCCCACCGCCACCATCGCGTTAAGGTAGGTCGGCATGGCGTTGCTGGTAATGCCCAGCGCCGCCGGCACCCACAGCACCAGCAGGAAGCGCAGCGTCACGCCCGCCCCCCAGAACAGGCTGGTGCCGACTAACGAAAAGCGGGTCTCACCGTTGCGCCATAGCGTCGTACAGGCGCTAAAGAAGCTGTGGGTCATCGGCCTGAAGCGCCACGACTGTCCGGGACGCGCCGCCGGCAGCTTCGGGATCCACAGGTTGGCGACCACCGCGCCGGCGTACACCACCGCGCAGACGCCGAGCGCCGCCATGATATGCCAGTCCGCCAGGATACCGCCCGCCATCGAGCCAAGCAGGATCGCCGCAATGGTCGAGGACTCCATCAGGCCGTTCGCTTTCACTAACTTATCGCCGGTGGTCAGCTCGCCGAGAATGCCGTATTTAGCCGGAGAATAGGCGGCAGCGCCGATGCCCACCAGCGTATAGCCAATAAACGGATTCACGCCAAAGCAGATACAGCCTGCACCAACCAGCTTCAGGCCGTTCGCCACCATCATCACCCGCCCTTTGGCAAAGCTATCGGCAAACTGTCCGACAAACGGCGCGAAGAGAATGTAAGCGCCCACAAACAGCATCTGTAATACCGGTTGGCTCCACTCCGGGTAGAACAGCTGCTTCATCAGCGCCAGGGTGGCGAACAACAGCGCGTTATCGCCAAACGCCGAAAGAAACTGGGCGCAGATAACCGCCATCATCCCTTTCGAATACAGCGACGTGTTAGTGTGTACTGACTCACTCATCCGAACCTTCCGCCTGTTCAACCATGCCTTTAAGGGTGACAAAGTCCGGCTTGCCGCTGCCCAGTACCGGGAGCTGCTTCAGCCAGCGAATGTCGCGCGGTACCGCCAGCTCCGGTACGCCGTGTTCACGGGCATAGCGCAGCAGTTTTTCACGATTCAGTTCATTATCGGTGGTAAACAGCACCAGCGCCTCGCCTTTGCTGGCATCCTGTTTAATCGCCGTGGCGTGCATTTTGTCCGGCGAAACCGCCAGCGCCACCTGCTCGACCATCTCCAGCGACACCATCTCACCGGCGATTTTGGCAAAGCGCTTCGCGCGGCCCTGAATCCGCACATAGCCCTGTTCGTCAAAGCTGACGATATCCCCGGTGTCATACCAGCCGGCCTCGACTACGCCGTGCTGGTTTTCCGCCGCGGGCGCTTCCAGCACGCCGGGATTTTCCACCCGCAGATAGCCGTTCATGATGTTCGGCCCTTTAAGCTGTAAACGGCCCCCCTCTTCAATACCGGGCATGGCCAGCAGACGCGCGTCCATCCCCGGCAGAATGCGGCCAACGGTGCCCACTTTCGCCGCCATCGGCACGTTGATCGATACCACCGGCGCGCATTCGGTGACGCCGTAGCCTTCAAGAATGCGCAGGCCAAACTTGTCCTGCCAGATCTGCTTTGTGCTCTCCTGCAGCTTCTCCGCCCCGGCGACAACGTAACGCAGGCGATAAAAATCATACGGATTCGCAAAGCGGGCATAGTTGCCAAGGAAGGTGGAGGTGCCGAACAGCACGGTACAGTTGCGGTCATATACCAGCTCCGGCACCACGCGGTAGTGCAGCGGGCTGGGATAGAGGAAGACCTCCGCGCCGGTAAACAGCGGCGTCAGCAGGCCGACCGTCAGGCCAAAGGAGTGAAACAGCGGCAGCGCCGACATAAAGCGGTCGTTGGCGGTAAAGTCGGCAATGGTTTTAATCTGCTCGACGTTGGCCAACAGGCTTTTATGGCTATGCACGACCCCTTTCGGATTGCCTTCCGAGCCGGAGGTAAACAGAATCATCGCCGCGTCTTCCGGCTGCTGCGTAACCTGCGCCAGCTTCGGCATCAGCAGATGGCCAAAAATCCACAGCTTATCGGCGGCGGTAACCTCGCCTTTTAAATCTTCGAGAAATACCCAGCGCACCTGCGTCAACTGCTCCGGCAGGTGCCAGAGCTTGCCTTTATCGAGGAAGGTGCGGGAGGTAAAGATGGTTTTGATTTCCGCCGCGGTAATGGCGCTGCTCAGGCCTTTGACCCCGGCGGTATAGTTCATCATCGCCGGGATTCGTCCGCGGGCGATCGCGCCAAAAATCACCGCCGCGCTTATTCCGGCGTTCGGCAGCATCAGGCCGATTTTTTCGCCCTGGGCACTGTATTTTTCCAGAATGCGCGCCACGAAGAGGGTTTTGGTCAGCAGCTTACGGTAGGTGTCCGGCTGAAAATTGATATCTTCCACGCAGCGTTTGTGCGCGCCGAAGCGGTCCTGGGCCGCCAGCAGCGACTCATACAGCGTTTCGCGCGGGCGCACCGCCATCCGCGCCTCCATCATGATCTGATGCAGCATTTCACCGGCAATTTTACGCCGGTCGCGGGCGCGCGGCGCATCGGGCATCGGCAGATGCGTCGGCGGCAGCAGATGCAGCTGAATGCGCGGGAACAGGCGGCGCTTGACCAGCCCCTTCAGGCGGCTAAAGGGGGTTAGTTCAGCACCTTCGATTCTCAGCGGCACGATGGTCGCCTGCGACTTCGCCGCCACAAAGGCGGCGCCGTCGTAAATTTTCATCAGCGAACCGCTCACCGAGATCCGCCCTTCCGGGAAAATCACCACCGGGCGCCCCTGCTCAATCAGGCGGACCAGATGTTTTATCGACATCGGTTTGGTCGGGTCCAGCGGCACAAAATCAATAATCGGCTTTAGCGCGCGCATAAACCAGCGATCGCTGATTGAGGAATAGACCGCGAACACCGGGCGCACCGGCAGGAAAAGCGCCAGCAGTACGCCGTCAATAAAGGAGACATGGTTTGGCGTAATCAGCACCTTGTGCTGGTGCAGCGCCTGGGGGTCACCGGTTAACTTGACCCGGTACAATCCTTTGAAAAGTAGTCTGAAAAATCCCAAAAGCATAACAACTCCGTTTGACCGGTTAATCAGTCAAAGCAGGTTACATGAGAAGGGACGGAAAATGCACCAGGAGGAGCGGAATTCAGGACAAAAAAAACCTGCGCATCCGCGCAGGTCGGTGCAAGATAATCAGTACGAAAAGCGTACTTAAAAAACTCACCAATCAATACCTCTGGGATCCTGATTGTCTCGTTTTTCCCGCCGCCGGCGCCAGCCATAAAACGCAAGGGAATGAGCCTAAGTGCAACCAGTTATTACTTTTTTCGTGAACTGTAACAACGGCTAACGGCGGGCAAAAAAAAACCTGCGCATCTGCGCAGGCTGGTGTAATTAAGTGGTCAACCTGAAGTTGACTCCACCTATCAATACCTCTGGGATAGCCAGAGTATCAATGCAATGAATGGGTAAACCAGCGAACATTCGCAACAGCCAATCGCAAAGTGTAAGCAAAGGTGTGAATTGTCCGTTCCCGGAATCATTCTCCGCTCCCCTGTGGGTAACTATTTCACCCGCAACGCTAATCTGCGTCACAATTGCATTAACCCAAAAGTACCAACCCTTGAATCTGCCGCGCTTTCCCGTAACATAAATGCCATGTAAACGCTTACCCTAAAAAAGGCCTGGTATGGCGACTATTAAGGATGTAGCCCGGCTCGCAGGAGTCTCCGTCGCTACCGTCTCCCGCGTTATTAACAATTCACCGAAAGCCAGCGAAGCCTCGCGCCAGTCGGTAGGCGCCGCGATGGAAACGCTAAATTATCACCCCAACGCCAACGCCCGCGCGCTGGCGCAGCAGTCAACGGAAACCGTCGGCCTGGTGGTGGGCGATGTCTCCGACCCCTTCTTCGGCGCGATGGTGAAAGCCGTCGAGCAGGTCGCCTACAATACCGGCAATTTTTTGCTGATCGGTAACGGCTATCACAACCTCCATAAAGAGCGCCAGGCGATTGAACAGCTGATTCGCCACCGCTGCGCGGCGCTGGTGGTCCACGCAAAAATGATCCCCGATGACGAACTGGCCTCGCTGATGCAGCAAATCCCCGGCATGGTGCTGATTAACCGCATCCTGCCCGGCTTCGAGCAGCGCTGCGTGGCGCTGGATGACCGCTACGGCGCATGGCTCGCGACCCGCCACCTGATTCAGCAGGGGCACACCCGCATCGGCTATCTCTGCTCTAATCACGCTATTTCCGATGCTGAAGACCGGCTGCAGGGCTACTGGGCAGCGTTAAAAGAGAGCGATCTGCCGTGCAACGATCGCCTGGTGACCTTTGCCGAGCCCGATGAGAGCGGCGGAGAACAGGCGATAACCGAGCTGCTGGGCCGCGGCAGGAATTTCAGCGCCGTCGCCTGCTATAACGACTCGATGGCCGCCGGCGCGATGGGCGTATTAAACGATAACGGGATTGATGTGCCGCGTGAGATTTCGCTGATTGGCTTTGATGACGTGCTGATTTCGCGCTACGTGCGCCCGCGTCTGACCACCGTACGCTATCCGATTGTCACCATGGCGACGCAGGCCGCGGAGCTGGCGTTAGCGCTGGCGGAGCATCGCCCGCCGCCGGAGATTACCCACCTTTTCAGCCCCACGCTGGTCCGCCGTCACTCGGTGATTGCGCCCCTCGACAGCGATAAATCGTAGCGGTATAAACTGACGGCGCTGGCCGGATAATCCAGGCCTTCGCCGATATACTGCCAGCCAAAACGCTCATAAAAATCGCGGCAGGCGGAGTAGAGAAATAGCTCGGTATAGCCCTGCGCTCTGGCATATCCGATGACGTGCTGCTGTAGTTTTCCCGCCAGCCCCTGCCCGCGCGCCTCAGGCGCCACGTAAAGCGCCGCCATCCACGGATAGAGATCCTGACGGCTGATTAAATCGCAGCGCCACAGGCCGACGGTGCCCAGCAGCCTCTCGCCCTCCACGGCCACAAAGGTAATGGGCAGCGCTCCCGGCGTCTGGCTATGTTCGACAATGCTGGCGAAGAACGCCCGCGGCAGCGCGTCAGCGCCAAACGCTCGCCAGAGCCACTCCGTTAAGCATGAAGCGTGCTGCGGCACAGCGTAGAGGGGGTGAATAATCATACCAGCTTTCCCTGAAAAATCGGTACCGATTCAAAGAGATAGCCGTCAAAGTCCGGCGCGTCTTCATCGGAAAGCTCCAGCAGGCTGTTTTTGACATTTTCAAGATGCTGCCACATTGCCTGCCAGGCCCCCATCACATCGCGTCGGCGCAGGGCGGCGAGCAGCGTTTGCCGGTCCCCGAGCCACTTCAGCCGGTACGCCCGGCTGGCGATATGCACGTTGAACTGCTGCCACAGCGGGCTGCTGTCCATCTGCAGCCAGATGCGCTCAACCGTCGCCAGCAGCATCTGATTTTGCGTCGCGCCGGCCAGCACCAGGTGAAACAGCCGGGCGTTATCCTGGCTGGTATCGTTGGCGGCAATCGCCCGCTGTTCCTGCTCGATAATCCGCTTCAGGTTATCGATATCGGCGCGGGTGGCCATTTTGGCGGCAAAAGCGGCGATATTGCTCTCCAGCAGCTGGCGGGCCTGCAGGATTTCGAACGGCCCGACGTCGCTGCTTAGCATCTGTTCTTCCTCGCTATCGTCCTCGTGCGGGATGCGCATCACGTACACCCCGGAGCCCTGGCGAATGTCGACCGTCCCCTGCAGCTCCAGCATCAGCAGCGCTTCGCGGACGATGGTCCGGCTCACGCCGTAGGTCTCGGCGATATTGCGTTCCGGCGGCAGGCGCGACCCGATGGGATAGCGCCCCTGCGCAATCTGTGCGCGTAAATCATCACCTATTTCCTGGTAGGGTTTCTTTTCCGGCGGAATGATAGCCTTCTCCACAATATCACCTGTGCGTTATGAGCCTGCGAGTCAATATCGGCCGCTATCTTAGCAAAATTTCAGCCCGGCTAGCGCCACTCATCGTCAATATCCAGCGTCAATTCCCGGCTCTCGCCTAGCTTACGGAACCAGCTGGCGGACGCCTTGGGCCGCCGCGCACGATTATTTTGCAGATCGATTTCAATCAGCCCGTAGCGATTTTTAAACGCGTTCATCGGCGAAACGTTGTCGGTAAACGCCCACAGCATGTAGCCGTGGCAGTTGGCCCCCGCTTCCCGCGCGCGCAGCGTTTGCCACAGATGCTCGCTGATAAAACGGATCCGGTAGTCGTCGGCAATGGTTCCTTCACCATTGCGAAACTGCCCTTCGTTTTCCACGCCCATACCGCTTTCCGCCACGAACCACGGAATATTGCGGTAGTCCTGCTTGATCCGCATCGCCATATCAAAAACGATTTGCGGATAAATCTCCCAGCCGCGGGAGTGGTTCATCCGCCGCCCCGGTAGCTCAAAGGGCTCATAGTAGTAAGCCGGATGGAACGGCGTCTGCGGATGCCAGGCGCGCGATGGAGCCTTAACCCGATGCGGGTAGTAGAGGTTAATCCCCAGCTCATCAACGGTGTTGTCGCGGATTATCGCCAGCTCCTCCGCGTTGTAATCCCAGGAGACCCCGTGCTGTTCGAGCAGAGCCAATAGCTCAGGCGGGTAGAGGCCGTGGACCAGCGGATCGAGGAAAACCCGGTTATAAAACAGATCGTAGCGTTCGGCGGCGCGTACATCGTGCGGCGCTTTTGAGCGCGGATAGGTGACCTCCGGGTTAAGAATGCAGCCTACCGTGCCGCAATAGCCTTTCTCGCGAAACAGCCGGACCACTTTTGCCGTCGCCAGCACCTTGTGGTGATTCCACTGCATCCAGGTGCCGGTGTTCTGTTCGTAAGGCCAGCGCAGCGCATCCAGATAAACGCGGGTCTGCACCACGATCGGTTCATTGAAGGTAAACCAGCGCGTGACTTTGTGGTGATAGCGGGCGAACACTTTCTCCGCGTACTGCACAAACAGCTCAACCACCTTTTTCGACGCCCAGCCGCCGTACTGCTCCAGCAGATAGCCGGGCAGTTCATAGTGCTCAAGACAGATCATCGGCTCGATGCCGTTGGCCAGCAGTTCATCGAAGAGCTGGTCGTAGTACGCCGCATAGTCTTCATCGACCGTGACGTTTTCATAATCGGTGAGAAAGCGCGACCAGTTAATCGACGTGCGGTAGTGGGTCAGCCCCGCCAGCTTCATCAACTGCACGTCTTCGCGAAAGCGGTTGATAAAATCGGTCGCCACCGCCGGGCCGTAGCCGTTATGCCAGACGCGGCGGTCGTTCTTGTACCAGAGATCCGGCCAGGAATCCTGGCCCGCTTTCTTACCGCTCCAGCCCTCGGTTTGCCACGCGGAAGCGGCGGCGCCGAGGATAAAGTCGTGGGGGATCGCCATCTTTACTGTCGTCATTGTGTCCTCATATCTGTTGGCTGGCCTGCTCGTTCTCCGCCTGGCGCTGAGCGTTTTCCGCGCGGCGGGAGGCTATTTTGACGAACGGCAGATAGATCAGTACCGCGGTCAGGATG
This sequence comes from Klebsiella sp. GW_Kp182, assembly GCF_040062275.1. Taxonomy (NCBI): domain Bacteria; kingdom Pseudomonadati; phylum Pseudomonadota; class Gammaproteobacteria; order Enterobacterales; family Enterobacteriaceae; genus Klebsiella; species Klebsiella sp. GW_Kp182. Next base: position 38,660 of record NZ_JBEAFQ010000075.1, on the reverse strand, counting down.
CAGATAAGCTGCGTCACCACCGCCCCCATCGAACCTGCCGTAGAGAGCCAGGCGTTGATCAGCGGCGGGGTGGTCCACGGCACCATCACCACCGCTTTACCGGCAAAGCCGGCGGCGGTCGCGAAGTAGCCGATGCTGCCGGTCACCAGCGGCGTGATGATAAAAGGGATCGCGAGGATCGGATTGAGCATGATCGGCATGCCGAAAATCACCGGTTCGTTAATATTGAACAGACCCGGCCCAATCGACAGCTTGGCGATCTCTTTCATCTCTTTGCGTTTGGTGGCGATCATGACCGCGATCAGCAGGCCAATCGTCAGCCCCGATCCGCCGATGCTCATATAAACGTCCCAGAACGGCATAGTGATGATATTAGGCACCTCTTTGCCCTGCTCAAAGGCGCTCATATTGACGGTGATGGCTCCCAGCAGCAGCGGTTCGCGGATCGGTTTGATCATCTGGTTGCCGTGGATGCCGATAACCCAGAACAGCTGCGCGACAAACATCAGCAGCAGGATCCCCGGCAGGCTTTGCACCACCCGCTCCAGCGGCTGCTGCACCACCTGATAGACCGCGTCATACAGGTACATGCCGGTGGCCCGATGGAAAATAAAGCCAAAGGTGGCAATCACCGTGGTGGTGATAATGGCCGGGATCAGGGCGGAGAACGACGCCGATACGTTGGGCGGCACGGTATCCGGCATCTTGATCTTCAGCCCCTTGCGGCCCTCCAGCCAGCAGTAGATCTCCACCGACAGAATGGCGATAAACATACCGAGGAACAGGCTACGGGTATCGGAAAACTGGCGCAGCAGCACATCTTTCACTTCATGCATTTGCCCGTCGACCATCATTTCGACGGTGGTCGGCGTCACGCAGATAAAGCAGATCACCGCCAGCAGACCGGGGAACAGGCTCTTGATGCCGTTAATCCGCCCCAGCTCAATGCCGATAAGAAAGACCGCGCCAATATTAAGAAAGTTAAGGGTGGCGTAGTTGATCGCGCTGGTAATGGGTTTCAGCGCCGCCAGAAAAGAGAGCGCCTGAAAGCTGGCGAGTCCGTTTTTCGGATCCAGCACCATATTGGAGATCAGCACCGAAAAGGCGCCGACGATGATCACCGGCATCAGGGTAATAAAAGCGGATTTTATCGCCATGATGTAGCGGTAGCTGTTGAATTTCGTGGCGAAACTCCCCAGTGAGTCGATCAGTTTGTCCTGCAATGCCATAGAGGATACCTCAGGTTTAAGGGCTTTTAGCGCACCAGGTGTACAGCCAAACACCTATTGGCATACCAAAAAATAGCCACTGAGGAGAATAAGTTCTGTGATTAAGCTCCCAACCCGTTCATTGGTATTCCAGAAAGGCGATAATTGGCATACCGCATTTGCGGTTTTCTTTTCCCTGCGATCAATTCCTGTAAAAGCGTGATCGCGATGGTTTTTTACCGCGCCATGAAGCCATATCCCCCTGAATGTCTGTGATAAACTGCGGTTCACCACGTGATATCAGGAATCGGATGAATGGCTACAATGCTGGATGTCTCAATTCGCGCAGGCGTCTCTAAAGCGACGGTTTCCCGCGTGTTGAACGGCACAGGTCAGGTGAAAGAGAGCACCCGCCAACAGGTTTTTAAGGCGATGGAAGAACTGGGCTATCGGCCAAACTTTCTCGCCCGCTCGCTGGCAAACCGCACGAGCAACAGCATCGGTCTGGTGGTTTCCACCTTTGACGGCTTCTATTTTGGCCGCCTGCTGCAGCAGGCTTCTCGCCAGACGGAAGCCTGGGGCAAACAGCTGATCGTCACCGACGGCCACGATGCGCCGGAGCGTGAAGAAGAGGCGGTGCAGATGCTGGCCGATCGCCAGTGCGATGCCATCGTGCTCTACACGCGCCATATGAGCGAAAAGAAGATTATGTCGCTGATTGAGTCTATCGCCATGCCGCTGGTGGTGATCAACCGCGACGTTAGCCAGGCCCGGGAGCGCTGCGTGTTCTTCGAACAGCAGGACGCGGCGTTTCAGGCGGTTGAGTACCTCATTACCCAGGGCCATCGCGATATTGCCTGTTTGACCGTGCCGATGCACACGCCGACGGGTAAAGCTCGCCTGGAAGGCTATCGCAACGCGCTGAAGAAGCACGGCATCAAGTGGGATCCGGCGAAGGTGAAATACGGCGACTCCACCATGAGCCGCGGCTATGAACTCTGCTGCGAGCTGCTGGAAGAGAAAACGCCGTTTAGCGCGCTGTTTTCCTGTAACGATGATATGGCGCTGGGCGCGTCGAAAGCGCTGCATCAGGCAGGGCTGCGGATCCCGCAGGATATTTCGCTGTTTGGTTTTGATGACGCGCCGAGCGCGAAATGGCTGGAGCCGGGGCTGTCGACGGTCTATCTGCCGATCGATAACATGATCACCACCGCTATCGATCAGGCCATCAAGCTGGCCAACGGCCAGCCGATCGAGACCATACCGCCGTTTACCGGCAAGCTGGTGCTGCGCGAGTCGGTCACCACCGGGCCGTATTACGCATAATTAGCGGGCCCGATAAGCGAAGCGCCATCGGGCACCACCTTACAGCTGCTCGAGCGACAACAGCTCTTCAATGGTCTGGCGACGACGGATCAGCCGTGCTTTGCCGTTGTCGAACAGCACTTCCGGCAGCAGCGGACGGCTGTTGTAGTTAGAAGACATCGACGCGCCGTAAGCGCCGGTATCGTGCAGCACCAGATAATCCCCCGGCATCACCGCGGGCAGCAGGCGGGTTTCCACTTTCCCCCCCTCCTGCTGGGTAAAGACATCGCCCGATTCGCACAGCGGCCCGGCCACCACGGTTTCAACCTCCGCCGCGGCGCGCAGATCGCGGCCGTCCGCGGCGAGAGCGGTAATATGGTGATAGCTGCCGTACATCGCCGGGCGCATCAAATCATTAAAACCGGCGTCAATCAGCACGAAGTGGCGGCTGCCCATCTCCTTCACGCTGCGAACCTGAGAAACCAGCACGCCGGACTCCGCCACCAGGAAGCGACCCGGTTCGATCTCAAGCGCGACCGGATGGCCCAGATGTTTAGCGATCTGCTCGCGCGCCGCGTTCCACAGGCCGAAGTAGTGATCGGTATCGATCGCCTCTTCGTCGTCGTGATACGGGATCGACAGTCCGCCGCCGGCGGAGATCGCCTGCAGATCCTGCCCGAACTCAACAACCTGACGCACCATCGCGCCGCAGACCTGTTCCAGGTGACCATAGTCGACCCCAGAACCGATATGCATGTGAATCCCCACCAGCTGGAGCTGATAGCGACGCATCACTTCCAGCGCCGCCGTTAAATGGCTGTGCCAGATCCCGTGCTTGCTGTTCTCGCCGCCGGTATTGGTTTTTTGGCTGTGGCCGTGGCCGAAGCCCGGGTTAACGCGCAGCCAGACGCGGTGGCCCGGAGAGACTTCGCCCAGCTGGCTCAGCATATCAATTGAGCCGGCGTTGACCGGGATCTGCAGCTCTTTAACCCGCGCCAGGGTTGCATCGTCGATCAGATCGGCGGTAAAGACGATATCGTCCGGATGCTGATGCGGATCGTACCCGGCCGCCAGCGCGCGCTCGATCTCGCCCAGCGACACCGAATCCACCTTCACGCCCTGCTCGCGCATCAGGCGCAGAATGTGGATATTGGAGCAGGCCTTCTGCGCAAAACGCACCACGTCGAACTGGCTCAATTGGGCAATCTGGCGGCGGATAATCTGCGCGTCGTAAACCCAAACCGGGCAGCCGAATTCGGCGGGCAGACGCAGCAGGTTTTCTGCGCTCAGGTCGGTATCGGTAGCGTAAAGCGAGTGTGGCATAAGGAACTCCGGTGCTGTGTGTGCGTTATTTCTGTTTTTTACGATTACGCCACAGCGCGTACGCAATAAAAAATATCGTTTTATTGCCACTCTATGCAAAAATGATATGGCTCGCGCCACTTAAGGAACCCCTATGCCCGCCGTCAACCTGCGTCATATTGAAATCTTTCATGCGGTGATGACCACCGGCAATCTGACCGAGGCCGCACGCATGCTGCATACCTCGCAGCCCACCGTCAGCCGCGAGCTGGCGCGTTTTGAAAAGGTGCTGGGGTTGACGCTATTCTCCCGCACGCGCGGGCGCCTGCAGCCTACGGTTCAGGGATTACGTCTGTTTGAAGAGGTGCAGCGCTCCTGGTACGGTCTGGACAGAATCGTCAGCGCCGCAGAAAGCCTGCGCGAGTTCCGCCAGGGCGAGCTGTCGATAGCCTGTCTGCCGGTCTTCTCCCAATCGCTATTGCCGCTGCTGCTGGCGCCGTTTTTAGCGCGCTACCCGGACGTCAGCCTGCAAATTGTCCCCCAGGAATCACCGCTGCTGGAGGAGTGGTTGTCGGCCCAGCGCCACGATCTGGGATTGACGGAAACCCTGCATACCCCCGCCGGAACCGAGCGTACGCCGCTGCTGACCCTGAATGAAGTGTGCGTACTGCCGCAGGGCCATCCATTAGCGGCTAAGCCGATGCTGATGCCTGCGGATTTTCACGGCGAAAACTACATTAGCCTGTCGCGCACCGATAGCTATCGCCAGCTGCTCGATGCCCTGTTTGTCGAACATCAGGTCAAACGGCGGATGGTGGTGGAGACGCACAGCGCCGCCTCCATCTGCGCGATGGTAAGAGCCGGGGTCGGCATTTCGGTGGTTAACCCGCTCACCGCCCTCGATTATGCCGGGAACGGCGTGGTGGTACGCCGCTTTAGCGTTGAAGTGCCTTTTACCGTTAGCCTGGTGCGCCCGCTGCACCGCCCCGGCTCCGCGCTGGTCGATGCCTTCGCCCTGCATTTGCAAAACAGCATGTCGCGTATCCTGACGCCGCTCGAAGCGGTACTCACGACAGCATAAACTCCACCGCGTCCGCCGCGTGGATCGCGGCCGTATCAAACACCGGCAGCGGGCTGCTCTCTTCCGGCACCAGCAGGCCGATTTCGGTACAGCCGAAAATCACCCCTTCCGCCCCCTGCTCCGCCAGGAGCTCGATGACCTGAAGATAATAGTCGCGTGAATGCTCGCTAAAGACGCCGAGGCACAGTTCATCAAAAATGATCTGGTTAATCCGCTCACGATCTTCAGCCTCCGGGATCAGCGTGTCGATAGCGAACTGCTGCTGCAGGCGCCCGCGATAAAAATCCTGCTCCATGGTATAGCGGGTCCCTAATAGCGCAACGCGGTTCTGCCCTTTCGCGGTAATCGCCCGTCCGGTCGCATCGGCAATATGCAAAAACGGCACGTCGCAGCGCGTTTCAATCGCCTGCGCGACTTTATGCATGGTGTTGGTACACAGGACAATCCCCTCGGCGCCCGCCTGCTGCAGGCCGGCCGCCGCCTGGGCGAGGATCTCGCCCGCGCGCTGCCAGTCGCCGCTTGACTGGCAGGCTTCAATTTCGTGGAAATCCACGCTGTGCAGCAGCAGGCTGGCGGAGTGCAGGCCGCCGAGGCGCGCTTTAATACCTTCGTTAATCAGCCGGTAGTAAGGAATCGTCGATTCCCAGCTCATGCCGCCTAACAGACCAATTGTTTTCATCATCCCTCCTTGTGTGAGGTTTTCAGTAAAACAAAGTTGTGATCGACTTTCCACTTCTCCCGACGATCGTTTCCTTTTAGAAGATTATGCGATAGATTAAATGAAACATTGTTTCATTTAATTACAGGACCAGCGGATGTTTATTTTTCATAAAGAGACCACCCTTGAAGATCTGGGCAATGGCGTTACCCGCCGCATCCTTGCGCACGATGGCAAGATGATGGCGGTTGAAGTGAACTTCGAAGCGGGCGCTGTCGGGCCGATGCATAATCACCCGCACGAGCAGCTCACCTACGTGCTCTCCGGCGAGTTTGAGTTCACCATCGGTGATGAAAAGCACGTGGTCAGCGCCGGCGATACGCTCTATAAGAAGCCGGAAATTATGCACGGCTGCGTCTGCCTGAAGCCGGGCACGCTTCTTGATACCTTTACTCCCGTTCGTCAGGATTTTCTGCAAAAGTAATTTCTCCTGCCCCAGGGCATGCCAGGCGTGCCCACCATTTTCTGAACTTTTCCGCTAATAATAATTGTCATAAAGTATGTCGTAGCATAATGATTAGCAGAGCAATTAATCCCGCCTGAATAGCCTCACTGCGCCTGCCGCTCATCCTTTTCTATGACCTGGTTTCCTGCAAAATGCGCGCGCCAGCACCTTTTTGAAACATCGTTTCGACTTTGATCACATTTCCGCGATCAACCGAATGACTCCGTAATAAATAGCAATAAAATAAAATTAAAACGGCGTTTTACAAAATCAGGACGCCGGGTAAGACAAAATCAAAAAACAGATGTTCTCCAGGGACGACAAGCGCGCAAAAGCGCTCAACACACGCACCGTTAACAAGGAATGATTTACCGCTGACATACCAGGAACGCATTAACTTTCCGGCGGCACGGGCCGCGGGAAAGGCAGTAACCCCGAATCCGTATTACAAACTCGTAAGCCAGGTAGGTATGTATGAATGAAAACAGAATGCTGGGATTGGCATGGATATCCCCCTATATCATAGGGTTGATAGTCTTTACCGCCTTTCCCTTTGTTTCATCTTTCTTCCTCAGTTTCACTGAGTACGATTTGATGAGTCCACCGGTGTTTAACGGCATCGAAAACTATCGCTACATGCTGACCGAAGATGGCCTCTTCTGGAAATCAATGGGCGTGACGTTTGCGTATGTCTTTTTAACCATCCCGTTAAAGCTGGCTTTCGCGCTGGGGATCGCTTTTGTCCTCAACTTTAAGCTGCGCGGCATCGGTTTTTTCCGTACCGCCTACTATATCCCGTCCATTCTCGGTAGCTCGGTGGCGATCGCCGTTCTGTGGCGCGCGCTGTTTGCTATCGACGGCCTGCTGAACAGCTTTATCGGCGTACTTGGCTTCGACCCGGTCAACTGGCTCGGCGAGCCCTCGCTGGCCCTGATGTCCGTCACCCTGCTGCGCGTCTGGCAGTTCGGTTCGGCGATGGTCATCTTCCTTGCGGCGCTGCAGAACGTTCCGCAATCACAATATGAAGCGGCGATGATCGATGGCGCGTCAAAATGGCAGATGTTTATGAAGGTCACGGTGCCGCTGATCACGCCGGTGATTTTCTTCAACTTCATCATGCAGACCACTCAGGCGTTCCAGGAGTTTACCGGCCCGTACGTCATCACCGGCGGCGGCCCAACCTACTCCACCTATCTGTTCTCGCTCTATATCTACGACACCGCCTTTAAGTACTTCGATATGGGCTACGGCGCGGCGCTGGCGTGGGTACTGTTCCTGGTGGTCGCGGTCTTTGCCGCCATTGCGTTTAAGTCTTCAAAATATTGGGTGTTCTACTCCGCCGATAAGGGAGGCAAAAATGGCTGATATCCAACAAATCTCTGAAGCAAGGGACATCGCCGAACGTGAAGTCGCGCGGACGCTGCGTCGTGAAAAAGTCAGCCGCTCAATTCGCTACGTGATCCTGCTGTTCGTCGGCCTGCTGATGCTCTACCCGCTGGTATGGATGTTCTCGGCGTCGTTCAAACCGAACCACGAGATCTTCACCACCCTGAGCCTGTGGCCTGCCCACGCGACATGGGATGGCTTTATCAACGGCTGGAAAACCGGCACCGAGTACAACTTCGGTCACTACATGCTGAACACCTTCAAGTATGTGATCCCGAAAGTGCTGCTGACCATTATCTCCTCCACCATCGTGGCCTACGGCTTTGCCCGCTTCGAGATCCCGTGGAAGAAATTCTGGTTCGCCACGCTGATCACCACCATGCTCCTGCCGAGCACCGTACTGCTGATCCCGCAGTACCTGATGTTCCGTGAAATGGGCATGCTGAACAGCTATCTGCCGCTGTACCTGCCGCTGGCCTTCGCCACTCAGGGGTTCTTCGTCTTCATGCTGATTCAGTTCCTGCGCGGCGTTCCGCGCGACATGGAAGAAGCGGCGCAGATTGACGGCTGCAACTCTATTCAGGTGCTGTGGTACGTGGTGGTGCCGATTCTGAAACCGGCGATTATCTCGGTGGCGCTGTTCCAGTTCATGTGGTCCATGAACGACTTTATCGGTCCGCTGATTTACGTCTACAGCGTGGATAAATACCCCATCGCGCTGGCGCTGAAAATGTCCATCGACGTCACGGAAGGCGCTCCGTGGAACGAAATTCTGGCAATGGCGAGCATCTCCATTCTGCCGTCCATCATCGTGTTCTTCCTGGCACAACGCTACTTCGTACAGGGCGTTACCAGCAGCGGAATTAAAGGTTAAGAGGGAAATATCATGGCTGAAGTTATTTTCAACAAACTGGAAAAAGTCTACTCCAACGGCTTCAAGGCGGTACATGGTATCGATCTGAAAATCGCGGACGGCGAGTTTATGGTTATCGTTGGGCCGTCCGGCTGCGCCAAATCCACTACCCTGCGCATGCTGGCCGGTCTGGAAACCATCAGCGGCGGCGAAGTGCGGATTGGCGAGAAAATCGTGAATAACCTCGCGCCAAAAGCGCGCGGTATCGCAATGGTCTTCCAGAACTACGCGCTCTATCCGCATATGACGGTACGCGAAAACCTTGCCTTCGGCCTGAAGCTGAGCAAGCTGCCGAAAGATCAGATTGAGGCCCAGGTAAACGAAGCGGCGAAAATCCTTGAGCTGGAAGAGCTGCTGGACCGCCTGCCGCGTCAGCTCTCCGGCGGCCAGGCACAGCGCGTGGCGGTTGGCCGCGCGATTGTGAAGAAACCGGATGTATTCCTGTTCGATGAACCGCTCTCTAACCTTGACGCCAAGCTGCGCGCCTCGATGCGCATCCGTATTTCCGACCTGCATAAGCAGCTGAAGAAATCCGGTAAACCGGCGACCACCGTGTACGTTACCCACGATCAGACCGAGGCGATGACCATGGGCGACCGCATCTGCGTGATGAAGCTGGGCCATATCATGCAGGTGGATACCCCGGACAACCTCTATCACAAGCCGAAAAACATGTTTGTGGCCGGGTTTATCGGCGCGCCGGAGATGAATATTCGTCCCAGCAAGCTGGTTGAGCAAGCGGGTCGCCTGCATCTGACCGTTGGCGACGGGCTGCTGCCGCTAAACGACAGATTGCAGAGTAAGGTCGAGACCCATAAGAACCAGCAGGTGTTCTTTGGCGTCCGCCCGGAGTTCGTCTCCATCTCCGATGAACCGTTTGCTGAAGGCTCCTGCGCCGGTGAAATGGTGCGGGTGGAAAACATGGGCCATGAATTCTTCGTCTACCTGAAGGTTGCCGATTATGAACTGACCGCCCGCGTGCCTTCCGATGAAGCGAAGCCAATGATTGAGAAAGGGCTTCATCGCACGGTGCATTTCAAATTCGATCTCAACAAGTGTCATATCTTTGACGCCAAAACTGAACAGAACATCTCTCTGTGAACCCTGGAGTATTAAAATGAAAAAAGTGCTTTTAAGCGCCGCAATCTCCGCAACTTTGGGCCTTACCGCGTTACCTTCCATGGCGAAGGATGTCGACCTGCGTATGTCATGGTGGGGCGGCAACGGCCGCCACCAGGTAACCCTGAAGGCGCTGGAAGAGTTTCATAAACAAAACCCGGATATTAATGTTAAAGCGGAATATACCGGCTGGGATGGCCATCTTTCGCGCCTGACCACGCAAATCGCCGGCGGCACGGAGCCGGACGTGATGCAAACTAACTGGAACTGGCTGCCGATCTTCTCGAAAAACGGCGAAGGCTTCTACGATCTGAATAAGATGAAGGACGTAATCGACCTGAGCCAGTTTGATGCCAAAGAGCTGCAAACCACCACGGTGGACGGCAAGCTTAACGGTATCCCTATTTCCGTCACCGCGCGCGTGTTCTACTTCAACGACGAGACCTGGAAAAAAGCCGGCGTCGAGTACCCGAAAACCTGGGACGAGCTGATGGCGGCGGGTAAAACCTTTGAGAGCAAGCTGGGTAAACAGTATTACCCGGTGGTGCTGGAGCACCAGGACACCCTGGCGCTGCTCAATTCATATATGATTCAGAAGTACAACCAGCCGGCTATCGACGAAAAAACCAAGAAATTCTCCTACAGCAAAGAGCAGTGGGCCGAATTCTTCCAGATGTATAAAAAGCTTATCGACAGCCACGTCATGCCGGACACCAAGTACTATGCCTCGTTCGGTAAGAGCAATATGTATGAAATGAAGCCGTGGATTCAGGGCGAGTGGGCGGGGACCTATATGTGGAACTCCACCATTAACAAATACTCCGACAACCTGAAGCCGCCGGCGAAGCTGGAGCTGGGCAGCTATCCGATGCTGCCGGGCGCTACCGACGCGGGTCTGTTCTTTAAACCTGCGCAGATGCTCTCCATTGGTAAATCCACCAAAAATCCGGAAGCGGCGGCGAAGGTGATCAACTTCCTGCTGAACAGCAAAGAAGGCGTTGAGACGCTGGGACTTGAGCGCGGCGTGCCGCTGAGCAAAGTCGCGGTGCAATACCTGACCGAAAACGGCGCGATCAAAGAGGACGATCCGGCGGTATCAGGTCTGCGCCTGGCGCAGTCCCTACCGGCCAAACTCTCGGTGTCGCCATACTTTGATGACCCGCAGATCGTCGCCCAGTTTGGCACCTCTCTGCAGTACATCGACTACGGGCAGAAAACCGTAGAAGAGACGGCAATTGACTTCCAGCGTCAGTCTGACCGTATCCTGCGCCGCGCGATGCGCTAACAACCCGTTATCGGTCCCTACCCCGCAGCTCCGGCTGCGGGGTATTTTTTTAGCAAGGAGTGAATGAATCATGAAAGGCAAAATCATCCCGCTGAGCTTTCTGCATACGCAGGACAGCGAAACCGGTCACCAGGTGATCCGGATGACGCCACCGCATGTTATCTGCCACCGCAACTACTTCTATCAAAAATGCTTTACCCGGGACGGCAGCAAGCTGATTTTCGGCGGCGCGTTTGAAGGCCACTGGAACTACTATTTACTCGATATCGCCGGCCAGCAGGCCACCCAGCTCACCGACGGGCCGGGCGATAACACCTTTGGCGGTTTCCTTTCCGCCGACGACCGGTCGCTGTGGTACGTGAAAAACAACCAGCAGCTGCGCCGCGTGGATCTGGCCTCGCTGGAGGAGCAGGTGGTGTATCAAGTGGATGACCAATGGGTGGCCTACGGGACCTGGGTCGCCAATAGCGATTGCAGCCAGATGGTGGGTATCGAAATCAAAAAAAGCGACTGGCAGCCGCTGACCGACTGGGGCAAGTTCCGCGCATTCTACTTCACCGAGCCGGAGTGCCGGCTGATTAATATCGACCTGCGCAGCGGCGAGCAGCGCGTGGTATTGCAGGAAAAACGCTGGCTCGGCCACCCAATTTACCGCCCGTTTGATGACGGCACCATCGCCTTCTGCCACGAAGGCCCGCGCGATGCTATCGATGCCCGAATGTGGCTTATCAACGCTGACGGCAGCCATATGCGCAAGGTTCGCCAGCACCGGTCGGGAGAGAGCTTTACCCACGAATTCTGGGTGCCGGATGGTTCCGCGCTTTACTATGTCGCGCATCAGGAAAACGATCCGCATCGCTATCTGTATCGCGCCGACCCGGCAACGCTGGAAAATCGCCAGCTGATGGCCATTCCTCCCTGCTCACATCTGATGAGCAATCACGATGGCAGCCTGGTGGTCGGCGACGGCGCGCCGCACAGCACCGGCGATATACAGCTTAACGATCCGTTTATCTGGGTGTTTGATATTGCCGCCGATAAGCAGACTGCGGTGTGCCGCCACGACTCCACCTGGAAAGTGATTGAAGGCGAGCGCCAGGCGACGCATCCGCATCCGTCATTTTCACCGGATAACCGCTGGGTGCTGTTTACCTCCGATAAAGAGGGTATGCCGGCGCTGTATCTGGCGGAGGTGTAGTGATTCGGCAACGTCCCGGCTCGCGCGGTGCTTAGCCGGGCTACATGTTCACTGCCGTCTGAGTTCCGGTAGCCCGGGTAAGGCATTTACGCCGCGACCCGGGAAGACCGTCAGAAGAAATATTTAAACCGCACCCGCGCGCCGTAGCGTTCATCGGTATTGCCGCTTTTCGCTGCCGATGAATCGAGCCATGACGCATAGGCCCCGAGATAAATATTAAAGTTCGGCATATCCATAATATTCGGCAGATGCCATGAGGTATGAATGGTGTGAATGTCGTAGCGCCCCGGCGCCAGAATCGCGCAGTCGCTATCGCACTCCGCGTTGACGCCGGACATATTAAACTGGTCGATTTTGTTATGCGCATAGATATAGCCCAGCTCCACGCGATGCCATAACGCATTGATACCGGCGCTGAAATCCTTTTCATCCGCCGCGTCCAGATACGCGGTGCTTAAGTTCACCACCGCCCCGTCCTCGGCATCGGTTTTCAGCGTGTTCCAGCTCATCGTCATGCCGTAGCCGGTGCGGCTGGACTGATCGACCCAACGTCCATTCTGATTCTCATAACCGTAAGCATTATTAACGAGGTTACTCTCCATCGCTGCCGCCACCGACCAGGCGCCGGATTGCCAGGCCGCGACCGGACGCACGTAAACCACATTTTTACGGTTATCCAGCGCGTTGCCGTGATAATTCTGGTCCACGAACAGCGAGCTGCCGTCCTCCACCAGCGTATTCACCTCAAAATACCAGTTATCGAGATTTTTACTCAGCAGGAAGTTGCCGCCGCTGCTGCTGCGTCCGCGCCCCTCTTTCATCATATAAATATAGCCGTAGCCGTCGCTATACAGATCGTTCGCCGTGTTGCCGGAATATTCAACAAACGTATCCTGATTTAGCGGGAACATATCGTAGGCTTCGAAGCGACCGATTTTAATTTTCCAGTCATCCTGCTGACCAAAGAAAAAGGCCGCATCATCAAGATTCATTTTACCGTTCATATACGCCAGCGGCTGCACGCTGAATCCGGCATATTTACCGTTAGCCCCTTTGCGTAATCCATCAAAGCCCAGAAGAATACGGCCGTTAATATCCCAGCGCTCTTTATCTCCCGGCGCCCAGTTTTTATTGGCGCTGGTTTTCACCGACGTCAGGCTACCGGTGCGGCTGGCGCCGTCCATATTAAACTCAACGTCGCCATAGAATTTTAATTCACCATAATCATTAAGTTGTAAAGCGGGTTTAGCCGGTGCGGCGCTGGCCACCGTCGTCGCTTGTGCCTCCTGTTTTTTTAGCGCGCGGATTTCCGCCTCCGCGCTGGCCGCCCGCTGCTCTGTCGCCTTTAGCCGTTGTTCCATTTGCGCCAGCCGCTCCTCAAGGGATAGCGGCGCCTGTGCATTAGCCAGAGGGGTAAATAAAGACGTCAGAACACACCCGACCCAGATTTTATTCATCGGAATAACCCTTTATTATTTAGTTAAATAGTATTTTTTATTTATGGGTAAAGCTCGACAATAATAACCCGTCCACCGTCGAAGACGGGTTATTAACAACCATTCAGTAAAACTTATTCCAGCTGCCAGGCGCCGGCTTCGGTTAAATAAGCCGAACCGCTCCAGGCAAATAAAGCCAATTCGCGACGTTCGGCATCCGGATATATACGACTGCTAAGACAGGCCTCGCCATCATTAACAAACACTTCGACGGAAGAGCTATCGAAGAATATCCTTAGCTTCAGATCGGCGCCTTCATTCAACGGGACGCTGCGGGTGCCGCACAGGCCATGCTGCGGATAGTGCCGCTCGAGCACCAGGCGCTGCATCTGCGCATCCACGTAAACGCGCAAACCTTCGCCGAAGCTCAGGCCATACTGCTCGGCGCTGCTGTTCAGGCCATCCCAGTGCAGGATCACCTCCATCGCTTCGCAGTTCTCCACCATCGTGGTCTGCTGGTTTTTCAGGGTCGTCACCGGCCACGGGAAGCTGGCGCCGCGCATGCTCTCGACCTCTTTCGCCGGACGCATCTGCAGTCGATTATCCGCGCTCAGGCTCAGTTCACGCGGCAGCGACAGCATGCCTGCCCAGCCGTCCTGCTGCTCCGGCAGCGGCGACTCCCACATATCCAGCCAGCCGATGACAATGCGGCGGCCGTCGGGAGTGAGGAAGCTTTGCGGGGCATAAAAGTCGTGGCCGTGATCCATTTCCACAAACTCGCCCTCACGCACAAACGCCTGCCCCGGCCGCCATTCACCGAGCAGATAGCCGCTCTGGAACAGGTTGCGGTTTTGATAGCCTTTAGCCGCCAGCCCCTGCGGAGAGAACATCAGAATATGCTTGCCGTTGAGGGCGAAGAAGTCCGGGCATTCCCACATGTAGCCCATCTCTTTTTCCGCCTCATCGAGGACGCCAGCATCCTGCCACTGGCGCAGATCGGCTGAACGATACAGCCGCACCTGGCCGGTGTCGCCATCGCGAGCGCCAACGATCATGTACCAGCTGTCCCCTTCTCGCCACACTTTCGGGTCGCGGAAATGGTGCATGCCCGGCGGAGTGTCGACCACGATCCCCTGGCGCTCGAAGTGAATGCCGTCGCGGCTGGTAGCCAGACATTGCACCTGATAAAGGTTGGCTTCATCGCTGGGATCGCCATGAAATTTATGCCCGGTATAAATCAATGCCAGCGTATCGCCATCCACCACCGCGGAGCCGGAGAAGCAGCCGTCTTTATCCTCCGGGCCTTCCGGGGCCAGCGCCACCGGCAGATGCTCCCAGTGCACCAGATCTTTACTGCGCGCGTGGCCCCAGTGCATCGGCCCCCATTTGGTGGAGTACGGATGGTGCTGGTAAAACGCGTGGTACCAGCCGTCAAACCAGACCAGGCCATTGGGATCGTTGATCCAGCCCGCACGGGCGGCCAGGTGATAGCGCGGATACCAGCGCAGGTTCAGCTGTTCATGTTTAGCCTGCAGTTCTTGCTCAGCCCGGGAAATTGAATACGTCATATTCATTACTCTTTTGATTCAGATAGCGGAAGTTTGCGGCATTAGCGGGTCCGAAGAGGACTTACTGGAGCGCAACAAGAAGATGGAGATAAAGGTGGTGCAGAACACCAGCAGTCCCATAATCAGATAGGACTGGGCGAAGCCGTATTTCTCATAGCTATAGCCAGCGAGCGGCGACAGAACCGTCGCGATAACCGAGCTGGTGCAGGCAAAGCCGACCAGATACAGCGTGGATGAAAGACGCTTGTCGAAGTTTAAGCTGTTGTATTTAAAGATAGATACCAGCAGTATCGGCAGTTCGACGGCGTGGAGCAGCTTGGTGATGGAGATCAGCAGCGGCCCCTCCACCAGCCCGGAAGCCACCATACGCATGGCCATCACCATTCCGGCGAAGATCAGGCCGTTTTTCGCGCCGACGCGGTTAACCAGCCACGGTGCGCAGAACATACCGGCGGCTTCCAGGAACACCTGGAACGAGTTCAGGTAGCCGTACATCGCGTTGCCTTCCTGCAGGGTCGGGAACTGGGAAGAGAAGTAGACCGGGAACTGCTGGTCATAAACGCCGTAGATACAGGTGCCGATGACGAAGAAGACCAACGCCCAAAAGCGCGGCAGGGTCAGCAGACGCAGGGCGTCTTCCAGCGTGACTTTACCGCCGGATACCGCCTCCTGCATGGCATGCGGCGCGGAAGAGACCCGCAGTCGCGCCAGTAGGAAAAAAAAGACCAGTCCGGAGCAGCTGGCCACCGCGAAGTTTAAGTGCGGGTTAATGTTGAACAACAAACCGGCGAAGAAGGTCGCCACCGCCCAGCCCAGCGAGCCCCACATCCGCGCCTTGCCGAATTCAAACTGGCTCTGGCGCGCGACGCGCTCGGTGTAGGATTCCAGCACGCCGATACCGCCGTTAAAGGTCAGTCCGATATAAATCCCGCCGAAGATGCTGCCGAGTAAGACGTTAATTTTGAGGAGGTAGCCAAACGCCATATAGGCCGGGCCGGAGAGGATCAGCAGTACGGTGATGTACCAGAGCAAATTTTTACGCAGGCCGAGTTTGTCCTGAATAAAGCCGTAGCACACCTGGGCGAAAAGCGCGGAGACGGAAAGCACTGAGAAGATAATTCCCGTATCCCCCGGCTTAAGTCCCACTTCCTGATGTAGCCAGATAGAGAGCAGCGAACCTGAAGAGGACCAGGTCACGAAAAAGAAAAAGAGTAACGCACTGAGTAACGGATAGCTGTGAGAGTGATGCGCTTTCATCATGACATTCTCATGTTGGAGTAATGCTATTATGGTAACGTTAACAAAAAGCGAAACTCACTTCGTTTTGTTGCGATTCATGATGTTAATCACAAAAGTTAACGTTAACATAAAGGAGATGAGATCTCGATCAAATATTCATCTTCTTCGCTCGCGCTACGTGTACGATAGAATATTGTATGATCCTTTTACATCAGTAACTTAGTTGACCCCGCTGCTGGCGGCAAGGGTGGAGCACTTAATATGGCATCTCTGAAGGATGTAGCAAAGCTGGCGAATGTCTCGCTAATGACGGTCTCCCGGGCGCTTAATAGCCCGGAAAGGCTCAAGCCGGAGACCCTGGCTCGGGTCCAGGCGGCTATCGAAGAGACCAACTACGTCCCCGACCTGTCGGCGAAGAAAATCCGCGGCGCTCACGCGACGCCAAACACCATCGGTGTACTGGCGCTGGATACCGTCACCACGCCGTTTTCGGTGGAGATTACGCTCTCCATCGAAGAGACCGCGCGAGCGCACGGCTGGAACAGCTTCGTGGTCAACATGTTCTCTGACGATAGCCCGGACGCTATCGTCGACCTGCTGCTCTCCCATCGTCCGGACGGCATTATCTACACCACGATGGGTCTGCGTCAGGTACCGCTACCGGCCAAGCTGTTAACCCTCCCCTGCGTGCTGGCCAACTGCGAAAGCCTGCACGACCCGGTGGCCAGCTATATCCCGGACGACGAACAGGGTCAGTATACGGCGGTGCAGGCTCTACTGGCCGCGGGCTATCGCCGGCCGCTGTGCCTGCATCTGCCGGCGAATCATCTGGCGACCGTCCGCCGCCGTCAGGGGCTGGAACGCGCCTGCCGGGAAGCGGGTGTTGACCCGGATACGCTCGCTCACTGCTATATGGCCTACGGCGATGAGCACTATCGCGATATTCCCGCTGTCGTGCTGGCCCATATTCAACAGCGCAAGCCGCAGTTCGACTCGGTGATTTGCGGCAACGACCGCATCGCGTTTATGGTCTATCAGACGCTGCTGGCGCGCGGGCTGCGCATTCCGCAGGATGTGGCGGTGGTGGGTTATGACAATATGGTGGGGATTGGCGATCTGTTTTTCCCGTCGCTCTCAACGGTGCAGCTACCGCACTATGATATCGGGCGCCTGAGCGCCCAGCACATTATTAACGGCGACAGCCATCGGGAGACGGTGAAAGTAACCAGCCCGTGGCTGCCGCGCGAGTCGTTGTAATTAATTGCCGATATTGCGCAGCTTCTCGCCGGACATCAGCCTGCGTTCAATATGCTCCAGGGTGACGTTTTTGGTTTCCGGGATCAGCCAGAACGTCACGCCGATAAAGGCGACGTTCAGCGCGGTGTAAAGCCAGAAGGTTCCTGCCGCGCCGATCGCGTCCAGCAGCGTCAGGAAGGTCGCGCCGATAATCATGTTCGACACCCAGTTGGTGGTGGTTGAGCAGGTGATACCGAAATCGCGGCACTTCAGCGGCTGAATTTCCGAACACAGGATCCACACCACCGGCGCGGCGCTCATCGCATAGCCGGCAATACACATCATGGTCATCCCCACCGACAGCCAGGAGAGACCGCTGGAGGCGGTGCCGTTATCAAACTGCATCAGACAGTAGCCCAGCACCAGCGTGCCGATGGCCATCACGCTAAAACCGATTTTCAGCGCCGGCTTACGTCCGGCCTTATCGACGGTAAAGACGGCGATAAAGGTAGCGAACATAAAGGTCAGGCCAACCACCAGGGTCGCGACCATCTGCTGTTCGGTGGTGGTGAAGCCCGCCATTTTAAAGATGCGCGGCGCGTAGTACATGATGATATTCATACCGGTAAACTGCTGCATCGCCTGCAACAGCATGCCGAGGAATACCGCCCGCCGCACGTTGCGGTTGACCTTAAACAGCGCCCAGCCGCCCTGCTTCAGCTTCAGGCTTTCGCGGATCTCGTTGAGCTCGTCACGGGCTTTTTCTGACGTGTCGCGCAGCATCCGCAGCACCTCTTCCGCTTCCACGTGACGCCCTTTTTCCGCCAGCCAGCGCGGGCTGTTCGGCAGGAAGATCACCAGAATAATCAGCACCACCGCCGGCAGCGCCAGTACGCCAAGCATCGCCCGCCAGTTGCCGCTATAGCTGAACGCGGTGTCGGAGAGAAACGCCATCACGATACCCAGCGTCACCATCAGCTGATACATACTGATCATCTTGCCGCGCACGTTTTCGCTCGCCATTTCCGACAGGTACAGCGGCGCGGTATAAGAGGCGATCCCCACGGCGACCCCGAGAACGATCCTTGCCACCAGCAGCATTTCGACGCTGGTCGCAAACGCGGAGCCCACGGAGCCGGCAACGAACAGCACCGCCCCCACCATCAGGCTGTATTTGCGCCCGAGGCGGAAAGAGAGCCAGCCGTTAAATAACGCGCCGATGGCGGCTCCCAGCATCATGCTGCTCACCACCCACTCCTGCAGGCGGCTGGATAAAACAAAATGGTCGGTAATAAAGGGCAGCGCCCCGGCAATCACCCCGATATCGAGGCCAAACAGCAATCCTGCCACCGCGGCGGCAATGGAGACAAACTGATTCATGCGCCGGGTATCGCGCTGCGTACGCGGCATGGTTGTAGAGTCGTGACTGAGAGTGGTCATTTTTTTCCTGCCAGACGAAGTAAGACATACGATGAAACTACGGGATCGGCGGCGTAAGGTGTCAGGCAGGACACGCCAAAGATATGGATTAAGTTGCTACAGGCAATGGTTTTGTGATGGACATTCAACTTTCATAAGAGCAGAAAATAAGCATTTCATCTTCAACAACCCCTGTTACATATAGATACTTACCTCAAAAACAAATAAACCATATGGACTATTTCAGTTTCATCATATGGACAATTGTTATTCAGACATAAAAAAACCCTGCCGAAGCAGGGTTCTATTTTGCGCTGATAACGCGGCAAATATTAGCGCGCTAGCCAGCCGCCATCCACCGCGACGGTGTAGCCATTGATGTAGTCAGAAGCGCTGGAGGCCAGGAAGACCACCGGCCCCATCAGGTCGCTCGGCAGACCCCAGCGTCCCGCCGGGATACGGTCGAGGATCTCGCTGCTGCGCTGTTCGTCGGCGCGCAGCTGCTGGGTATTGTTGGTCGCCATATAGCCCGGCGCCAGCGCGTTGACGTTGATGCCGTGCTTCGCCCACTCGTTCGCCAGCAGACGAGTCACGCCCATCACCGCGCTTTTTGACGCCGTGTAGGAAGGTACGCGGATCCCGCCCTGGAAAGAGAGCATCGAGGCAATATTGATAATCTTGCCGCCGGTACCCTGGGCAATAAAGTGCTTCGCCGCCGCCTGAGACATAAAGAACACGCTCTTAATGTTCAGGTTCATCACGTCGTCCCAGTTTTTCTCGCTGAATTCGATCGCGTCTTCGCGACGAATCAGGCCGGCGTTGTTAACCAGGATGTCGATATGGCCGAACTCCGCCACCGCGCGCTCCAGCAGCTGCGGGATACCGTCAATCTGGCGCAGATCGGCGGTCAGGCTGAGAAAACGACGGCCCAGCGCCGTGACGCGCTCAATAGTTTCCGTCGGTTCAACAATATTGATACCCACGATATCGCAACCGGCTTCCGCCAGGCCCACCGCCATGCCCTGGCCCAGACCCGTATCACAACCGCTCACCACGGCTACTTTGCCCTGCAGGGAGAATGCGTCGAGAATCATACTTGGTTCCTTAATCTTTCAGAGCCTGTGTAGGTACAGGCAAGGTTCTGATAGTCCAGCCTGCGGCTTGTGCAGACCCTTATGGTTTGAAGAACTCGCAGGGATTGCCCCTTCTAAAAATAAAACAGAGTTCCGTTTTACAGTGAGCACATCTTAGCCCCGGCTAAAGTCATTTTCAATTATTATTAAAACATCGTTTCAATTTTAAGAGTGTTAAATGTTAAAAATGCAAAACAGATCACGAAGCGGTGATTGATAAACCGTGAAACTCCTATTTAATTCAATAAAATACAATGAGTTATTCAAACTTTAAAAAAAGACGGCGGATCGAAAAAAAACGGCAAGAAAACAAAGAGCGCGGGGATACCGGCCGTACTGTCAGCAAAAAAAGGCGATCTATAGCAAGAAGTTGTTGCGAATTGCGTCCGTCATCACAAATAATGAAACGATGTTTTGATAAATTAACACCCATCTTTTAAATCTACTTCCACTGGCCGGTCAACGCAGGCGGGCGACATCTCAGGAAGGAAAAGGAGTACATCATGGCTAAAGGCATGCGGGTTAAACTGAATTATGACGTCAGCCGCGATCCGGACACCGGCGCGGAGATCACCCGCTTAACCCCACCGGAAGTAACCTGTCATCGTAACTATTTCTATCAGAAGTGTTTTTTTAACGATGGCAGCCACCTGCTGTTTGCCGGCGAATTCGACGGCAACTGGAACTACTATCTGCTGGACCTCGCAAAGGCCGAGGCGGTGCAGCTAACGGAAGGCGCCGGTGATAACACGTTTGGTGGTTTCCTTTCTCCGGATGATAAATCCCTTTATTACGTGAAGAACGACCGTACGCTGCTGGAGGTTAACCTCACCACGCTGCAAGAGCGTGAAGTGTATCGCGTCGCCGATGACTGGGTGGGCTACGGTACCTGGGTGGCCAACAGCGATTGCACCAAACTGGTTGGCATCGAGATTGCCAAAAGCGACTGGACGCCGCTCAACGACTGGCAGATTTTCCACGATTTCTTCCACAAAGGCCCCCACTGCCGCCTGCTGCGCGTCGACCTGCAAACCGGCGAAAGCAGCGTGATCCACGAAGAGAAGAAATGGCTGGGCCATCCGATTTATCGTCCGTTTGATGACCATACCGTCGCCTTCTGCCATGAAGGGCCGCATGACCTGGTCGATGCGCGGATGTGGATGGTAAATGAAGACGGTAGCAACGTGCGTAAAGTCAAAGCGCATGCGGAAGGCGAAAGCTGCACCCACGAATTCTGGGTACCGAACGGCTCCGCGCTGGTGTACGTCTCTTATCTGAAGGGCCAGCAGGGCCGGACAATTTACAGCTTCAACCCGGATACCGGCGTTAATGAAGCGGTGATGCAGATGCCCGCCTGTTCGCATCTGATGAGTAACTTTGACGGCACGATGCTGGTTGGCGATGGTTCCGGTACCCCGGTGGACGTCAAAGACACCAGCGGCTACACCATTGATAACGACCCGTATCTGTACGCTTTCGATGTCGCGAAGCAGGCCTATTTCCGCGTTGCGCGTCACGATACCTCCTGGGCAACCGTGGCCAATAGTCGCCAGGTTACCCACCCGCACCCGTCCTTTACGCCGGACGATAGCGCCATTTTGTTCAGCTCCGATAAAGACGGCAAACCTGCCGTGTATATCGCGAAGCTGCCGCCCCAGCCTGAGATGCTGAAGGCATAGCGTTAGCCACTGTTTGAGTTAGTGTTTCTGTAACTGGCCTTGCCCTCCTTTCGGAGGGCTTTTTTATGCCCGGCGTTTTCCCCGGATCGCGCTGCGCTTATCCGGGCTACATTCCGTGCCGATGGGGCGCATTGCGCCGCTCCGGGAAGAGGGATTAATACCAAAGGAAAACCCCGGCTGACCGCTCCGGGGTAAACGATGAGGACATTTTTTAAGTTAGAACGAGTAGGCAACACCTACGCGGAAACGGGTCTGGCGGTCGCTGCGATCGTTGACGCCAACGTTGCCGAGCTCGCCGTACGGTGCCCAGTTTTTATCCAGCTTGTAGGCAACCTTGAGGTTGTACTCCTGCGAGTACGGTTTGTTGTCGTTGCGCTTAACCCCTTCGGTACTGCGCGCATAAACGTAGTTCAGCTCCGTACGCCAGTCACCGAAGACGTAACCGGCCCACGCATCGCCGCGGTTAACTTTGTCATCATCTTTCCCTGCATTCGCCGGGTAGCGGGTATAGTCGTAACGATAGCGGGCGGCGACGTAGAAGCCATTATCGAAGCTGTACTGCACGCGCAGGTTTGGCTTGTAGATCGAGCGGCTATCGTTACTTTCAATATTGAACCCCGGCGTGACCGAGAAGTTTTTATTCGCCTTCCACTGCCAGGTAATGCTCTCTTCATGACCATTACCGACGAAATCTGAATAAGGCTGGCTGGTGTTATCGCCGCCCGACTTCCACTTCGCCTCAACGGAGAAGCCAAAGCCGTTAGCGAAACGATGGGAGACGGAGACGCGGTCGGCGTTGCTCTTATCCGATTTGCCGCCGTCAATGAATTCGTGACGTAAATCTACCGTGACGGCTGAAGCCGCGAAAGACATGCCACAGAGTGCAGCAAGGGCCAGAGATCTTGCGAACATAAATTACCCCTCATAATTAAAATATCGTTTCGTTTTTATAAAACCGTATTTTATTTTTTAGGCAATAATGTTTTAGTGATCGCGATCGTAAATATTTGTTTCAAAAAAGGTGGCACAGAAAGACGTGACAACGCTCAACAAAATAGCGCGTCAGAAAGGAGTTTTTGGGTAGGTAACGCCTGGCGGGAAGCAAAAAAAAGCCTCCACAGGGAGGCTCAGTTAACGTATATATCAGAAAGGGCTTATTCGCGTTCAACCGCCAGCGCCACGCCCTGGCCGCCGCCGATGCATAGCGTGGCCAGCCCTTTGCGGGCATCGCGTTTAATCATCTCGTGCACCAGGGAAACCAGAATGCGGCAGCCGGAAGCGCCAATCGGGTGGCCCAGCGCAATGGCGCCGCCGTTCACGTTCACCCGCCGCTCGTCCCATTCCAGTACCCTGCCCACCGAAATGGCCTGAGCGGCAAAGGCTTCGTTGGCTTCGATAAGATCGACTTCATCCAGCTTCCAGCCCGCGCGTTCAAGGCAGCGACGGGTGGCATGGACCGGCGCGATCCCCATCAGCGCCGGATCGACGCCCACGCTGGCAAAAGCGCGGATCCGCGCCAGAATCGGCAGCCCCAGCTCCTCGGCTTTAGCTTCGCTCATCATCATCACCGCCGCCGCGCCATCGTTAATGCTTGAGGCATTGCCGGCGGTGACCGAGCCCTGCTGGTCAAAGGTCGGCAGCAGGCTGGCCAGCGCTTCTGCGCTGGGGTCGACGCGCGGCTGCTCATCGGTATCCACCAGGCGCGGAATACCGTTGAGTTCGCTGGTCACCGGCACGATTTCATCGCGAAAGCGCCCGGAATCAATCGCCCGCCGCGCTTTGTGCTGCGAGCTGAGCGCCCACGCATCCTGCAGTTCACGGCTGATGCCATACTCGCGCGCCAGGTTCTCCGCCGTCACGCCCATATGGTAGTCGTTAAACGCATCCCACAGGCCATCGTGGACAAGGCTGTCGATAAGCTGGCTATTGCCCAACTGGGCGCCGGTACGGCTGTCGGTCAGCACGTGCGGGGCGCGGCTCATATTCTCCTGCCCGCCGGCGATCACCACGTCCGCTTCGCCGCACTGAATCGCCTGGGTCGCCAGGTGCAGCGCCTTCAGTCCGGAACCGCAGACGTCGTTGATGGTAATAGCAGAAACGGTATTAGGCAGCCCGCCGCGGATCGCCGACTGACGCGCCGGATTCTGTCCGGTTCCTGCCGTCAGCACCTGGCCGAGGATCACCTCATCAATACTTTGCGGATCGACGCCGCTGCGCTCAACAAGCGCCTTCACCACCACGCTGCCCAGCTCCACCGCCGAATGACGCGACAGCGCGCCCTGAAAACAGCCGATTGGCGTTCGCAACGCGCCGACGATTACGACATCTTTCATCCTCTACCTCTGCTCCGCCTCTGCGCAAAGAAACAGCATCATAGTAGTGAATTGTTATCAAAAATTTTCGCAATTGTTTAAAAAAAGTGAGGGGAATCACAAAGATCGTCGGCGATGGCAAAAATGGCCCCTATTCGCGCCCGTGCCCCTGCAGATGCTGACGCAGCCAGCTTCCCGCTTCTCCCGGCGGCGCCTTTTTATTCCACAGCAAATCGGTGGAGATCATCCGCGGCCAGCCGGCAATATCCAGCGCCACCAGGCTTCCGCTCCCGGCGAACTCCTCCACCAGCGCGCTGGGCAAAATACACCATCCCAACCCCTGCGCCGCCATGCTGAACAGCAGCAGATAGTTAGGCGCCGACCATACCAGACCGCGCGCCGGTTCCGCCGTATTTTCCAGATAGGTGCTCAGGCGCAGCTCGCGCCAGCTGAACAGCTCGTCGCGGGTGACGCTGCCCTGGGCCGCCAGCGGGTGCCGGGGCGCCACGAAGATAGCCATTTCGGTTTGCATCGGCAGCCGGATACTGCCTATCTCTGTCGGGTAGCTGTCCCTGGCCTCAATCAGCCCCACCTGCGCCCGCTCCTTTTGCAGCAGATCGATAACGTCGTCGTCTTCGCCAATCAGACACTCAAATTCGGTGTGCGGAAAACGACGATCGAACTGCGCCAGCAGATCTTCCAGCACATCGGGATGCAGCGTATCGGAGAGCACAAAGGTCAGACGCGCTTCGGTGTTGCCAGACAGCGAAATGGCCAGCTCATCCAGCCTGTCGCTGGCCGCCAGAATCGCCTTCACGTAGCTCAACACCTGTTCGCCCTGCGGCGTGAGCGTCGGCTGTCTGGAGGTGCGATCGAACAACGTCACGCCAAGATCGGCTTCCAGGTTGGCGATTGCGGTGCTGATGGTGGACTGGCTTTTGCGCAGCCGCCGCGCCGCGGCAGAGAATGAACCGCAGGCCACGGATTCGACAAACGCGGTTAAAGCTTCGGGAGAATAGCGCATGAACTATCTACTTTATCGATGGATACTATCTTTTGTTTATCATATTTATCCATAAAATGCCGGGTAATTTCATATAAAGACCGGAGGCAACAAGCCATGCAACAAGTCAACGCCCAGCGCAAAACGCTGACGGAACGGGTAATCCACGCGATAAGCTTTGAAGGACTGGCGACGCTGATCCTCGCCCCAACCGCCGCATGGCTCATGCAGCGTTCGGTCGTTGAAATGGGCGGGCTCAGTATCCTGCTCGCGACGCTGGCGATGGTCTGGAACATTATCTATAACGCCCTCTTCGACCGGCTGTGGCCGGTAACCCGGGTCGTCCGTACCCTGCGGGTCCGCGCGCTGCACGCGATCGGCTTCGAATCAGGCTTTATTATTATCGGCGTCACGATGGTCGCGCTGGTGCTGGGCGTTTCGCTGATGCAGGCGTTTATGCTGGAAATCGGCTTTATGCTGTTCTTCCTGCCCTACACCATGGCCTTTAACTGGGTCTGGGATATGCTGCGCGAGCGGGTCATCAAGGTTCGCCAGCAGCGGATCGCCGCCCGCCAGTAATCTTTAGCAAAGCGCCCGGCCGGTAACGGGCGCTCCGCCGCTTCATTTCTGCGCCAGAAACTATCGCCACAGCTCATCCATAAATGTGATAAATTGCACTCCTTTTTGTTCGTTTTCTGGTTGATAAAGTCGCATAATGTCTAAAATTTGGTCTAAAGAAGAAACTCTCTGGAGTTTCGCCTTATATGGCACTGCTGTAGGCGCTGGCACGTTATTCTTGCCGATCCAACTGGGATCCGCGGGCGCTATCGTTCTGTTCATCACCGCGCTGGTCGCCTGGCCGTTAACCTACTGGCCGCATAAAGCGCTGAGCCAGTTTATTCTCTCCGCCAACATCGCCCCGGGCGCAGGGATCACCGGCGCCGTTAATCACTATTACGGTAAAAAGATCGGTAGCCTGATTACCGGCCTCTATTTCCTCGCCTTTTTCGTGGTGGTGCTGATCTACGCCGTCGCCATTACGAACTCGCTCGCGGAGCAGCTCTCCAGACATGTGCCCATCACTTCTCAGGTCAGGGCGCTGCTTAGCCTGGGCGTGGTGCTGGTGCTGAATCTGATCTTTTTAATGGGCCGCCACGTCACGATTAAAGTCATGGGCTTTTTAGTCTTCCCGCTGATCGCCTGTTTCCTGTTCCTCTCCATCTATTTAATGGGGAGCTGGCAGCCGGCTTATCTGACCAGCCAGATGCAGCTGACCCCGCACACGTTCCACCAAATCTGGATCTCGATTCCCGTGATGGTTTTCGCTTTTAGCCATACGCCGATCATATCGACTTTTGCTATCGATCAGCAGGAGAAATACGGCGAGCAGGCCATGGGTAAATGCAAAAAAATCATGAAGGTGGCCTACACCCTCATCTGCGCCAGCGTGCTGTTTTTCGTCTTCAGCTGCCTGCTGTCGATACCGGCGAGCTATATTGAAACCGCCCGCCATCAAGGGGTCACGATTCTTTCCGCCCTGTCGATGATGCCGGGGTCGCCGGCGTGGCTGGCGATCACCGGGATTATTGTGGCGGTGGTGGCGATGTCGAAATCGTTCCTTGGCACCTATTTTGGCGTGATTGAAGGGGCCAGTGAAATCGTCAAAACGTCCCTCGCCCAGGCGGGGATTCGTAAAAGCCGCGCGTTTAACCGGGCGATGTCGATCCTGCTGGTTTCGACGCTGACCTTCGTGGTGTGCTTTATCAATCCCAACGCTATCTCAATGATTTACGCCGTCAGCGGCCCGCTTATTGCGATGATCCTGTTCATCATGCCAACCCTCTCC
Source organism: Klebsiella sp. GW_Kp182 (assembly GCF_040062275.1). Lineage (NCBI taxonomy): Bacteria > Pseudomonadati > Pseudomonadota > Gammaproteobacteria > Enterobacterales > Enterobacteriaceae > Klebsiella > Klebsiella sp. GW_Kp182. The sequence continues at coordinate 11,829 of NZ_JBEAFQ010000075.1, read as the reverse complement.
ACGTATCTTATTCCGGCGCTGAAGCCCTACCGCTCGGTGGGTAGCTTTATTACCCTGGTTGTCGGTTTACTCTGCGTGTCGGTGATGTTTTTTAGCTAATCCTCTCCGTGCGGCGAGTCTTTTCCTCGCCGCACGTTCTGCCAACATTCTCCCCCCACCAATCTCCCTGACGGACATACACTTATCCCTTGCACACCAGGAAAGCAGGGGTTTATATGTCCAGCGTAAAATTATCCGGTACTGCGACGTTAGGCGATCGTCAGGTTTATCGTCTGGGATACGGGGCGATGCAGCTTGCGGGGCCCGGCGTTTTCGGCCCGCCAAAAGATCCGCAAACCGCTATCCGCGTACTGCAGGAAGCGGTCGAGTCGGGCGTCAATCATATTGATACCTCCGATTTTTACGGTCCACACGTGACTAATCAGCTCATTCGCCAGGCGCTGCATCCCTATTCCGCCGATCTGTGCATCGTGACCAAAGTCAGCGCTCGCCGCGACGATAAAGGCAACTGGCTGCCCGCGATGTCGCCCGCGGAGCTCACTGCGGCGGTGGAGGACAATCTGCGCAATCTGGGCCTCGACGTGCTTGAGGTGGTGAACCTGCGCAGTATGCTCGGCACGCATGGCCCGGTTGAAGGTTCGCTGGAGGGGCCCTTAACCACCCTTCTGGAGCTGAAAGAACGCGGTTTGATTCGCCATATCGGGCTGAGTAACGTCACCGCCAGACAGGTGAGCGATGCGCAAAAACTGACGCCAATCGTCTGCGTTCAGAACCAATATAACGTGGCGAACCGTCAGGACGATCCGCTGATCGACGAGCTGGCGGCGCAAAATATCGCCTGGGTGCCCTTTTTCCCCCTCGGCGGTTTTACCCCGCTTCAGGCCCGGGAGCTTAACGAAGTCGCCGCTTCGCTTGACGCCACGCCGATGCAGGTGGCGCTGGCCTGGCTACTCCAGCGCTCGCCGAATATCCTGCTCATTCCGGGTACCTCCTCGCTACAGCATCTGCACGAGAATCTTGCCGCCGCGCAATTAACGCTTCCACCAGAAGCGTTAGCCATTCTGGATAATCTCCAGCCCCACTCCTGATTTCAGGCTTCTGCGGATCGATATTCGCAGAAGCCTTCTCCTCAATATTTGCCTGGAATTACCTTAACGCCACTGGCACTATACATCCTACAAATTAGGCGTTATCTGCTTTATTCTCTTACGGATAACCCTATGCAAAGCATAGATTTAAACTTTTTCGACTGGCCTCCTAATTGGAGGCTTCTGTCGTTTTTGTCTCGCCAAAATTTTCGAACTCTTGATTACAGGAAAAACAATATCTCATTCAAAGTTTATACAAATCAATTTAGCTGCAAAGATAGCTAACAACATCAAATGCTCATAAAAACATCTGGTTAACACAATCAGAATGTTTGTATTGCTATATAAAAAATCAACCACACACAATAACAATTTACAAGGATTTCACATGACAGAGGGAACGATAAAGACGAGTAAGTATGAAATCATTGCTATTTTCAGGGAAGAGCTCCGAAAGCAGGCGGAGATAGAAGTTTTTGTTAATAACAAAAGCACTATTACCCAGCTAACGCGGGTAGATTTTGCCGAGTTTCATATCTCCACCACCAGCAAAATCCCCGCGGGGCATAAAGTTAAATTTATTCTGCATAGCGATTCAGGGAAAATCGAGTTTTGCTCTACGCTAAAGAAAAGCTATGCCGGCGGCGAAGGGAAATGCAGGAAGGTCGCCTTTACCTTACCGGAATGTATCCAGGTGATACAACGCCGGCGCGATCCCCGATTTCGTCTGCGCCACGAGCACGAATTCTTCTGTCACGGCCGACACAAAAACGGAGAAAACTATCTATTCGAAATCAAAGACATTTCGGACGGCGGTTGCGCGCTGATGACCAGGAGCCCCAATCTGAAATTCCTCAGCCATAACGCCATCCTCAAGAACGCTATCCTCGCCCTCGCTGAATATGGCGAAATCACCGTAGATTTAGTTATAAAAAATGTTGTTATGGTGACTTTAGATGATAACGAGAAGTCAGATAGCTACTACCAGATTTCTTGTCAGTTTAAATTTCGCCATCTTGATAACAAGAAGCGAATAGAGAAAGTGCTGCTCGACTTGATTATGGAAGCCAAGAGAAAAAAGAGAGTCTGAACCATTGGACAGTATATTACTTTACACTGATGACAATATCATCGGGCAATCAATCCATGATTATATGATTGATCGCGCCAGGGATATCACCACCCTGAAATTTCAGGATATTGTGAAAGGGGTCAGCGCCTCACCGGCAGCGACCGTTATTATCAATATCATCCATAAAGATATCTCTGCGGCCACAACGGTCGCATTACTGAACACTTTGCGCAAGCGCCTGGCGCATTGCGCGCTGCTGGTGCTGATCGTCAAAAGCGAGCTGTCCAGCCTGTTCCGGGAGCTGCTTGATCTAGAAAACCTGTTGATTCTGACCGAAAAATCCTCGCTGGCAGATTACTCAGCCATCATCAGCAGGCCCTTAACCACCGAGGGCTGCCAGGGGCTATGCACCCGCCGCAAGCTGACCGCCAGGGAACTTCAGGTGCTGGAGTTAATTATTGCCTGCAATAACAGTAAAAGGATTGCGGTGCTTCTCGACATTGATCATAAAACGGTCCACAGCCATAAGGTACATATTATGAAGAAACTCGGGATGAATAACTCGCGCATAATGAACAAAAGCATAGTCAATATGTATCAGTGCTAAAACCAAAATATGTGGGTGACCAATCAAAACCCGATAATTTATTGGCGATAAGCCATTAATAATCATTCCCATCGGTAGAAAGGTCACCTATAATATTCTCCTCTCTTTACCTCTGACCTGATTTTTGACGAGAGATAATGAACGCAACTCTTTTTTCCAGGCATAATTTATCACGTAGCGATATATCCGTTCGTTATGTCTTTCAAAAAATGTTTTCCCCTAAGGGTACGCTCGTCGCCGTTGAGTGCCTGAGCCGCTTTGACCGCCTGTCTATATCGCCGGAAAACTTCTTTCGCTACGCCAATACGGGACTACGCGAAAGCATTTTTATGGAACAGCTGGCGCTTATTGAAAAACATAAACAGTGGTTTAAGCAAAATGCTATCTCGGCGACGATTAATGTTGATGACCATATACTTAACGTATTGCAACGCCCGGAGATTAAAGCGCTCGTCGGCCAAATCGGCTGCGTCCATTTTGAAGTGACCGAGAACTCCCATAATCTTTTGAATAATGCTCTCGCCACCTGGAATAACCCGCAAAGCACTACGCTCTGGCTCGATGATTTTGGCTCTGGCAACGCCGGTATTCACGCTATTCGCGACTATCATTTCGATTATGTCAAAATCGATAAAGACTTCTTCTGGCTTTTAATGCAAAAAGATTCCGGTCGTCCATTAATGGATGCCCTCGTCACTTTCCTTTCCCGCAACCACCATAATGTGATTATTGAAGGTGTAGAAAGCGAAGCGCATAAGGCCTGGTTGCAGGGCATGGAATGGTTTGCTATTCAGGGACACTACTGGAAGGAAGTAAGCATTGAACAATTGGTCCAGGAAGATATCACCGCATAAATAAATGCCGGATAACTCCGGCATCAAAAGTCATACTCGCGCAATACCCTCTCCCCTTCAATTATAAACGAGCTCCCATGTTGCCCAACTGGTCAACGGGCCGCTGGTTGCTTTTTCCGGCGCGGGGGTCACGTAGCCGATGTAATAGGTAAATACGCCGCCATCGACCGCTTTTTCGACCAGCGGCACCCGGTTTTGCAAGGGGTCGGCCGGGACGATTTTATTACTTTTATCGAGGGTATTATTATCATTGGTCGACAGCGCGAGGAAAATATGGCTGGCGCCGTCCGCCCGCGTATTCCGCAGATAGCCGGCATTTTCATTGCCCACCGCATTGACCGTAAAGCCGTCAACCCAGCGGACGTTAACCAGGCGGATCTCGTCTTTATCCGCCGCGCCGCCGTCGTGACGCAGCTGGCAGTTCGAGAGTTCCAGCGTAAAAGGCTGCGGCTTCATAAATGCCCCGGCGCCGCGATCGTGTACTTCGGCCAGGCTGACCGGCGCCAGCCAGACGCTGCCGCTCCCCGCGTTGTTGCCGCCGTTCAGCGCCACGCTACAGGAGATATCCGTCACCCGCCCGGCAAAATCCACCCGCCCTCGATCGTAGTTGGTCTCAAAACCCGACGCCGGGGAGGCCATCAGCATCCCGCCGATCAGAGCCAGCTGAATGAGTCGTTTGCTATTTTTATATTGTGCTGAATCACGCATACCCGCCTCCCGAATTAATCGTACGTCAGGTTAAAAATCATATGCGACTCCACCTCACCGGTACTGGTGGTCGGCGCATATTGATAGAAACGCGCATGCAGAGGCAGGGTGATGTATCGGGTTTCTTGCGTGCGCAGCGTACCGACGCTGTATTTCTTGTTGAATTCCAGCGGTACGCCCTCTTTCAGGACCTGGATACCAATTCCTTTCGCCAACGAGGAGCCGGATTTTTCGTTCAGCAGCGCGCCTCGGCTCACCGTGGTGCCGGTGGCCAGCGTGCCGGAGAAAGAGGTCTGGATATTGGCGTATCCCGACTCGCTTAACCCGCCGCTGCACTGCAGCTCAATATTAAAATCCTTCCCGCCCGCGGTGGTGCCGACGCCGTTGAGATCGCTGCGCTTGATGGTACCGACATCGACGTTCATATTTTTGCCGCTCAGGATGGTACATGAGGGCGATACCACGGTGATGGCGTTGGCGCTCAGGCGGGTTTCGAGGATCGGGTTATTACCGTTCTCCCAGTCGTAAGAGGTGTACTTACCTGCCGCCAGGGTTCCGCTGCCGGTCACGCTCGCGGTTTTAATCACCTCCAGCGTAAAGCGGGAGCCTTCCAGCGAGTAATTCGTGGTCCGGCTGACGTAGCTGGAGAACGTGTCAGGGTAGATAATATTGACCGTCGCCCCGCCGCGGCTGAACCGCAGGCCGATCCCGGGCACGTTGGTGGAATAAATTTTATTTCCCAGATCGGTCGCCCCGGGGGCGACGATTTTGGCCACAAAGCGGTTAGTGCCGCTGCTGCAGCTATAGCTCGCCCCGCCCGGCGCCGACATGGTCCAGTCGCGGGACACGATCACCGAGCCTACCGGCAGATCCGGCGGAACCACCACCCGGCCCACAACCATGTCGAGGCTAACCGTCGGCTGCGACAGGCGCGTACAGTACGCCCATGCCGACGTGGTCCCCATCGCCATTAAGCCAATAAAAAGCGTCAGTTTTTTCATTAGCGACATAGCGTTTCCTTTGTTTTTTCCTGACTTAATTCCACCGAGCACTGTCCGCCGCTCCACTTAACCGTGGCCTTCGGCGCGCTGGCGTCGCTGATAAACATCATGCTGCCCTGGCCCACCACGCCGATCTCTTTCCCGGAGGGGTTGTAAATCGTGGCGGCGAACGGTAGCGGCAGACCGTTTGCCTGACGCGCCTGCAGAGTGACGTTGTTCTGCAGCGTGGTATCGAAGGAGACCTTGACCACGCTCCCTTCCCACGGCACCACCTGCGCCACGGTACTGCCGAAGGCGACATCGTCGTTGCTGCCTTTCGGGTCAATTTCAACGGAATTTATCCGGTAAGGCCGCAGATACGGCAGAATGGCGTAGCCGTTGCTGTCGATGCGGGTACCCGGCGAGCCGGGCAACATCGCCCCCGCGGCGTCTTTCGCTTCGATCAGCGCCATGGTGGTGCCGCTTTCCGGCGAGAATACAACGCCGTGCTGATGCGCGATCAGCGTCCCGCTGGCGCCTACGCCGCTCTGGCGATAGCCTTCGCCCTGGCTATAGCTGCCGTTCAGCGTGGTCCACGGGGTACGGTAGCTGCCGTTCAGCGCCACATCGTGCTGGCCGCCGGTAGAGGTCGTGGTCGACACGCCGTAGTTGAGGTTGTTTTCACTATCCAGCGAACCGTTGACGCCAATCTGCGAACTGGCGAAGCGTGAGTTATTAAACGCGGTATTCGACGTCAGGTTAGCCGTACGGTTTTCACCGAACCACAGCGGGTAGCTAAAGTTGAGTGACACGCGATCGTCGCGACGGTGGCCGGAGCTATCCGGGGTATAGACGCGCTGGGCGCTGACCGACCACGAAAGCCGACCGTACATGTTGTTGTAACTAAACTGGTACTGCTTCTCCGTTCCCGAACGGTTCCAGTAATCCGCCACCCGGCCGCTCAGATAAAAACCGCCCCAGCCGTCCGGCAGGTTCTGGTTGACGGTAAAGGTCATCCCGTTTTTCTGGCGCCACACGGTGTAGTTGCTGTTGTAGTTCTTCTCCCGATCGACGGCGTAGAGGGCGTCGTTCAGGTTGTAGTAGCCTTTGGTGGAGTAGCGATACGCCGCCAGCACGATGCTGGTCTGGGTTTCGGTAAACATGCGGTTAAAGGTGGCGCGATAGCTTTGACCGTGCTCGTCAAGGGTATCACTCTTCAGCCGCGAGTGAGTCACGTCGAATGAGAGCGCGCCGATGCCGGTATTCATCCCGGTCCCCAGCAGGAACGCCTGATAGTCATCAAATCCGGTGACGCCGGTATAGCCGGTAAACAGGTTATTTAAACCATGCTGCCAGGTTCCCTGGTAGAGCATCGGTTTATTACGCAGCGAACTATCGTCGACTTTACCGGCGGAGAGCGCGTAGCGGGTCATTCCCGGACGCAGCAGCTGCGCTACCGAGGCGTAAGGTACGCTAAATACCTCGACCGAACCATCGGCCTCTTTAACCGACACTTCAAGGTCGCTACCGTAGCCGGAAGGATAGACATCCTGCAGGGTAAACGGCCCCGGCGGCACCGTGGTCTGATAAATAATATTGCTGCCCTGGCGCACCGTCACCAGGGCGTTGCTTTGCGCCACGCCGCGAATTTCAGGGGCGTAGGAGCGCATTCCGTCGGGGAACATATTGTCATCGGTCGCCAGGTTAACCCCGCGCAGGCCGATGGTGTCAAAGAACTCGCCGTTGGTAAAAATCTGCCCGCCGCTGACTATCGAGTTAATCTGCGGAATCGGCCGCTGCAGATAGGTCTGGTTGCTGTTCCAGTGCGCTTTCCCCTGCTGCTGCTGCCAGTTCAGGTTACCGATATGCTTGAGCAGCCAGCCGTCCCACGACAGGCCCGCGTTAACGCCAAGATACGCGCTGCTGTTATCGGAACCGTTGGCCGAGGAGATATGGCTGTTCCAGGCGTTGGCCATCCAGCCTAAATTCAGCGCCGCAACGCCTTTATCCCAGAATTGCGGGCTGACAAAGTTTTTCAGGCGCTGATCTTCGTAGATTTGCGGTACGGCAATATCCAGTCTCAGGGAGGACTGAATCAGCGTGTCTTTGACGTTATCTTCGTGACGCCACTCCTGCAGGCGTCCGCAGAAGCCCTCTTTTTCGCTGAGCTGCGGATTTAATTTTTCCGGCGAAATACCATACTGCATCAGCATCGCTTTGGTATAGCAGACGCCCATTTTGCCGTCTTTACCGGCGGTGATTTTCAGGTCGTAGCGCCCTTTCCATTCGCCGTTGGTATAGACATCAAGGGAGTAGACGCCCTCGCTGATAGCGCTGGTCGAGAAGCGCGACAGGTCGACCTTTTCGCGACTGCCGACGATAAAACCATCGTTAAATTGATAGATCGTTCCCGGGTTTTCCTGTCCGCTGGAAAATGGCGGAAAGCAGCACAGCGCAACCGCGATAGCCGTGCTTAATCTTCCCGGGCAGATTGACCTCTGCTTCATGATCGTTTCCCTTATTTGACGGTAACTTTCACTGCGACATCTGCACCATAATCATTAATGTTGTTAACGGTCAGGGTCTCGCCTTTGCTCACCGCTGAAGAGAGGGCGATGGTCTGGCTGGACTGCGGGGCAAACATGACCGTTTTGCTGTTGAGCGCTTTGCCGCCGTTACGGGAGATACGGCTTACGGTGATATAAAAGGGCGTTGGGTTACTGACGGACAGGCTGCTGCCGTTAGCGGAGAGCGCCAGTTTTTCTGCCGCAGCGTCGCGATTGCCTAGCCCGGCAGGGCGATAAATAAACTTAAAGCGCGAACGAATCGCCAGCTGCAGAATATTTTGCCCTTCGTTTTTCTGGCTGGCCTCAACCGGCGGTATTTCCAGAAGGTTCAGCCACCACAGCGTCTCTTTATCTTTAGCCAGCCCTGCATTACTGCCGAGCTTAATACGCAGGGTTTGACCGCTTTTCGCATCAACGCGGGAAATAGGCGGCGTGATAATAAAGGGGGTAGTAATGGTATCCGGCGTCGCGTCGGCATTACCGTTATCCAGCCAGGCTTGCGCCAGCGCCGGACGGTCGGCGGTGTTAGAGAGCTGCACCGTTATTTCTTTTTCATTTCCTGGATAAATAAAGCGGGTACCGTTAACAATAATATTATTGGCATGGGCCGCAAAACTAAAAATGAAACAGAAAAAAAGGGCAATACGCTTCATGCTGACCTCAGAATAAAAAAATAAGCGGCAGCAGTGGCCGCTTTATTATTGTTGTATACCCTGAATAATTCGAATTACAGAAAGGCGGCCAGAGAGTGACTGGGGTGAGCAAACGTCGCCAACGCCTGTGCCATTCGAAGTATGACGGGTATAGACCGCCCCGGCGCGAGGCGGCTTTATCTCTCAGTCGATATTACTGATAAGTAATTTCGTAAGTCGCGTAGCTGTTAACCACACCGGTGGTAACCGTGGTCGGGGTGCTGGTCGCGTAGCCGACGTAGTAAGTGAAGCGCGCGCCATCCTGAACGGCAGAGGCATCACCGGCCGCTTTAGGCTGGGTGCTGTCGCCCGGGATGATTTTGTTGGTCAGCGCGGTGGCGTTGTCGGTGGAGAGAACCAGCTGGATATTCTGCGCGCCGGCGGCTTCGGTGTTAGCCAGGTAGCCCTGCTGTTTAGCGGTTGCGCCCGCCAGCAGGTTACCGCCGGTCCAGTTCACGCCCAGTTTGCTCACATCATCCTGTTTGGTGCCATCAGCCGCCTGGCAGTCAGAAACATCGATGGTGAAAGATTTCGGTTTCAGATAGGTATCCGCCGCGGCAGCTTTAACTTCCGTTAAAGTCACTGGTGACAGATAAACGTTCGCATCGCTGCCCTGGCCGTTTACGGAAACAGTACAAGATACGTCGGTAACTTTACCGAAGAAATTAACCTGACCGCCGCCTACATTGGTATCAGCAGCATTTGCCGCAGCCATACCAAAAAACGCAGTTGCCATTGCAGCAGAGAGAAGAACCTTTTTCATTGCCATTTCCTTGTCAGAGTGAATTAAGTATCAATGAGCAAACAGTTAATACGCACAAAAGTCAGAAGCGATTTGCGATGCTCACTTTTGCAACTGTTAATAGAAACTTCGACTGACCGGAAGCCGCAATATTTAAGGCGTCAGGAACGAACTCGATAAAAGAATTCGTCAAGGCTGTCGGCGTCAAAGAATGCTATTTTTCGCTGACAAATATACATATGTTCACGAGCTGTTAATCAATGTAACAGATAGCTCACAACTATTAATTACTGGGGATTGATAGCAAGAAACAAAGCTATTGTTATTTACACTGAAGGGGAAAAGACGATATGGAATATAACAATATATACCCTAAATAATTCGAGTTGCTTAAAGGCGGCAAGGGAGTGACAAATTCGTCGGGAACGAATTTGACCAGCCGAAGGCTGGCCTCTGGTGAGAGGCAGGAGCCTCTCATTAGTCCCCGGGAGCATAGATAACTATGTGACTGGGGTGAGCGAGCACAGCCAACACATAAGCAACTCGAAGTATGAAGGGTATAGTGGCATAAAAGGTTATTTCTCTACAGAAAGAACAATCCTAATCCGTCAGTAGTCTCCCTTTTTCGTCAGTTGAAAATGCAGATACAAAGCGCGCCACCCTGCCGGCGTAATCGTCACTTCGCGAAATCCCGCGGTAGTGCTAAACCAGCCGTTCTCCAGACCGTGCTGCAGCAGCGCCGCGCCCGCCGCTCCCCCAAGATGAAAGCGTCGTTCGCTCCAGTCCAGACAGCCGCAGCAGGCTTTGCGCCGGGAGCCGCGCTTCACCACCACTCCCAGCCGCGCAAAGTGCGCTTCCCCGGCGGGCGTCAGCGCCGTTCCGTCAGGCGTTATCCACGCTTCACGCTGCAGAAAATCATACAGCGATACCGCCATTTCTCCGGCCAGATGATCGTAACAGGTGCGCGCCAGGCGCAAATTGACCGGCGTGCTGGTTGCGAGCGCCACCGCGCGATTGCCGGCCATGGTCATCATATTCTCCAGCAAACCGGCGACATCGCTACCGGCGAGGCGGTAGTAGCGATGCCGGCCCTGGGCAAGGCAGATTAATAAACCGCTGTTGACCAGGCGGCTAAGATGCGCGCTGGCGGTCGAAGGGGAAATATCGGCGACGGCGGAAAGCTCGGTCGCCGTCCACGCCCGGCCGTCCATTAAGGCGCACAGTATCTTCAGGCGCGAGGCATCCGCCATCGCCGACGCCACTGCCGCCATCGCTTCGGCCAGGGACTCATCGTCTTCAATTAGCTCAACAGGTTTCAACATAGGGCCTCGCTTATTTTCCCTAACCACAAACAGCAGCCAGAGTACCGGGGATGGGCAGGTTAAGCACGGTATTCGCGCAGCACCTGAGCCACCCGAATGTGATAACAGGCGAAAATGCTCTCCCGCCCCTCTTTCTGCGCAGCCTGATGGCAAAGGTTGCGTTTCCACGCCTGCACCGCTTCCTCATCCCGCCACCAGGAGAGCGACAAAATTTTCCCCGGTGTGGTCAGGCTTTGGAAACGCTCAATGGCAATAAAACCGTCAATATTGTTCAGCAGCGGCCTCAGCTCCGCCGCCAGCGCTAAGTAACGTTCCTGACTCGCCGGAGTGACCTCGGCTTCAAAGAGTACGGCAATCATCCCATTGTCCTCACGCAATCTGTGTGCGGGTCACTGTATCTTTTCACCCTGGCTCAATGCTTCGTTGACGGGCGAAATATCGCCGCCTTATTTGTTCAAAAAACGCCCAATACATTCACATTAAAAATAATTAATCACGCGAGGCGAGAAAACTGCGCGGCTGTTGAGATCTTTTTCTACGGCGAAAGAGACGCTGCAGAATAAATCATCTGTTTGTTTTTATTGGAAATAAAAAATTAAAAGTTAGGCATTCGTCATCATACCGTCACAAAAGTGTGATCTAAATCGCACTTTTTGCAACGCGCGTTATAGTTAGCAGACTTATTATAAGTCCATCGAAAGCAACAACGCTTTCCACCATAAAAGTTAAAAGGACAAACACCATGAAAAACGTAAAATTACTTGCCGCTGCCGGTATGCTGTCTCTGGTCTCTTTCGCTAGCTTCGCTCAGCCTGTTAGCGTAACCGCTGATACGCTGGACAACGCCGAAGCCAAAATCGCCGCCATTGCTAAAGACCAGGGCCAGTCTTACCACATTACCGAAGCGTATACCGGTAACCAGGTTCATATGACCGCCGAGCTGTCTAAATAACCGAATGGTTGCAGAGGGAGCTGCCGGACTGGTCGCCTGACGGCGGCTGGTCTGGCTCCCGCCACATAATAAGCACACAGCAATGTCGAGCCCCTTGATGGGGCTTTTTTTGTTGCTGGTGAATAGTAGACCCACAACCCGGTGTGTGGGTTCACCGCCGTCTGTGGTCCAGTAGTCCGGACAGATGCGCAGCATCGCCTCCGGGAAATTCAGCCACTCTGCGCGCTGCTCCCGGGGGCGGCGCT